>CAIZPE010000173.1 GCA_903934795.1 uncultured bacterium | reverse complement strand
GATCTGGTACGAGGTGCTGACCGTGTCGGCGGGCATGCCCGCGCGCCCGCCGGTGCCCGAGCCCGTCGGGTCGGCGCCGGCCTGAGCGGCCGCGCTGCGTGGCCGTGTCGATCCCCGACGATCCCGCCCGGCCGGGTCCGGCTGCGCAAGGCGACGGCGGCCTGGCCGCCGGTCTGACGCCGGCCGCCGTCGCCGCCATCCGGCAGGCCTGTCGTGAACGGCGCGAGCAGGCGATCGAGGCCTTCCGCCAGGATCGTCGCCCTTCCCGCCTGCTCAAGCGGCTGACGGCGGCCACCGACCAGTGCGTGCGCGAGCTCTGGCTGGCGGCGGCCATGCCGCGCGGTGCAGTGCTCGCGGCGGTGGGCGGTTACGGCCGCGGTGAGCTCTACCCGCACTCCGATGTCGACCTGCTGGTGCTCACCCCTGCCACGCCCGAGCCGGGTGCCGATGCGGCCACCGAGGCCTTCGTGGGTGCCTGCTGGGATGCCGGTCTGGCCATCGGCCACAGCGTGCGCAGCGCCGAGGAGTGCCTGAGCGAGGCAGCGGCCGACATCACCGTGCAGACCAGCCTGCTCGAGGCCCGCTGGCTCGCTGGCGATGCCGAGCGCCTGCAGGCTCTCCTGGCGCGCCTGGATCGGGCCCGCGATCCGGCCGCCTTCTTCACGGCCAAGCGCCTGGAGATGCGTCAGCGTCATGTGAAATACGAGGACACCCCCTACAGCCTGGAGCCCAACACCAAGGAAAGCCCGGGCGGCCTGCGCGACCTGCATGTGGTGCTCTGGACGGCCAAGGCCGCGGGGCTCGGGCGCCACTGGCGGGAGCTGGCCAGCCGGGGCCTGGCCACCGCCGAGGAAGCCCGCGCCCTGGCCCGCAACGAACGCATGCTGCAGGCCACCCGCGCCTGCCTGCACATCGTCTCGGGTCGCCGCGAAGACCGGCTGGTGTTTGACCTGCAGGCCCAGGTGGCGGCGGCGCTGGGCATGGGCGGTGAGAATCCTCGGGCGGCCTCCGAGGAGCTCATGCAGCGCTATTTCTGGGCGGCCAAGACCGTCACCCAGATGAGCGCCATCCTGCTGCAGAACCTGGAGGCGGCGCTGCACCCCCAGCCCGATGCCCAGCCCGAGCCGATCGATCACGAGTTCCGCAACCAGCTCGGCCTGCTCGACATCATCGACCCGCAACTCTTCGAGCGTGATCCGGCGGCCATCCTGCGGGCATTCCTGGTGCTGGCCAGCCACGCCGAGCTCAGCGGCATCAGCGCGCCCACGCTGCGGGCGATCTGGCATGCGCGTACCCGGATCGACGCGGCCTTCCGCCGCGATCCGGCCAACCGGGCGCTGTTCCTGAAGCTGCTGCAGCAACCGCGTGGCGTCACGCGTGTGCTGCGGCGAATGAACCAGTGGTCGGTGCTTGGCCGTTACCTGCCGGAGTTCCGCCGCATCGTCGGCCGCATGCAGCACGACCTGTTCCATGTGTACACGGTCGACCAGCACATCCTGATGGTGGTGCGCAACCTGCGCCGCTTCACGATGGCCGAGCATGTGCACGAGTACCCGTTCTGCAGCCAGCTGATGGCCGGCTTCCCGGCGCCGTGGCGGCTGTACATCGCGGCGCTCTACCACGACATCGCCAAGGGTCGCGGCGGCGACCACTCCGAACTCGGCCAGGTGGACGCCGCCCGCTTCTGCCGCGCGCACGGCCTGAGCGAGGACGACACCAGCCTGGTGGTGTTCCTGGTGGAGCACCACCTCACCATGTCATCGGTGGCCCAGAAGCAGGATCTCAGCGACCCCGACGTGGTGCTCGCCTTCGCGCAGCTGGTGGGCAACCAGGAGCGTCTCACCGCGCTCTACCTGCTCACGGTAGCCGACATCCGCGGCACCAGCCCCAAGGTCTGGAATGCCTGGAAGGGCAAGCTGTTGCAGGACCTGTACCAGGCCACCCGTCGCGTGCTGGCCGGCGAGGCACCGCAGGCCGATTCCGCGCTCGATTCGCTGCGCGAGGAAGCGCATCGCATCCTGAACCTCTACGCGGTGCCCGAGGAACGCTACGCCCGATTCTGGTCGCAACTGGATGCGCCCTACTTCATGCGCACCGACGCGGCCGATGTCGCCTGGCACACCCGCGTGCTGCACCCCCACACCGACACCACCGTGCCGGTTGTGCGCACCCGGCTGGCGCCGATCGGCGAGGGCTTCCAGGTGGTGGTCTACCAGCCGGACCGGCCCGAGATCTTCGCGCGCATCTGCGGCTTCTTCGACAGCCGCAACCTCTCGGTGCTCGATGCCCGGGTGCACACCACGCGCCATGGCTATGCGCTCGACAGCTTCCTGGTGGTCGATCCCGGCTCGGGCATTCACTACCGCGACATCCTGCCGCTGATCGAGGCCGAACTGGTCGAGCGCATGAGTGCCGATGCACCGCTGCCGCCGCCGGTGCGCGGGCGCATCTCCCGGCGCTCGCGCTACTTCCCGATCCAGCCCACGGTGGACCTTCGGCCCGACGAGCGCGGCCAGCACTATCTGCTCGCCGTCACCGCCAATGACCGCACCGGGCTGCTCTACGGCATTGCCCGCGTGCTGGCCCGCCACGGCGTGAACCTGCGCACCGCGCGGGTCAGCACCCTGGGGGAACGGGTGGAGGACATGTTCCTGGTGGACGGGCCTTCGCTCGCCAAGGCTCGTGAACAGATCGCGCTCGAGACCGACCTGCTGGCTGCGCTGCAGGCCTGAGACGAGAGAGCCGCTTGCGTCGGTCAGCCCTGCTGCGCCGCCTGCCGCACGAACTCGCCCAGGATGCGGTGCACCCGGGCCATGGCCTCCTCCAGGGTGCGGCTGATCGCCTCCATGGAGATGGCCTGCGCGCTGTCGCCCATGCCGGCCGCATGATTGGCCACCACGCCGAGCGCGGCATAGGGCACGCCGAGTTCGCGGGCCAGCACCGCCTCGGGCATGCCGGTCATGCCGACCAGATCGCAACCATCGCGCGCCATGCGCCGGATCTCGGCTGCGCTCTCGAGGCGCGGGCCCTGGGTGCAGCCGTAGGTCCCCTCGAGGGCGAGCGGCTCGCCGATGGAGCCGGCCGCTCGCGCTAGCCGCTGGCGCACCGCCTCGTCATAGGGCAGCGTGAAGTCCACATGGGTGACCGGCTGGTCGGGCCCTTCGAAGAAGGTCGCGCGTCGGCCCCAGGTGTAGTCGATGATCTGGTCGGGCAGCACCAGCGCGCCAGGGCCGTACTCGCGGCGGATGCCGCCCACCGTGGCCACGGCCACCACCCCGTCCACCCCGGCATCATGCAGCGCCCAGAGGTTGGCGCGGTAGTTGATCTCATGCGGGGCGATGGTGTGACCGTAGCCGTGGCGAGCTAGGAAGATCAGATCGACGCCATCGAGACGGCCGTGGGTGAGCGGGCCTGAGGGGTCGCCGAACGGGGTGCGCACCACCTGGCGGCGACAGTCGTGCAGGCCGGCGAGCGAACTGAGTCCGCTGCCGCCGATGATCGCGAATTTCATGGGCATGGCTCCGGCGCGCTGGGCGCCTGGGGGGATTCGATCATGGCCAGCAGCGCCGCCTCGTCGATCACCGGCACGCCAAGCTCGATGGCGCGGGCGAGCTTGCTGCCGGCCGCCTCGCCGGCGACCAGATAGCGGGTCTTGCGCGACACCGAGCCCGACACCGAGCCACCCGCCGCGCGGATGCGCTCGGCCGCGGCCTCGCGCTCGAGGGTGGGCAGGGTGCCGGTGATCACGAAGCTCAGGCCTGCGAGCGGCCCGCCAGCAGGGGCCAGACCAGCGGCGGCTTCGTCCGCGAGGCGGCCACCGGGCTGTGGCGCGACGCCGGCCTCCAGCAGCTGCGCGAGGGCTTCGCGGTTGTGGGGTTCGGCCAGAAAGCGTTGCAGGCTGTCGATGATCTCGGGGCCGATGCCTTCCAGCGGCACCGGCAGCAGCGGCTCGGCGCGGGCGCGACGCCGCGCGTTCTCCTTCTGGATCTCGGCCTTGCGGGCCTGGATCTCGGGCCAGGGCGCAGCCATCAGCGCCGGCAGGTCGGGGTAGGCGGCGGCAAGCTGGCGCGCGACCTCCTCGCCGACATGGCGGATGCCCAGCGCAAACAGCAGCCGCGCCAGCGTGGGACGGCGTGACGCCTCGATGGCGGCGAGCAGATTGGCTGCCGACTTCTCGCCCATGCGATCGAGCCCCGCGAGATCGGCGGCATTCAGACGGTAGAGATCGGCCGGAGACTGCACCCGGCCGGCCTCGACGAGCTGGTCGACCAGCTTCTCGCCAAGGCCTTCGATGTCCATGGCGCGGCGCTGGGCGAAGTGCAGCAGCGCCTGCTTGCGCTGCGCCGGACAGGACAGTCCGGCCACGCAGCGCCAGGCCACCTCACCCTCCTCGCGCACCGCCGCGCTGCCGCAGGCCGGGCAGCGGGTGGGCATGACGAAGCGGCGCCAGCGACCGGCGAAGGCCGGGGAGTCGGCCGGCGGGCGCTGCTCGGTCAGCGCCCGGGCCACCTCGGGGATGACATCGCCCGCGCGGCGCACCACCACGGCATCGCCGATCAGCAGATCCTTGCGCCGGATCTCGTCCTCGTTGTGCAGCGTGGCATTGGACACCGTGGTGCCGCCGACGAACACCGGGCGCAAGCGCGCCACCGGTGTGAGCGAGCCGGTACGACCGACCTGGATCTCGATGTCGAGCAGCTCGGTGACCGCCTCTTCGGCGGGGAACTTGTGGGCGAGGGCATAACGCGGCGCGCGTGCGACATAGCCGATGCGCTCATGCCATTCCCGCCGGTTGACCTTGTAGACCACCCCGTCGATGTCGTAGGGCAAGTCGGGGCGTCGCGCCTGCATCCGCCGGTAAAAGCCGAGCAGCGCCTGCGGCCCGGCAAGCAGCTCGCGCTCGGCGCCCACCGGCAGGCCGAGATCCCGCAGCCAGTCGAGCAGCTCGGCATGGGTGGCCGGCTCGGTGGCGCCGCGCAGCTCGCCCAGACCGTAGGCGAGAAAGCGCAGGGGGCGGCGAGCCGTGACCGCAGGATCGAGCTGACGCAGCGCGCCGGCCGCGGCATTGCGCGGGTTGACGAACTCGCGCTCGCCGGCCTGCCGCTGGCCAAGATTCAGGCGCTCGAAGTCGGCCTTGTACATGAGCACTTCACCGCGCACCTCGAGCAGCTCGGGCACGGCACCACCGCGCAGGCGCAGCGGCACCGCGCGCACGGTGCGCAGGTTGGCGGTGACATTCTCGCCGCTGGCGCCATCGCCCCGCGTGGCTGCCAGCGCGAGCACGCCCCGCTCGTAGCGCAGGCTCACCGCCAGACCGTCGTACTTGAGCTCGGCGGTGTAGGCCACCGGCTCATCGCTGGCGAGCAGTGGACCGAGAGCCTCGCGCACCCGACGATCGAAGCCGAGCACCTCGTCATCATCGAAGGCGTTGTTCAGCGACAGCATCGGCACTGCATGGGGCACCGTGGCAAAGCCGGCCGCGGGCGCCGCACCGACGCGCTGCGTGGGCGAGTCTGGCGTGATCAGGTCGGGGTGTGCCGCCTCGAGCGCCTGCAGCTCGCGCAGGCACTGGTCGAAAAGCGCATCAGGCACACTGGGCGCATCGAGCACGTAATACTCGTGGTTGTAGCGGGCAAGCCGCTCGCGCAGGGCCGCAGCCCGCGCGGCCGGATCGCCTGCGGCAGTGGGCGGATCAGCGCTCACGGCGTGCTGCGTCAGTTGAAGACCCGCAGCGCCAGAGGCGAGCCGGGTGCCAGGCCGGCATCGACCAGCGCCTGCTGGCGCGCGCCGAGTTGCTCGCCGATGCGCAGCAGCACCGCCTGGGTGAGCGCCCTGCCCTGGTCATCGACCAGGCGGCCATCCAGGCGCAGCGCGCAGTGACGGGCGCACTCGAGCAGCCGTTCCCAGGGCTCGGCCGCCAGGGGGGCGCGCGGCACATCGATGAGCAGCGAGATGCGGTCGGGCGCATCGCCCAGGCTGACCGAGAACAGCACCTCGCCGGCCGGACCGAGGCGGGCGTGCCGGTTGTTGCCCCGCTCGACGCAGCCAGCCTCCTGGGCCAGGCGGGCGAGGTCAGCCAGGCCAAGCGCCTGCGGCGCGAGCACGTTGACCCCGACCATGGCGTCGAGCGAGGCACAGGTCTCGTCGAGCGCGCGGGCGCGCTGGAGCACCGCGCTCATGTCGGGGATGTCCGCGAGCAGCCCGAGCCGGTCGGCCAGGGTCTGCACCGCCGCCACGAACTCGGAGAACTCCATCGCATTGAGCGGCCCGTTGCGATTGGCGAGCAGCACGCCCACCCGCAGCCGCGCCAGCCGCTGGCCCGGCGCCAGCGGCTCCCAGACACCCTCGGGCTGCTCCTCGGCCGAAGCCGCGCAGCCTTCGAGGGCCACCGGCTTGCCGCCCACACGACGCAGCGCAGCCGGCCCCGAGAGCAGGCGCTCGGCGCTCACCGGCTCGGGCAGGTCGAACTCGATCAGGCAATCGGTGAGCGGACTCAGGCACACCCCGGTGACCAGGCTGGCCACCGGCGACGCGGCCGCGGCGGCGTTGTCAGCCGGCGCCGAGCCCGCCGCCACCGCCGGCTCATCGACCATGCCCAGGCTGGGCTCGGCGCGCGCGGCCGGGGTGCCTGCACTCGCCGGTGCCGGCGTGGCCACCGCCCGCAGGCGCGCGCCGCGACGCCGTGACTGCCAGGCGTTGTAGCCCAGGACCGCCGCCACACCGAGCACGACCAGCACCAGGGCGCTGACCGCGAGCGAGCTGAACGCGCCGGTGCCGTTCATGCTGCCTGCGCCATCTGACGGGCCGAGTCGATGTCGACGGCAACGATGCGCGACACGCCGCGCTCCTGCATGGTGACGCCAACCAGTTGCTGAGCGAGTTCCATCGCGATCTTGTTGTGGGTGATGAACAGGAACTGGGTCTGGTCCGACATGCGCCGGACCATCTCGCAGTAGCGCTCGGTGTTGGCGTCGTCGAGCGGCGCATCGACTTCGTCGAGCAGGCAGAACGGCGCCGGGTTGAGCTGGAACATGGCGAACACCAGGGCGATGGCGGTGAGCGCCTTTTCGCCACCCGAGAGCAGGTGGATGGTGGTGTTGCGCTTGCCCGGGGGCTGGGCCATCACCTGGATGCCGGCGTCGAGCAGTTCGGCGCCGGTGAGGATGAGGCGCGCCTCGCCGCCCCCGAAGAGCTCGGGGAAGAGCTGACCGAAGCCGCGGTTGACCGCGTCATAGGTCTGCTGCAGGAGCTCGCGGGTCTCGCGGTCGATGCGGCGGATGGCGTCCTCGAGGGTGCTGATCGCCTCGTTGAGATCGGCCGACTGGTCATCGAGGAACTTCTTGCGCTCGTTGCTGGCACCGAGCTCATCGAGGGCGGCGAGATTGACCGCACCGAGCGCGCCAATGGCATTGTCCAGACGGGTGACCTCGCCCTGCAGCCACGATGCACGCGGCTCCTGCGGGAAATGCGCACGAACGGTGGCCTCGTCGAAGGGCTTCTGGGCGATCAGGGTGGCGTACTGCTCCACGCTCAGCCGGGCCGCCTGCTCGCGCATCTGCGCCTCGACCTGGCGCTGGCGCAGCGGCTCCTGACGGCGCTCCAGGGTGAGGCGGTCCTCGTCACGGGCACGCAGGGTCTGGGTGATGTCGTCGAGCCGCTGACGCGCGGCCGTCAGCGCCTGCTCGGTGCCGGCACGCGCGGCGAGCGCGGTGTCGAGCGCCAGGCGGGTCTCGGCATCGGACAGACTGGCAAGGCGGATCTCGAGAGACTCGGCCTCCTCGCGGCTTTCATGCGCCTGCTGGTCGGCCTGCGCGATGCGCGCCTGCAGCCGCTCGATGCGCGCACCGGCCTCGCGACGGGCAAAACTGGCTTCCTGCTCGGTGCGTTCGGCGCCACGCACACGGTCGCGGTGCGCGACGAGCTGCGCCTCGAGGGTTTCGCAGGCCTGGGCGGCGTCCTCCTGGACCTGCTGGTGTTCAGCCAGCTCGGCATCGAGCCGCTCGAAGGCGGCCGACTGCTCTTCGACCGTGGCCGCGGCCTCCTCGAGCAGCGCCGCTACCTCGGCCAGATCCTGCTCGAGCCGGCCACGGGTGAGGCGCGCGCGCTCATGGAGCTGCTCGAGCTTCTGGGCATCGAGCCGCACGGCGGCCAGATCGCGTACGGCGCGGCTGTGCGCCTCGCGGGCCTGGCCAAGCAGGCGCGAGGCCTCGGCTGCCTGCTGCTCGATGCGGCCGGCGCCCGCGCGAGCCTCGTCGGCCAGCAGCTGGCGGGCACGCTGCTCGCGGGCCAGATGTTCGAGATCATGCTGGCGGGCGAGCACACCCTCCTGCGCGGAATCGGCCGCATAGAGCTGCAGCGACTGCGGGCCGACCACATGGCCCTCGCGGGTGACAAGCCGCTGGCCGGCAAGCAGCTCGGCGCTGCGCCCGACCGCGGCCTCGAGCGAGTCGGCAGCCCAGTGGCCATGCAGCCAGTCGGCCAGCACCGCGTGCAGCCCGGCATCGGTCACCCGGATGACCTCGATCAGGGGTCGCATGCCGGCCAGCGGCGCGGCCACCACCGGCTGCACCCGCGGCGACAGGAAGGCGACCTTGGCCGGCGGCGCATCGGCCACCAGCGCGGCCGCCGTCTGCAGCCGACCGATCTCGAGGGCCTCGACCCGCTCGCGGATGATCGACTCGACCGCGGTCTCCCAGCCCTCCTCGATGCGCAGGCGCTGCCAGAGGCGGCCCAGGCTGTCCAGGCCGTGGCGGCTCAGCCAGGGACCGATGCGCGACTGGCTCTGCGCCCGCTCCTGCAGCTGCTTCAGGGCGACGATGCGGGCCTCGACGCGGGTGAACTCGCCCTCGGCGTCGCGCAGGGCCTGCTGGGCCGGCGCGCGGGCCTGCTCGGCATCACGCCAGCGGGTCTCGGCCTCGGTCTGCGCCTGGGCGCAGCGCTCCTCGGTCTCCTCCGCGATGGCCAGTGACTCGCGCACCGCGGCGAGGTCTTCCTCGGGGGGCGACTCGATCTGCGCACGCTCGCCCTGCAGGCGCTCCTGCCGGCGCTGGGCATCGGCGAGCGTGCGCTGGGCGTTGCGCTGGCGCTCGGCGGAAAGCTCGATGGCCTGACGGGTGCCGATCGCCACCGCGCGGGCCTGCTCCAGCCGGGCGCGCGCCTCGCGCACCTGCTGCTCCAGCGGCGCCGTGGCATCGGAGAGCTCGAACAGGCGAGCGGCGAGTTCCTCGGCGCGGGCCTCGGCCTCTTCCAGCGCACTCCGGGCCTCGTCCTGCTCGGCCAGGGCCTGTTCACGGTCCTGACGGGCGCGGGTCTGCCTGACCCGCAGGCCTTCCAGCCGGCCGCCGATCTCCTCCTGCGTGTCGACCACGCGGCGGATGTCGTTCTCGAGACGCACGACCTCGGCATTGGCGGTGTAGTGCGCGGCCTGCGCCGCGTGGACCTCGTCGCTCGCGGCGTAATGGGTGCTGCGCAGGGTCTCGAGGGCGGCCTCGAGCTCGCGCAGCTCGGCGAGCGCGCCATCGACCGCGGTCTGGGCCCGGCCTGCCTCCAGCGCCAGCCGCTGCTGCTCGGCGCCGGCCTCGTCGCGCCGCACCAGCCAGAGCATCTGCTGCTTGCGCTCGCGGTCGGCCTCGAACTCGCGGTACTGCCGGGCCACCTCGGCCTGGCGCGAGAGCTTGTCGATCTGGGCATCGAGCTCGCGGCGGATGTCCTCCACCCGGGTGAGGTTCTCGCGGGTGTCGGCCAGCCGATTCTCGGTCTCGCGGCGGCGCTCCTTGTAGCGCGAGATGCCGGCGGCCTCCTCGAGGAAGACCCGCAGGTCTTCAGGCCGGGCCTCGATGATGCGCGAGATGCTGCCCTGACCGATGATGGCGTAGGCCCGCGGCCCCAGCCCGGTGCCCAGGAACAGGTCGTGAACATCCTTGCGGCGGACCGGCTGGTTGTTGATGTAGTAGGCCGACTGGTTGTCGCGGCTGAGCACCCGCTTGACCGCGAGTTCGGCGAAGCTGGACCAGACCCCGCCGATGCGGCCCAGGGAGTTGTCGAACACCAGTTCCACCGAGGCCCGCGAGGCCGGCTTGCGGTCGACCGAGCCCGAGAAGATGACGTCCTGCATCGACTCGCCGCGCAACTCCGAAGCCTTGGACTCACCCAGCACCCAGCGCACCGCGTCGATGATGTTCGACTTGCCGCAGCCGTTGGGGCCCACCACGCCCACGCGCTGGCCGGGCACCTCGAAGGCGGTGGGATCGACGAAGGACTTGAAGCCCGACAGCTTGATCTGCTTGAGTCGCACGCGCGAAACACCCCGGAGCGATGGGCCCGACAGAAAAGCGAAAAGCCGCGCTGGCGGCTTCGACCCGCCTATAATAGCACCCGCCCACCCAGGCCCCGCCGGTTCCCAGCGAACCCCGCGCGGGGCTTTTGGTTTCAGGGGAGCCCGCCCGCCGGCAGGCGCCGCCCCGCCCGGAAAGCCGTCCGTCCATGCCCTCCAAGCCCAGCCTCAGCCTAGATACCTTCCCCAATCCCGCGCCCGGGCGCGACTACCTCGTGCATCTCGAGGTGCCCGAGTTCACCTGCCTGTGCCCGCTCACCGGCCAGCCGGACTTCGCCACCTTCGTGATCGACTATGTGCCCGACAAGCGCAATGTCGAACTCAAGAGCCTGAAGACCTACATGTGGTCTTTCCGCGACCAGGGCGCCTTCCACGAGGCCGTCACCAACCGCATCACCGACGATCTGGTCGCCGGCCTGGCGCCCCGCTACCTGAAGGTCACCGCGCGCTGGTATGTGCGTGGCGGCATCTTCACCAACGTGGTGGTCGAGCACCGCAAGCGCGGCTGGAAGCCGCCGCAGCGGGTGGACCTGGACAGTTTCCCGCTCCAGTCGAATTTCAGATAGCCAACAATATCAGTCACTTGGAGGGGATTCTTGAACCCTAGACTCAAGACCCTGCAGGCCTATCCTTTCGAGCGCCTGCGCGGTCTGCTCGAGGGGGTCAGCCCCGATCCCGGCCTCACGCCGCTGAACCTGTCGATCGGCGAGCCCAAGCACCCCACGCCCGCACTGATCACCGACGCCCTGATCGGGTCGCTGGCCGGCCTGTCGAGCTATCCGGCCACCGCCGGCTCGCCCGAGCTGCGCCGCGCCCTCGCCGCCTGGCTCACCCGCCGTCATGGTCTGCCGGGGGTCGATGCCCGCCATCAGGTGCTGCCGATCAACGGCAGCCGCGAGGCGCTCTTCGCCTTCGCCCAGACCGTGGTCGATCCGGCCGATGGCGCGCTGGTGGTGTGTCCCAACCCGTTCTACCAGATCTACGAGGGGGCG
This sequence comes from uncultured bacterium, assembly GCA_903934795.1. Classification (GTDB taxonomy): domain Bacteria; phylum Pseudomonadota; class Gammaproteobacteria; order Burkholderiales; family Burkholderiaceae_E; genus Quisquiliibacterium. The sequence continues at coordinate 5,400 of CAIZPE010000173.1, read as the reverse complement.
GCCCTGCTCGCCGGCGCCAGCCCCTGGTATGTCGACCAGAACCCGGCCAATGGCTATCGCTGCGACTGGCAGTCGGTGCCCGAGGCGGTCTGGCGCCGCACCCGGCTGCTCTTCGTGTGTTCGCCGGGCAACCCCACCGGCGCGGTGATGACCCAGGCCGAGTGGGATCTGCTCTTTCGCCTGTCCGACGAACACGGCTTCTGCATCGCCGCCGACGAGTGCTACTCCGAGATCTACCTCGACGAGGCCGAGCCGCCGCTGGGCGCGCTGGCGGCGTCGGTGGCGGCGGGGCGGCCCGACTTCCGGCGGCTGGTGGTCTTCGGCAGCCTGTCCAAGCGCTCGAACGCGCCGGGCATGCGCTCGGGCTATGTGGCAGGCGACGCCGAACTGCTCGCCGCCTTCCTGCTCTACCGCACCTATCACGGCAGCGCCATGAGCCCGCCGGTGCAGCAGGCCTCCATCGCCGCCTGGTCCGACGAGGCCCATGTCGCCGAAAACCGGCGCCAGTACCGCGAGAAGTTCGCCGCACTGCAGCCCCTGCTCGAACCGGTGCTGGGGGTGCAGCGTCCGCAGGCCGGCTTCTACTACTGGGCACGGGTGCCCGGCGGCGATGACGAGACCTTCGTGCGCGAGCTCTACCGGCGCTGCAACGTCCTCACCCTGCCCGGCAGCTACCTCGCCCGCCCGGGGCCCGACGGCAGCAACCCCGGACGCGGTCATGTGCGGCTCGCCCTGGTCGAGCCGCTGGCGGCCTGCGTCGAGGCAGCCGGCCGCATCGTTCGCTTCGTGACCGGCTGAGGCCGGCGCGCTTTCCTGATCAACCCCCTTCGAGAGAACCCGCATGAGTGACCTGCAGACCACCATCGACCAGGCCTGGGAAGGCCGCAACGAGCTCTCCCCCAAGGCCGCCCCCGCCGCCGTGCGCGAGGCGATCGGCCATGTGCTGGCCGAACTTGACGCCGGCCGGCTGCGCGTGGCCGAGAAGCGCAATGGCGAGTGGATCGTGCACCAGTGGATCAAGAAGGCGGTGCTGATGTCCTTCCGGCTGGAAGACAACGCCGTCCTGCCCGCCGGCGGCCTGCAGTTCTACGACAAGGTGCCCACCAAGTTCGCCGACTTCTCGGCGGCCGACTTCGCCCAGGGCGGCTACCGGGTGGTGCCGCCGGCCGTGGCCCGGCGCGGTGCGTTCATCGGCCGAAATGTCGTGCTGATGCCCTCGTATGTGAACATCGGCGCGTATGTCGATGAAGGCACCATGGTCGACACCTGGGCCACGGTAGGGTCGTGCGCCCAGATCGGCCGCAATGTGCATCTGTCGGGCGGGGTGGGCATCGGCGGCGTTCTCGAGCCGCTGCAGGCCAACCCGACCATCATCGAAGACAACTGCTTCATCGGCGCCCGTTCCGAGGTGGTCGAAGGGGTGGTGGTCGAGGAGAACTCCGTGCTGTCGATGGGCGTGTTCATCGGCCAGAGCACCAAGATCTTCGATCGCACCACCGGGCAGGTGCTCTACGGCCGCGTCCCCTCGGGCTCGGTGGTGGTGCCCGGCTCCATGCCTTCGGCCGACGGCCGGGTGAATCTGTATTGCGCGGTCATCGTCAAGCGCGTCGACGCCCAGACGCGGGCGAAGACCGCGATCAACGAGCTGCTGCGCGGCGACTGAGCGCCGGGCGGCACGAGCGAAAGGCGGTCACTCGTGTCGATGATGGAAAAGCTGCTGCGGCTGCTGGCCGAGAAGAAGGGGTCTGACCTCTTCCTGTCGCCCGGGTCGGCAGCCCACATCAAGGTCAACGGCCTGACCGTCCCGATCAACCAGCAGCGCCTCGACCCGGCCGCGGTCATGGCGCTGCTGCGCCAGGTGGTCTCGGAGCGGCACTGGCAGGAGTTCGAGGACCGGCGCGAGCTGAACCTGGGCTACAGCGTGACCGGGGTGGGCAGCTTCCGGATCAATGTCTTCAGGCAACGCGGCTCGCCAGCCTGCGTCATCCGCTACATCCCGGGCGACATTCCGCGCTTCGAGCATCTCGGCCTGCCCGAAGCCATGCGGCAGATGGTGATGGAGCCGCGCGGCCTGGTGCTGGTGGTGGGCGCCACCGGCTCGGGCAAGTCCACCACCATGGCCTCGCTGATCGAGCACCGCAACGAGAACCGCTCGGGCCATATCCTCACCTTCGAGGATCCGATCGAGTTCACCTTCCGCAACAAGCGTTCGATCGTCAATCAGCGGCAGATCGGCACCGACACCGACTCCCTGCTGGTGGGCCTGCGCAACGCCATGCGGCAGGCGCCCGACTGCATCCTGATCGGCGAGATCCGTGATGTCGAGACCATGTCGGCCGCCATCGCGTACTCGCAGTCGGGCCACCTCGTGCTGGCCACGCTTCACGCCAACAACGCCAACAATGCGCTGAACCGCATCGTCAGCTTCTACCCGCCCGAGAACCGGCGAGTGATGCTGTCGGATCTGGCCGGCACCCTCAAGACCATCGCCTCGCAGCGGCTGGTGCGCAGCACCGGTGGTGCGCGGATTCCGGCGGTGGAGCTGCTGCTCAACACCCGTTATGTGGCCGAACTGATCGAGGCCGGCAATCTCGGCGACATCAAGGACGCCATGGAGAAGAGCCTCGCGCCCGGATCGCAGACCTTCGAGCAGAGCCTGCTGCAGCTGGTGCGCCAGGGCAAGATCACGCGGGAAGACGCACTGGCCAATGCCGACTCGCCCACCAATCTGCTCTGGCTGATGGAGAACTCCGAGCGGCAGCTCAACGCGTCCGAGAGCAAGAGCGAGAGCACCGAGACCAAGCGCGAGGGTGACGGCCCCTCCTTCGCGGAGTTCCTGCTGAACGTCTGAGCCGGTCTGCGGCGCGGTCACCGCAGACCTTCCCACGGCTTACTGGCGCGCCTTCTCCACCTCGCGGCGCTCGAACAGATAATCGGTGTTGCCCTCGTGGCCGGCAAAGCGCGAGGCGCCGTACTGCGGGGTCTGCGGCACATCCTTGCTGACCTCGGTCTTGAGCGTCTCGAAGACCGACACGCCCAGGTTCCAGTCGCGGACCTTGCGCAGCAGGTCCATGAAGTGCCAGGCGAAGCTGGAATGCCCTTCGCGCCCGTCGTCGCTCACCGGCTCGTTGCCGCCCGATGACATCACCACCGCCGCCTTGCGATCGAGCAGGCCCCTCGGGTCTGCTGCGTTGGGTCGGGTCACCCGCTCACCGCCCACGAAGGCACCCGAGAAGCAGCTGTCGGAAACCAGCATCAGCTGCTTGGCGCTGATCCGCCCGAGCAGGCGCGACACATCGCCGTTGGACAGCCAGGACTGCGGCCGGTCGGCGGTGCTGTCGTTCATGATCCAGTAGCCGGTCTTGCCGTTCTCGATCGCCTCACCATGGCCCGCGTAATAGACGATCACCGAGTCGTTGGGGCCGGTCTCAAGGGCGAGCCTGTTGAGGGTGCGGATCACCGATTGCTTGGTGGCGTCGGTAAGCAGGACCGTGTCATAGCCGAGCGTTTCCTGGAGCAGCCTGCCCACCGCCTTGGCATCGGCGCCCGCGTTTTCGAGGGTGGGAATGGTGCGATCGGCGTAGTTGTCATTGCCGATCAGGACCGCCACCTTTCGCTCGATCTCGGGGACTGCCGCCTGACGCACCGCCCGCCGGGACTCCCGCGCGAGCTTGCGCACCTCGCGGGTTTCCTGCACGTATTTCCTGAGCTCGTCGGTCACCAGACAGTCGCCCTGTTCGAGCTCGGCCTCGTTCTCGCAGGGGCGCACATCGGCCAATGCCGGATTCACCTCCAGGCTGCTGATGGCAGAGGCGAAGACCTTCTTCTTGTACTCGGCGCGCGCCGCGAGCAGGGTCTGCAACTCGGCCCGGCTCATCTGGCCCACGCTGACGCTGCGGAACGCCACCTGCGCGGTACCGCCCGAACCCGAGGCCGTACTGCCCGAGCCGGAGCTGCCCGTCGCCGCCTCGGTCGCGGTGATCTCCTCCACGCCGCCGGTGGTGGTGGTGCCCGCCAGCGCGGGCACGGCATCGAGCACCCGGCCGCGGGTGGGCGTGGACATCTGGGTGGGAATGGCCACCGCTGTTACCGCGCTGGCCACCGCCACCGTGGTGACATTGGTCGGCGCGTCACTTGGTTGGGTCTGGCTCTGGCGATAGAGCGCGCCGTTGCCGGTGCCGCTGGGCTGGGTGATGCCGTAGAACGCGCCGTACTGCTTGAAGTCGGGCAGCAGGCCGCCGAGGGTGTCGGCATCCGGGTTGTTGGAGTAGACCAGCCAGCGCGTGCCGGACGGGATGGAGAACACGCCCGTGCCGGCCTGGTTGACGAAGGCGCCCCCACCGGCATCGACGATCAGGGGGTTGGTGCCGCCTTCTCGGGCGATGATGGTGGTGCCGCTGCGCAGCAGCGCGCCGGCGCTGCCCGAAAGCGCCACGGAAGTGCCGCTGGCTGAGCCGGCGAGATCGAGGGTGCGGGCGTTGACGGTGAGGGTGCCGCCCGGGTTCAGCCCCGTGCCTGCGCCGGTTGTGAGGGTACCGTTGGTGGCGTTGATGATGGCATTGCCGGAGGCGACCGAGTTGGTGCCGTAGCGGCCGATGCCCACCGGCGCATCGGCTGCGCTGCCTGCGGTGAGGGTGATGTCGCGACCGACGGTGAGGTTCAGGTTCAGCGGCTGCAGACTGGTTTCGGCGTTGGCCAGACCGGCGCCGGCGCGGGCTGCGCTGCCGCCGGTGAGCGAGAGGCTGCCGCCCACGGTGAGCGCAAGATCGGCGGCAGAGGTAGCTCCCGACATGGTGCTGGCGCCGATGCGGACACCACTGCCAGCTGCCGCGGTCGCGCCGCCGCTTTGGCCGCGCAGGCTGAGATCGCCGCCTATGCTGAGGGTCTGACCCTGGCCGAGGATCGCGGCGTAGTTGCCCTGCCCGCCTGTGCCGGCGAGCAGGGCGGCATTGCCAGCAATGGACACCGTCTGCGTGGCGGCGTTGCCGTTCCCCGCGGCGATCATCGCGAAATTGTTCACCCCGCCAGACCCACCGGTCATCACCAGGCTCGCCGCAGACACTGACTGGGTGCCAGCCGTGCTCTGGATATTCGCGCCATTGTGCTCCGCTGTGGTGCCTCCGCTGGAGCCACCGGTCATGGTCAGCGCATTGACTCCACGTATCGTCTGGGTACCGGTGTACTCGGCATAGATCTGCGCGAAGTTGCGTGAGCCGACAGTGCCGCCGATCAGGGTGAGGTCACCGCCGCCCGCCGTGAAGTCGATGAGCTGCGCGCTACCTTCCGAGTAGATGCTCGCACGGCTGCCGAATCCGGTACCGCCGACATTCTGCTTGCTGCTCGAGCCGCCCTGCAGCAGCGCGGAACCTCCGGCAATGGTGAGGGTCTGCGTGCCTGCGG
>CAIZPE010000172.1 GCA_903934795.1 uncultured bacterium | reverse complement strand
TCCTCGTAAGTGGGTCAAATTTCAGTCGGCGCCAACACCCAGACCAGAAGGCGCAGCGCCGGGGCCACCGGGCAGACCGGCGCGCGGGGCCGCAGGAGCTGGCAGGGTGGCGGGTGCCGGCGGAGGCGGAAGCCTCTGCGCCGGGTTGGCCACAGGGGGTGCCGCCACTGGATCCGGGCCGAAGTTCGGGCGCGTGGCGGGCGCCGGCATTGGTGGCGGAGGCAGCGGGGTGAGGCCGCTGGTGTCGGTGCGGCCCGACGGGGTGCCGGCGTTGCCCGCCTCCAGGCGCTTGAGCCGCTCCATCATGTCGCGGCTCTGGCCTTCGAGCTCGCTGCCGCGCTGCGTGAGTTCGCGCGAGCGCTGCTCGATGGAGCGCAGTTGCGCATCGGCCTGGCCGCGCCAGGCGTCCCGTGGGTCGACCTGTGCGCCGGGCGAGAGGATGTTGGTGGACTTCGGACGAGGGGCGGGCACGCTGCTGGTGCCCGATCCGGTGAGCGATACCGACAGCACGGTGCCGGCGACGATCACCGCGGCGATGCCTGCCAGCAGCAGGTATTGGCGGCGCTTGATGCGCTCGGCGCTCGCACCTGCGGGTGCGTCGACATTGCCGGGCGGCAGAGGTTGCTCAGTCATCGCTGCGGCGCTCCCGGATCACGAAGACGGGCGTGGCCTCGCCAGGCTGCAGGCTTGCGCGCTCCACGCTCACGGCCATCACGCCGCGCTTGTGCAGGTCGGGCTCGTGCAGAGTCAGCGCAGCGGCGCCAGTGTTGGCCAGGCGGTACTTCTCGGCCACCAGGTGGGTGCCCAACAGCACGCGCTCCAGCGTGAGCCGGGTTCCGGTCCAGAGCGCGATGTCGCGCCCGGGCTCGCGTACCTCCATGTCCTCTGGGAGGCTGTCGTCGGTGAGCGCCACCAGCAGATTCTTCAACGTGCGCACATGGCGGCTGCTGGCTTCCAGGCGCGGCGGCGCATCGCCCGCGGCTCGCGGCTCGCGGATCACGATCGAGTCGCCGGGCACGTCCACCGGCTGCAGCAGCAGCGACACCGTGCCCCGGTCGCTGCTCACGAAGAGGTTGATCGGCTTGGTGGATTGCGGATCGGCAGGCCGGATGAAGACCTGGCCGCGCTCGTCGTCCTTCTCCAGCACGAACTCGTTGGCGTTGCCGGTGACCCGGCGCACCCGCGAACGCTCGAAAGCGATGCGGGTGACTTCCTGACGCGAGACCCGGGCCAGCACAGTGGTGCCGTCTCGGGCCTCCACCACCTGCTGCGCGAGGGCGGGCTCAGCGAGCAGGGGCGCCAGCAGGCACAGCAGGTGCAGCGGAAGGCGAGGGAGCGTCGGGCGCGGGTGCTGCATTTGCAGCGGGAGCAGCGCCGGATCGGGTCTGGAGTTCGAGGGGGTCATTGGGGGTGGTCTCGCGGAAGGTCTTCAGGAAGATCCGGCCGCCCGCGTACTGAAGCTCGATGGCATAGCCTTTCGAGACCTCGGAGACGCGCCGGTCGCTGATGAAGGTGGTGAGCAGGCCGCGCAGGCCGACGCGCTGGGTGCGTTCGTCGACCTGCAGGTCCTGCGGGCTGAAGACGGTGGAGGCGCCGTCGCGCTTGATGCGCTCGGCGTTGGCCGCCATCGCCGTGCGCAGATCGCCCCAGGAGGCCGGCGCGGCGTACTGCAGCAGCAGGCGGGACTGGTGCTCGACGCTCTGCGGGGTGACGTTGAGCGTGAGCTGGGCGAGGAAGTAGCCCATCTGCTCCAGGTACTCGGGGCTTGCCCGCTCGGCCTCGACCCAGAAGGTCTTGTGGATGGCAGGCGGCACCACCACCACCCGCTCGCGCCCGGCCTGGCGCAGCGTGTGCGCGGCCAGCAGCAGCGTGGCCAGCATCGAGACCGCGAGCAGGATCGCCAGCAGCGCGGTGGCGCGGCGGGCCCTGGCCTGGTCGGCGCGCAGCCAGTCGAGCCTCATCCGACCAGCTCCCGCAGGTGGGAAGGCGGGGTGCGCTTCAGCCCCGAAACCGCCGCCGGCAGGTGCCAGTACAGCAGGTGCAGCGCAAAGGCGGGGTGCTCGCCCGACTTGGCCTTGCCGTAGGCCCAGGCGAGCAGCACCCCGGCGGCGCAGCCGGTGACGAAAAAGCCCGCGATCATGC
>CAIZPE010000171.1 GCA_903934795.1 uncultured bacterium | reverse complement strand
GCTGGCCTACCTCGCCGGCCGGGCCGGCCAGGTGGTCAGCCGTGACGACATCATGCAGGCCCTGCGCGGCCTGGAGTTCGACGGGCTCGATCGCGCGATCGACGCCCGCATCTCGCGGCTGCGCCGGCGTATCGGCGATGACCCGGCCAACCCGACGCGCATCCGCACCGTGCGCGGCCAGGGCTATCTCTTCATGCCCGACTGAACCCGCGCGGGCGCGCCGTGTCCTCTTTCCGCACCACCCCGCTGCGCCTGGCCGCCGGCCTCGCCGCGGCCGTGCTCGCCCTGGTGGTGCTGGTGCAGTCGCTGGTACTGCTCACCGTGGACGACCTCACCGACGATTATGTGCGCCGCTTCATGGCCGGCACGGTCTCGCTGATGGTCGATGAGCTGGCGCCCCTGCCGGCGGCGCAGCGCGCGGCGCGGGTGCGCGATCTCGACGAGCGCTTCGCCTATCCGGTCGTGATCAGGCCGGCCGATGCGCCGGGGCTCTCGGCGGTCGAGCGCGAGCGGCTTGCTGCCGGCGAGACCCTGGTGTCAGGCCTGCCGAGACGCGTGCAGGTGCTGCTGCCCGGCGCGCCCGCGCAGGTCCTGGTGCTCGGGCCTTTCAACCCCGAGGCCAACCCGGAGCACCGCCTGGGCCTGCCGCGCGAGTTCGGGCGTGCCCTGCTGGTGGGCGTGATGCTCGCCCTCGCGGTGGGCCTGATCGCCTTCTGGCTGCTGCGCCCGGCCTGGCGTGATCTGCGCGCCTTGCGGCGCACCGCCGATGCCCTGGCCGACGGCCGCTTCGACACGCCCATGCCCACCCTGCGCAGCAAGGTGTTCGCGCCCCTGGCCGAAGGCCAGCGCGCGATGCTCGCCCGGCTGGCAGCGGCCCTGGCCGCGCAGCGTGAACTCACCGGCGCGGTCTCGCACGAGCTGCGCACGCCGCTTGCGCGTCTGCGCTTTGCGATCGACGCGCTGGCCGCCGAGCCCGACGCCGCCAGGCGCGACGCGGCCGCGGCCGACTGCGAGCGCGATCTCGACGAGCTCGAGGCCCTCATTGACGCCAGCCTCACCTTCGCGCGGCTCGACAGCGGCGCGCTGCAGGCCCGACCCGAACCGGGAGACCTGAGCGCTCTGCTGCACGCCGAAGTCCGGTCGCTGCAGCCGCTGCTGGAAGGGCGCGCGCTCACGGTGCAGGCCGATCTGCCCGGCGCGGCGCGCTTCGACGCGCGCCTGCTGCCCTACGCCCTGCGCAACGGGCTGCGCAATGCCGCGCGCCACGCTCGCGAGGCGATCGCGGTTCAGGCCTGGCAGGACGCGCAGGGCCGGGTCTGTGTGGCCATCGATGACGATGGCCCGGGTGTGCCCGAGGCGCAGCGCGAGGCGGTGTTCCAGCCCTTTCGCCGGCTCGATGGGGAACGCGAGCGGCGCAGCCAGGGCTTCGGCCTGGGGCTGGCCATCGTGCGCCGGGTGATGCTCGCCCACGATGGGGAGGCCCTCATGCAGCAGGCCCCGTCAGGCGGGGCCAGACTGCTGCTGCGCTGGCCGGGCTGATTCACATCATCTGCACGGTGTGCGAGGTGCTCACCCGCAGCCACGGGCCCGGGTTCTGCGGCAGCGTCACCTGGTATTCGCGGCCCGACCATTCATAGCGCACCGTGTAGTCACGCACCTGCTCGCGCACCGAGTTCACCGGCTGGCAGATCTGCACCGGGCGCGGCGCGGCCGGCTGCTCGGCCATCGATCGGCCCACCTGCGAGCCGATCGCGCTGCCGGCGGCCACCGCCACCAGCCGGCCGTTGCCCTTGCCCAGCGCGCTGCCGGCGGCCCCGCCGATCAGCGCTCCCATCACCGTGCCGGTGGTGCTCGACACGCCCGAGCTCGGCTGCTGCTGCCACTGCTCGGTGCACTGCTGCCGGGTCTCGACGATGCGGTCCATGTTCGGCGTGGCCGAGATCACCCGCGCGAGGTTCTGGTTGGCGGGCTGCAGGCTTCGGTACTCCGGCATCGGCGCGGGCATCGTGCCCGGCATGGCCGGCGTGATCGGCGCCGGAACGCCCCAGTTGCCGCCGCCGGGGTTGAGCGCGTCCTGCGCGCGGGCTGCGCCGCTGCCCAGGGCGAGTGCCGCCACCAGGGCGGGGATGATCAGGCCGGCGCGGGGGTTGGCATTGCGATGGGTCATGTCGGTCTCCTGTCTGGTTGGGTGATGCGTGCTGCATCGACAGGACCGATTCTGCGCAGCCGCCCCGCGGCTGTCTGTGGCGATCGGGTGCGGCCTTTGTGACGGTGTGTGACCGGGCGGCACGCCTAACCGCCCCGGCGTGTTGCCCCCGGGTTGCGCGCCTCAGACCGCCGCCGCCAGCCGGCTTGCCTGGTCGATGGCGCGCTTGGCGTCGAGCTCGGCGGCCTCGAAGGCGCCGCCCACCAGCGTGGACTTCACCCCGCGCGCCTGCAGATCATCATGCAGGCCACGCAGCGGCATCTGCCCCGCGCACACGATCACCGTGTCCACCTCGAAGAGCCGCGGTTCGCCGTTGACCAGCGTGTGCAGGCCGGCGTCGTCGATGCGCCGGTACTCCACCCCGCTCACCATGTTCACGCCGCGCCGCGCCAGCACCATGCGGTGCGTCCAGCCGGTGGTGCGGCCCAGGTTCTTGCCAAGCGCGTCGGCCTTGCGCTGCATCAGCCAGACCTCGCGGTCGGCCTTGGCCACCTGCGGGGTGACGCCAGTGACGCCGCCGCGGGGATGGTTCACGAAGTCGATGCCCCACTCGCGCGCGAACACCTGCACATCCAGCGCGCCCGACACGCCGGCATGCGAGACCAGCTCGGCGACATCAAAGCCGATGCCACCCGCGCCCATGATCGCCACCCGCTGCCCGATCGGCTTGCGCCCGAGGATGGCATCGATGTAGCCCACCACCTTCGGATGGTCGATGCCGTCGACCTCGGGCCGGCGCGGCTCGATGCCGGTGGCCACGATCACCTCGTCAAAGCCCATCGCCTGCAGCATGGCCCCATCCACCCGCGTGTTCAGGCGCAATGCGATGCCGTGCACCTCGATCATGCGGCGGTAGTAGCGCAGCGTCTCGTTGAACTCCTCCTTGCCGGGGATGCGCCGCGCCAGGTTGAACTGGCCGCCGATCTCGGCGCCGGCCTCGAACAGCGTCACCGCATGGCCGCGCTCGGCCGCCACGGTGGCATAGGCCAGGCCGGCAGGGCCCGCCCCCACCACCGCGATGCGCTTGCGCGCCGCGGTGGGCAGGTACTTGAGCAGGGTCTCGTTGCAGGCCCGCGGATTGACCAGGCAGCTGGTCTCGCGGCGGGTGAAGGTGTGGTCCAGGCAGGCCTGGTTGCAGGCGATGCAGGTGTTGATCTCGTCTTCGCGCCCCTCGCGCGCCTTGTTCACCAGCTGCGAGTCGGCGAGCATGGGCCGGGCCATCGAGACCAGGTCGGCATCGCCGCGGGCCAGCACCTGCTCCACCACCTCGGGCATGTTGATCCGGTTGCTGGTGATCATGGGCATCTTCAGCTCGCGCCGCAGCCGCCCGGTCACCTGCGCGAAGGCCGCGCGCGGCACCATGGTGGCAATGGTGGGCACCGGCGCCTCGTGCCAGCAGAAATGGGTGCTGATGATGTTGGTGCCGACATCGCGGATGGCCTTGCCCAGCATCACGATCTCGTCCCAGGCCAGGCCGTCCTCGAGCATGTCCATGGCCGAGATGCGGAAGATCAGGATGAAGTCGGGGCCCACCGCCGCGCGCACCCGGCGCATCACTTCCACCGGGAAGCGCATGCGGTTCTCGAACGGGCCGCCCCACAGGTCGGTGCGCAGGTTGGTCTTGTTGACCAGGAAGGTGGAGATCAGGTACCCGGCCGAGCCGATCACTTCCACGCCGTCATAGCCGGCCTGTTTGGCGAGCGCCGCGCAGTTGGCGAAGTCGTCGATCTGCTTCTGGATGCCGGCCTCGTCGAGCTCGCGCGGCTTGTAGGTGCCGATGCGCGACTTCACTGCCGAGGCCGCCACGCAATCGGGGGTGCGTGCCAGCGGCCCGGAGTGCAGGATCTGCATGCAGATCTTCACATCGGGGTCGGCGGCATGCACGGCATCGGTCACGATGCGGTGCTGCGCTGCTTCCTCGGGGGTGGTCAACCGCGAGCCCAGGCCCGACTCGGCATTGGGCGGGATCCCGCCGGTGATGATCATCCCCACCCCACCGCGGGCGCGCTCGGCGAAGTACGCGGCCATGCGTTCGAAGCCGTTCTCGGCCTCTTCCAGACCGGTGTGCATCGAGCCCATCAGCACCCGGTTCTTCAGGCGCGTGAAGCCGAGGTCGAGCGGGGAGAACATCAGCGGGTAGCGGGGATGGGCGGTCATGGTGGCCTGCGGGTGTGGCGGATGCCCCGACTGTAATGCACTTCCGCGGGGCGCTGGCCGGGGGCCGTTCCGTGTCGCCCGTGGCTTGACCGCGCCGGGGCCGGGCCGGCACCATGGCCCGACAGAGGGAGGCCCGACACAGGGCGCATCCCCGCCACGGAGACCGCCATGAACGCACCCACGCTGCGCGAGGTCAGCCTCGACGACAAGTACACCCGCACCCGCGGCCCGGTCCTCATCAGCGGCCCGCAGGCCATCGTGCGGCTGATGCTGCTGCAGCGTGAGCTCGACCGGCGTGCCGGGCTGAACACCGCCGGCTATGTGTCGGGCTATCGCGGCTCGCCGTTGGGCGGCATCGACCTTGCCATGTGGGAGGCCAAGGCCCAGCTCGAGACCAGCCAGGTGGTGTTCGCGCCCGGCATCAACGAAGAGCTCGCCGCCACCGCCATCTGGGGCACGCAGCAGCTGCGCAGCATGAAGGACCCCAGCGTCGATGGCGTGTTCGGCCTGTGGTACGCCAAGGGCCCGGGTGTGGATCGCGCCGGCGACCCGATCAAGCACGGCAACTATGCCGGCACCCATCCGCACGGCGGCGTGCTCGCGCTTTTCGGCGACGACCATCCCGGCAAGTCCTCCACCATTGCCCACCACAGCGAGCAGGCGATGGCCGCCCACGGCATCCCGGTGCTCTATCCGGCCGATGTCGGCGAATTCATTCCCTACGGCCTGCTGGGCTATGCGCTGTCGCGCTACAGCGGTTGCTGGGTGGGCTTCAAGGTGGTCAACGAGACCGCCGAGCAGACCGCCACGGTCGATGTCGATCTCGATGCCATGCGCTTCCAGCAGCCGCCCACCGGCGAGCTGCCACCCGACGGCATCCACTGGCGCGGCAGCTACGCGCCGCTCAACGACGAGATCATCCTCAAGCGCTACAAGCTGCCGCTGGTGCAGCGCTTCGCGCGCGCCAATGGCATCGACCGGCTGGCCCTGGGCGATGCCAGCGCCCGCTTCGGCCTGGTCACCGCCGGCAAGGCCTTCCAGGACACCATGCAGGCGCTGTCCACCCTGGGCATTGACGCCGCCCGCGCCCGCGCGCTGGGCGTGGCGGTCTACAAGGTCGGCCTGGTCTGGCCCCTCGAGCCCGAGGGGCTCGCCGAGTTCGCGCAGGGCAAGGCCGAGCTGATGTTCGTCGAGGAGAAAAACGCCTTCGTCGAGCCGCAGGCGGCCGCGCAGCTCTACAACCTCGCGCAGCGCCCGCGCATCGTCGGCAAGACCGACACCGCCGGCGCGCCCCTGCTGCCCACCGATGTCCAGCTCGAGCCGGTGGAGGTGGCGCTGGCCATCGCCCAGCGCCTGCAGGCCGCCGGCATCTGGGACGAGGCCCTCGCCGAGCGCGTCTCGGCCACCCGCGCCTATCGCAGCGCCCTGCTTGCCGTCACCGGCGCGGGGGTTCGCCGCCTGCCCTACTTCTGCTCGGGCTGTCCGCACAACACCTCCACCAGCATCCCCGAGGGCAGCATCGCGGTCTCGGGCATCGGCTGCCACGGCATGGCCATCTGGGCCAAGCCCGGCACCACGCTGATGGGCACGCAGATGGGCGGCGAGGGCATCAACTGGGTGGGCCTGCACCGCTTCACCGCCACCCCGCATGTCTTCCAGAACCTGGGCGACGGCACCTACTTCCACTCGGGCCTGCTCGCCATCCGTCAGTCGGTGGCCAGCGGCGCCAATGTCACCTACAAGATCCTCTTCAACGACGCGGTCGCCATGACCGGCGGCCAGCCGGTCGACGGCCAGATCACGCCGGCGGCGATTGCCCACCAGGTGCTGCACGAGGGCGTGCGCCGGGTGGTGCTGGTGAGCGACGATCCTTCCCGCCACGGCGCTGGCCTGCCCCCGGAGGTGAAGGTGCTCCACCGCGACGAGCTCGACCGGGTGCAACGCGAGCTGCGCGAGGTGCCTGGCTGCACCGTGCTCATCTACGAGCAGACCTGTGCGGCCGAGAAGCGGCGCCGCCGCAAGCGCGGCGAGTTCCCCGATCCGCCCAAGCGCATGTTCATCAACCCCGAGGTCTGCGAGGGCTGCGGCGACTGCTCCACCCAGTCGGGCTGCGTGTCGCTGGAGCCCCTCGAGACCGAGCTCGGCCGCAAGCGCCGCGTCAACCAGTCGAGCTGCAACAAGGACTACAGCTGCGTGAAGGGCTTCTGCCCGAGCTTCGTCACCGTGCACGACGCGCCACCGCGGCGCCGCGCCGGCGCGCTTCAGGATGACTCGGTGTTTGCCACGCTGCCCGAGCCGCAGCGCGCCGCGGCGCCAGGCGGGGTGCATGGCACGCTGATCGCCGGCATCGGCGGCACCGGCGTGATCACCGTGGGCGCGGTGCTGGCCATGGCCGCCCACCTCGAGGGCCGCTCGGCCTCCGCCTACGACATGACCGGCCTGTCGCAGAAGAACGGCGCGGTCTACAGCCACCTCAAGCTCGCCGACCCCGGCGTGGTGCTGCACAGCCAGCGGGTGGGCCTGGGCGAGGCCTCGCTGGTGCTGGGCTTCGACATGGTCGCGGCCCTGGGCGACGAGGCCTACCGCACGCTGTCGGCCGCCACCCGCTTCCTGGGCAACGACCGCATCCAGCCCACGGCCGCGCTCAACTTCAATCCCGATGACCGGGTCGACACCGGCCTGCTGGTGCGCAAGCTGCGCGAGAAGATCGGCGAGGGCAGCATCGATTTCGTCGATGCCACCGGCATCGCCCTGGCCCTGATGGGCGACACCATCGGCGCCAACCTCATGATGGTCGGGGTGGCGGCGCAGCGCGGCTGGCTGCCGGTGGGCATTGCCGCCATCGAGCGTGCCATCGAGCTCAACGCGGTGCAGGTGCCCTTCAACCAGCGCGCCTTCCGGCTTGGCCGGCTGTGGGCCCATGACCCGGCCACGGTCATGCGCATGCTCACCGAGTCGGGCGCCATGCCCGCGCCGCTCACCGCGCCCGAGCCGATGGGCGCGCAGGCCCTGATCGCCGATCGCCGCGCCCGTCTGGTGGCCTACCAGGACGAGGCCTATGCCGCGCGCTATGCCGAGTTCATGGCGCGCGTGCAGCAGGCCGAGCAGGCGCTCGGCGAGGCCGGCCAGGCGCTCACCCTGACGGCGGCCGTGGGCCGGGGGCTGTTCAAGCTCATGGCCTACAAGGACGAGTACGAGGTGGCCCGGCTCTATGCCGATCCGGCCTTCCTGCAGCGGCTGTCGGCGCAGTTCGAGGGCACGCCCCGGCTGGGCTTCAACCTGGCGCCGCCGCTGCTGGCGCGCCGCGATCCGGCCACCGGTCGCCTGCTCAAGCGCGAGTACGGGCCCTGGATGCTCACCGCCATGCGCCTGCTGGCCCGCCTGAAGTTCCTGCGCGGCGGCGCGCTCGACATCTTCGGGCGCACCGAGGAGCGGCGCATGGAGCGCGCCCTGATCGGCGAGTACCAGGCGATGATCGAGCGGGTGCTCGCCGGGCTGACCCCCGCGCGCCTGGCCGATGCGGTGGCGCTGGCCGCCAGCGTGGACCAGATCCGCGGCTTCGGCCATGTGAAGCACGCCAATGTGACCAAGGTCCGAGAGGCGCAGGCGCAGCTGCTGGCCGCCTATGAGGGTCAGGCGCCGGCGCGGGTGATCGAGATCCGGCGCGCGGCCTGAGTCTGGCCGGCTCAGCGGCCGGCCGAGCGCACCCGCCAGATCGGGTGCGTGG
>CAIZPE010000170.1 GCA_903934795.1 uncultured bacterium | reverse complement strand
GGCAAAGGCGGCATCGGCAAGTGCACCACGTCGTCCAACCTGAGCGTGGCGTTTTCCAAGCTCGGCAAGCGGGTGCTGCAAATCGGCTGCGACCCCAAGCATGACTCCACCTTCACGCTCACCAAGCGGCTGGTGCCCACCGTGATCGACGTGCTGGAAACCGTCGATTTCCACCCTGAGGAATTGCGCGTCGAAGACTTTGTCTATGAGGGCTATAACGGCGTGATGTGCGTCGAGGCGGGCGGGCCACCCGCCGGCACCGGCTGCGGCGGCTATGTGGTGGGCCAGACCGTCAAGCTGCTCAAGGAGCATCACCTGCTCGAGGACACCGATGTGGTGATCTTCGATGTGCTCGGCGATGTGGTCTGCGGCGGCTTCGCCGCGCCGCTGCAGCACGCCGACCGCGCGCTGATCGTCACCGCCAACGACTTCGACTCCATCTTCGCCATGAACCGGATCGTGCAGGCGATCGGCGCCAAGGCGAAGAACTACAACGTGCGCCTGGGCGGAGTGATCGCCAACCGCAGCCGCGACACCGACCAGATCGACCGCTTCAACGACCGGGTGGGCCTCAAGCGCATGGCGCACTTTCCCGATCTCGATGTCATCCGCCGCAGCCGGCTGAAGAAGTCCACCCTGTTCGAGATGGAGCCTTCGCCCGAGCTCGAGGCCGTGCAGCAGGAGTACCTGCGGCTGGCCGCCGCGCTGTGGGCCGGCACCGATCCGCTCGCGCCCGAGGCCCTCAAGGACCGCGAGATCTTCGACCTGCTCGGATTCGACTGAGCCGGAGCGCGCCCATGAACACCGCCTCGTACCAGCAGCGCCGCGGCCAGATCGAGACCTACTTCGATCGCACCGCGGCCCGGGCCTGGGAGACCCTCACCTCCACCGCGCCGGTGGGCCGCATCCGCGCCACCGTGCGCGCCGGCCGTGACCGCATGCGCGAGACCCTGCTCGCCTGGTTGCCCGCCGATCTCTCCGGCGCGCGCCTGCTCGACGCCGGCTGCGGCACCGGCGCGCTGGCCATCGAAGCGGCGCGCCGCGGCGCGCAGGTGCTGGCCATCGACCTCTCGCCCTCGCTGGTCGAGATCGGCCGCCGCCGGGTGGCCGAGCAGCCCGATGCCGCGCTGCTCGCCGAGCGCATCCGCTTCCACAGCGGCGACATGCTCGATCCGGCGCTCGGCGCCTTTGATCATGTGGTGGCCATGGACTCGCTGATCCACTACAACACCGCCGACGCGGTGCGCTGCCTCGCGGCGCTGGCGCCGCGCACCGGCTCGGCCATGCTCTTCACCTTCGCGCCGAGCAATCCGATGCTTGCGCTGATGCGTGCCACCGGGCGGCTGTTCCCGCGTGCCAACCGCGCGCCCTGGATCGAGCCGGTGGCCGAGCGCGCGCTGCGGGCGCGCATCGGATCGCATCCCGATCTCGCGGCCTGGCAGCCGGCACGCACCGAGCGGGTGTCCAGCGGCTTCTACACCTCGCAGGCCATGGAGCTCGTGCGCCGATGAGATCCTCGGGCCGTCCGCCGGTGGGGGTGCGCATGATCCAGGCGTG
>CAIZPE010000169.1 GCA_903934795.1 uncultured bacterium | reverse complement strand
CACACCCGGCATTGCGCCTCCGCCCACGGCGCCACCCGCGGCGCCAGCGCCCGCCGGCGCGCGGGTCGACCCGGCGGGCAGCACCACCAGGCGCTCGGGCGCCACCTGGGCAGCCACCCGGCCCGGCTCGCGTCCGGCCGGCCACCAGGTTTCGACCAGACCGCTCGCCAGCCCGAAGGCGGCGAGATTGCCCAGCACCAGCACGACCAGCAGGATGCGGATCATGGCGGCGCGGCCGCGGCAGCGTCGGGCTGTCGGCGCAGGGAGACCTCGCCCACGCTGATGCGCTGCACGGTGTCGCCCATCCGCAGGCGCAGCGCACCGTCGGGCTCGATGCCATCGGCAATGCCCGCCAGGGCAGGCGCGCCCTCGGCCAGCACCACCACCGGGGCGCCCGCCAGCGCGTCGAAGGCCGCCCAGCGATCAGGCAGCGGCGCCTGCTTGTGGTCTCCGCCCACGCCACGCAGCAGCGCCGCCGCGATCAGGCCGGCGAGCCGCCACCGATCGGGCAGGTCGGCCGGCGTGTCGAACAGGGCGCCCGCCGGCTGCCCGATCTGGTCGAGCAGATGGCCCGCGGGCAGCAGGTTGATGCCCAGCCCGGCCACCACCCGCACCCGATCGGCCTGCAGGCGGGATTCGCAGAGCAGGCCCGCCACCTTGCGGCCGTGACGCTGAAGGTCGTTCGGCCACTTCAGGGCCAGCCCCCCGGTGAGCCCGGCCAGGCACTCGGCAACTTCGACCCCGGCCCGCACCGACAGGCCGGTGAGCTGCGCGCCGCCCTCGGGCAGCGGCAGCTCCAGGCAGACCGACAGGGTGAGCGATTCGTCGCCGCCGCTCAGCCAGACACGGCCCCGACGGCCGCGCCCTTCGGTCTGTTGCCGGGCAAGCAGCACTCGCGGGCCATCGAGGGCAGGACCCCAGTCGGCCCGCATGAGCGCAAGGTTGGTCGACCCGATGGAGTCGACCACCTGGACTCGCGAGGGCGGCAGCCCGGCCGCGATCGCCAGCGCCCGAGCGGGCACGCCGCCGGGCGGCTGGGGGCTGTCAGCGGAGGGGTCCACCGGACAATCATATCCTGTACCCTCGACCCTTCCCGTGATGCCCAGCCCACCCGACAGCCCCGCCTCGAGGCTGCCCTCCACGGCCCTCGCGGCCTATGCGCTCGCCCTGGCCTGGGGGTCGCTGTTTCCGATGACCGGCTGGCGCGACGCGGGCACGCCGCTGCTGGGGTTCCTGCTCGATCCCTGGCCCCGGTGGTGGACGATCGCCGATCTGGTCTTCAACCTGATCATCTACCTGCCCGCCGGGCTGCTGGTGGCCCTGCTGCTGCGCCAGCGCGGGCTGCGCCGCGCCGCGGTGCCCCTGGCACTCATCGCCGGCAGCGCCGCCGCCCTGGGCCTGGAGGCGCTGCAGACCCTGCTGCCAGGCCGGGTGCCCTCCCGCCTCGACTGGCTGGCCAACAGCGCCGGCACCCTGGTCGGCGCACTGGCCGCGCCGCTGGGCGAGCGGCTGGTGTCCGAGAGTCAGCGTGCGCTGGACGCACGCCGGGCAATCAGCCCCTCCGACAGCGCCGCCGGCCTGCTGCTGCTCGGCGCATGGCTGCTGATCCAGTGGCCCGGGCAGCGGCTGCTGTTCGGCCAGGGCGATCTGCGACCGCTGCTCGAATCGCTGGCCAGCCTCGCCGGCCTGGGCAGGAGCGCCGATCCGCTCGCCTGGCGGCTCACCGTCGCGCACACGGAATTCGCCGAAGCCCTGGGCGTGGCGATGTCGCTGGTGACGATCGGGCTGCTGGTGCGCGAACTCCTGCCCACGCGGGCGCCGCGCAGCGCGATCACCACCGGACTGATGACCGCGGCGCTGCTGCTCAAGACCGCGCTTGCGGCCGAGGCGGGCCGGCCGCTCGCCTGGCTGACTGCCGGCGCCCAGGGCGGGCTGCTCGCCGGGGCGGTCCTGCTCGCCCTGGCCGCCAGCGCGCCGCGCAAGGCCCGTCTGTGCATGAGTCTGGCGGCGCTGGCGGTGAGCAGCGTCTGCAGCACGCTGTTCCCGCTGGATGCGTACTTCGCCACCGCACAGGCCGACCGGGCCGGCAGCGGCTGGCGCAACCTGGAGGGCCTGCTGCGCGGCGCGGCGGCGCTGTGGCCCTGGGTGACGGCGGCCTGGTGCGTGCGGCGGCTGCGGGCCCTGGGGCCGACGCCAGCACCGGGGCCGACGCAAACGAATGCCCCCGGCCCTCTATAATCCGGAACAGACCATGAGCCACTACGACAAGCACATCTTCTTCTGCCTGAACCGCCGCGATGACGGCCGCGCCTGCTGTGCCGACCACCCGGCCGAGGCGCTGCAGGCCCACGCCAAGCAGCGCGTCAAGGCGCTGGGCCTGTCGGGCCCCGGCAAGATCCGGGTGAACAAGGCCGGCTGCCTCGACCGCTGCGAGCACGGACCGGTCGCCGTGGTCTACCCCGAAGGTGTCTGGTACACCTTCGTCGACCAGCAGGACATCGACGAGATCGTCGACTCGCACCTGGTGGGCGGCGTGCCCGTCGAGCGGCTGCGGCTGGAATGAATCCCGGCACACGCCTGCTGCGGCTTGCAGGCCCGGCAGGGCTGATCGATGTCGCCTCCGACCTGCCCGCCGGTCCGCCGCGGGGCATCGCGCTGATCGCGCATCCGCACCCGCTCTACGGCGGCACCCGCGACAACAAGGTGGTGCAGACCCTGGCCCGGGCCTTCCTGGCCATGGGCTACGGGTGCCTGCGGCCCAACTTCCGCGGCGTGGGTGAGTCCGCCGGGGTGCACGACGAGGGCCGCGGCGAAACCGACGACCTGCTCGCCGTGCTCGCCCATGCCCGGGCCGAGGCGCCTGGCGCGGATGGCGGGCCGCTTCCGCTCGCGCTGGCCGGTTTCTCGTTCGGCAGCTTCGTGCAGACACGGGTCGCGGCCCGGCTGGTCGCCCAGGGCCAGCCCACTGGCCGCCTGGTGCTGGTCGGCCCGGCGGTGTCGCGCTTCGAGATGGCCGCCGTGCCCGAGGACACCCTGGTCATCCACGGCGAGACCGACGATGTCGTGCCGCTGTCGGCCGTGCTCGACTGGGCCAGACCGCAGGGCCTGCCGGTCACCGTCATCCCCGGCACCGACCATTTCTTCCACCGACGGCTGCCGTTGCTCAAGCGGCTCGTGCTCCAGGCCTGGGGCGCGGGGGCCGAGCCGCTCTCCGCCGAGGATTCGCCTTGACCGGTCCCGATCCCGCCGATCGCCAATCTCCTGATCCGCGCCTGGTGTTCGCCAAGAGCCGGCAGGGGCAGGACGAGATCGCCCGCCGCAGCAACCGGCTCACCGGCTCCGAGCGCCGGGTGCTCATCCTCATCGACGGCCGGCGCCGTCTGGTCGACCTGGCCGCCTATGTGCGCGGCGGCGAGATCGGCCCGGTCATCGACAAGCTGATGTCCTTCGGGCTGGTGAGCCTGAGCGGCGTCGCCGAGCAGCCGCCACCGAACGAGCCGCCCGACGATCCCGGCCGGCGGCGGGCGCGCCTGGCGCGCGTGCAGTCGATGCTCGCCGGCCTCTTCGAAGCCGAACTCGGCGCCGCAGGTCGGCCGCTCGACGAAGCCCTGGCGCAGTGCCCGGCGATCGAGCGCGCGGGCCTGGTGGTGCGGGCCAACATCGATGTGGTGGGTGCACGGCTCGGCAAGGCGCGCGCCGAGCGGCTGATTGCGCTCAGCCGCCAGGCCTTCGACCCAGACGCCGTCTGAGCGGCCGGCGCCCCGGGGCGCCGCCCTGACGCATCACCCCACCCCACCCGTACCGTCGTCGCACGAAGACATTCCATGAAGTCACTCCCGATCCGCGGCCTGCTGACCGTCGCACTCGTGCTGGTCGGGCTGATTGCCCTGATGCCGGCGCAGGCCGCCCGCAAGCCGGCGGGCAAGGCGCCGGCACGTGAGGCGGCGCCTGCCCCCGAGCCGTCGCCGCAGCCCGGAGGCGCGCCCACGCTGGCCGCCCGGTCCTGGCTGCTGATCGATGTCACCACCGGTCAGATCCTGGCCGGCGCCGAGCCCGACCTGAAGGTGGAACCGGCCTCGCTCACCAAGCTGATGACAGCCCGGCTGGTGTTCGCCGCGCTGGCTGAGCGCAAGCTCACCGCCGACCAGCGCCCGCCCGTGTCCGAGGCGGCCTGGCGGGCGATCGGCTCGCGGATGTTCGTCGACCGGGCCAGGCCCGCCACCGTGGACGAGCTGCTGCGCGGCCTGATCATCCAGTCGGGCAACGACGCCGCGATCATCCTCGCCGAGGCCGTGGCCGGCACCGAAGCGGCGTTCGCGGAGCAGATGAACCGCGAGGCGCAACGCCTGGGCCTGGGCAACACCCGCTTCACCAACGCCACCGGCCTGCCCGCGCCCGGCCATGTCACCACGGCGCGCGATCTCGCCCTGCTCGCCAGCCGGCTCATCACCGAGCACCCCACGCACTACGCGCTCTACGCCGAGAAGGAATACACCTACAACGGCATCCGTCAGCCCAACCGCAACCGGCTGCTGTTCATCGACCCCACCGTCGACGGCGTCAAGACCGGCCACACCGAGGCGGCAGGCTACTGCCTGATCGCCTCGGCCCGCCGCGAGCAGGCCGGCAGCGGGGTGCCCCGGCGCCTGCTCTCGGTGGTGCTGGGCGCGGCCTCCGACAGTGCGCGCGCCATGGAGAGCCAGAAGCTGCTGAACTGGGGCTTCCAGAACACCGAGGCAGCACGGATCTTCGCGGCCGGCCAGGTCGCCGGCAGCTACCGGGTCTGGAAGGGCACCGCACCCGAGGTCAAGGCCGGCTTCGAGGCCGATGTGCTGGTGTCGGTGCCGCGCGGCCAGGCGGGTGCGGTCCGCGCCGAGATCGAGCGTGAGCAGCCGCTCACCGCGCCGATCGAACGCGGCCAGCGCATCGGCACGCTGCGGGTCAGGCAGGGCGAGCAGGTGCTCGCCGAGCGCCCGCTGGTGGCGCTCGAGAGCGTCGGCCAGGCGGGCCTGCTCGGCCGGGCCTGGGATACGATCCGACTTTGGATGGAGCGATGATGACCAGCCAGACCGTCTGCCTCAATGGCGAGTTCCTGCCCCTCGAGGAGGCCCGCGTGCCGGTCCTCGACCGCGGCTTCATCTTCGGTGACGGCATCTACGAGGTGGTGCCCAGCTATGGCGGGCGCCTGTTCCGCTGGCCGCAGCACCTCGCCCGGCTCAAGCGCAGCCTCGCCGCAATCCGCATCGCCAACCCCCATGACGACGCCGCCTGGACGGCACTCGTCAATCGCCTGATCGGCCTGCATCCCTGGGCCGACCAGTTCGTCTATCTGCAGGTCACCCGCGGGGTGGCACGCCGCGACCATGCCTTCCCCGCCCAGGCCACGCCCACGGTCTTCGGCATGGCGAGCGAGCTCGTGCCGGTGCCCGCCGCCCAGCGCGAAGGCGGCATCGCCGCGGTCAGCCTGCCCGACGAGCGCTGGCTGCACTGCGACATCAAGTCGGTGTCGCTGCTGGGCAATGTGCTGGCCCGGCAGGCTGCGGTCGATGCCGGCGCCGCCGAGTGCCTGATGTTCCGCGACGGCTTCCTCACCGAGGGCTCCTCGTCCAATGTCTGGGTGGTGCGCGACGGCACGGTGTTCGGCCCGCCGCGCGATCACCGCATCCTCGAGGGCATCCGCGCCGGCCTGCTCGACGAGCTCTGCGCGCGCAGCGGCATTCCCATGCAGACCCGGCCGGTGCTGCGCGAGGAGGTGCTGGCTGCCGATGAGCTGATGGTCAGTTCGGCCACCAAGGAGGTGGTGGCGGTCACCCGGCTCGATGGCCGCCCGGTGGGCAACGGCCGCCCGGGCCCGGTCTATCACGCCCTCTACCAGGCCTATCAGGCCGCCAAGCAGGCCGGCGGATGAGCCAGGACGGCCCCCCTGCCAACCCGCCGGCCGACATCGGCCAGGCCTTCGACCGGATCGAGCAGCTGCTCGAGTTCCCGGCCGACTTCCCGCTGAAGGTGATGGGCCAGCGGGTCGATGGCTTTGCGCAGGCGATCTCGGCGCTGGTGACCGAGCACATCCCCGCCTTCGACCCCGCCGGCATCGAGCTGCGCACCTCCTCGCGGGGCACCTATCTCAGCCTGACGCTGCCGCTGCGGGTCGACTCGCGTGCGCAGCTCGAGGGGCTGTACCGCGCGCTGGCCGGACATCCGTGGGTCCGGATCGTTCTCTAGCCGTCGCGGGCGAGATGCCCGTTCCGGCAGCACCATGATCCGCCTGTCGCAACTCGCGATCACCCGCCGCGGCGGGGCGCGCAGCGTCCGGCTGGCCTTTCCCGATCTCGACCTGCCGCAGGGCGGACTGCTCGCCCTGCGCGGCGTCTCGGGCAGCGGCAAGTCCACCCTGATCGCGCTGCTGGCGGGGCTGCTCGTGCCCGATGAGGGCAGTCTCAGCGTCTGCGGCACCCAGCCGGCCGGTCTGCCCCCGGCGCAGCGCGATGCCTGGCGTGGCCGCACCCTCGGCCTGCTGCCGCAGCGCCTGCACCTGCTGCCGGCGCTGAGCGTGCGCGAGAACCTGCTGCTGGCTGGTCTGGCCGTGGGCGCGCCGGCCACCGCCAGCCGCGAGCGCGCCGATGCGCTGCTCGCACGCTTCGGGCTCACCACCCTGGCCGGCTCGCGGCCGGCCGAACTCAGCGGCGGTCAGGCGCAGCGGGTGGCGCTCGCGCGGGCGCTGATGAACAGGCCGCAGCTGCTGATCGCCGACGAGCCCACGGCCAGCCTGGACGACGACAGCGCCGCGCTCGCGATCGGTCAGCTTCTGCTCGCCTGGCGCGACACCGGCGCGAGCCTGCTTGTGTCCACGCATGACGCGCGCGCGCTCGCCATGCTGCGCGATGCCCCTGGCGAGTGCCGAATGCTCGACCTCGGGCAGGCGGCCGGCACGCCATGAGCTGGACCCTGCTCGCCTGGCGTCTGCTCGCCCATCGCCCGGCGGTGGCGCTGCTCAATCTCGCCGCGCTCGCGCTCGGGCTGGCGGCGCTGGTGTTCGTGATGGTCAGCGCCGACCAGGTCAGCGCCCGCTTCGAGCGCGACCTGCGCGGCGTGGATCTGGTGGTGGGCGCCAAGGGCAGCCCGCTGCAGCTGATCCTGGCCGGGGTGTTCCATCTGGACATCCCGCCGGGCAACATCCCCGCCGGGCTGGAGGCCGAGATGGCCGCGCTGCCCACGGTCGCGCGCGTCATCCCGCTGTCGCTGGGCGACAGCTTCCGCGGTCACCGCATCGTCGGCACCCGCCACGGCCTGATCGAGCAGCACGGTGCGTCGCTCGCCGCGGGACGGCTCTGGGAGGGGCCGATGCAGGCGGTGCTCGGCGCCTCGGTGGCGCAGGACACCGGCCTCGCCCTCGGCGCCAGCCTGGTCGGCCAGCACGGCCTGGGCGACGGCGGCGGCGGCCACGACGCGCACCCGCTGACCGTGGTGGGCGTGCTCGCACCCACCGGCGGGGTGATCGACCGGCTCATCCTGACCGACATCGCCACGGTCTGGCAGGTGCACGAGAAGGCGGTGGCCCTCGACGACGACGACCGCCGCGAACTCGAAGCGGCCCGCGAGATCACCCTGTTGCAGGTCGCCTACCGCACCCCGCTCGCGGCGATCAGCCTGCCGCGCTGGGTGAACGCCCGCGCCGACGCCCAGGCCGCGGTGCCGGCGATCGAGATGGCCCGCCTGTCACGGCTGCTCGGCGTCGGCTCGCAGCTGATCGGCGCCTTCGGGGCGGTGCTGCTGGTGCTGGCCGGGCTGTCGGTGTTCGCCTCGCTCTACGCCGCCGTGCAGGACCGCCTCGCCGACCTCGCCGTCCTGCGGCTGGCCGGCGCTTCCCGCGGGCGGCTGGTGCAGGTGATACTGCTGCAGGCCACCGGTCTGGGCTGCGTGGCGCTGCTGCTCGGGCTGGTGCTCGGCCACGGCGCGGTCGCCCTGCTCGGCCAGCTGATGGCCGCTGATGGCGGGCTGCCGCTCAGCGGGCTGTGGTTCACGCCGCTCGAAGGCTGGGCGGTGGCCGCCGCGATGGCCACGGTCTGGCTGGCGGCGCTGGCGCCGGCCCTGAAAGCCTACCGGGTGCCGGTCGACCATCTTCTGGCCGGATGAACCGCGCCGTCCGTCCCGTCATCGAACCCGTCGCCCCGGAGACCCGATTGATCCGATCCACCCCACTGCGCTCAGGCCTCGCGGCCCTGGCCCTGCTCGCGCTCGGCGCAGGCGCCGTCGCCCAGGAACGCCACACCCCCGAGCAGATCCGCCGCGACATCGAGCGGCATCGGGCCATGGCGGCCGCCCACGAGGCCGCCGCGCGCTGCCTGGAACGCAACCAGGGCCATGAGACCTGCCAGAACCAGCTGCAGGCCGCCTGCAAGGGCCTGGGCATCGGCAAGCACTGCGGGATGAAACATGCGCACTGAGACGCACCACGCCGGGAGGCCCCGACCCGGCCAACGCCGGACACGGGCAGTGCTGCTCGCCCTGGCCTTGAGCGCCGGTACCGCCATGCCTGCGCTTGGCCAGAGCACCGCCACTGACAGCAACCCGCCCCCGGCCGGCGCAGGCCAGGGCCAGGGCTTCCACTCGCCCCAGAGCGCCTTCCCGCCGCTGCAGGACCTGCCCGGCGTGGTGCCCTGGCGGCTGCTCGGCACGGTGACCATGAAGCAGGAAGGCAGGCGCACCGTGGCGGTGTTTCCGCCGCCGGTGGCCAGCCTCTCGGGCACACGGGTCAAGGTGCAGGGCTTCATGATGCCGCTGCAGCCCGGCGAGCGTCAGACCCA
Organism: uncultured bacterium; assembly: GCA_903934795.1. Lineage (GTDB taxonomy): Bacteria > Pseudomonadota > Gammaproteobacteria > Burkholderiales > Burkholderiaceae_E > Quisquiliibacterium. Next base: position 4,203 of record CAIZPE010000169.1, on the reverse strand, counting down.
CTTCCTGCTGTCGGCCGTGCCCACCACCTGCGGGTTCTGCCTGCCGGCCGGCCCGGAAGGCATCATCGAGATCCGCACCCGCCCGCCCGGGGTCAAGGTCGGCTTCGACGCCCTGGTGCTCGAGGGCACGCTGAGCGTGCTGCCCACCGACCCCATGGGCCTGCTCTATCGCCTCACCGACGCGCAGGCCGCGCGCTGACTTCCCGGAGCCCCTGACCCATGCTGCTCAACCTGTTCGTGCTGATCGCCGGCCTCGTGCTGTTCCTGGGCGCCCATTCGGTTCGTGTCTTTGCCGACGACTGGCGCGCGGCGCGCCTGGCCGCCTGGGGCGAAGGCCGCTGGAAGGGGCTCTACTCCCTGGTCTCGCTGGCCGGCCTCGCGCTCACCGTGATCGGCTACGGCATGGCGCGGGCCACGCCGGTCGACCTGTGGCAGCCGCCGGTGTTCACCCGCCATCTCGCCTCGCTGCTGATGCTGGTCTCCTTCATCCTGATGGCGGCGGTGTATGTGCCCGGCACCCGCATCAGGGCGCGGCTCGGCCACCCGATGGTGCTCAGCGTGAAGACCTGGGCGCTGGCCCACCTGCTGGCCAACGGCCGGCTGGCCGATCTGCTGCTCTTCGGCAGCTTCCTCGCCTGGGCGGTGCTCGACTTCCGCGCCGCGCGCGGCCGCGACCGTCGAGAGGGCGTGGTGCGCGCCGCCGGGCCGATCAGCCGCGACGCGATCGCGGTGGTGGTCGGCATCGCCGGCTGGCTGGTGTTCGCGCTCATGCTGCATGCCTGGCTGATCGGCGTGCAGCCCTTCGGTTGAACCGCTTCCCGTCCAGGGCTGCCCGTGAACCGCTCCGACGGAACCGCTGCCCCTGAGCCGCCCCGGATGATCGTTCGCCCCTGGGCCCGTCGGGCCTACCTGCCCACCCTGGCCGCGATGCGCGCGTTCACCGCCGGCCGCGGCCCCGACACCCCCGACGAGCTCTGGCTGGTCGAGCACGAACCGGTGTTCACGCAGGGCCTCGCCGGCAAGGCCGAGCATGTGCGCGATCCCGGCGATATCCCGGTGGTGGCCACCGAGCGCGGCGGCCAGGTCACCTACCACGGCCCCGGCCAGGTGGTGGCCTACCTGATGCTCGACCTGCGCCGCACCGCCCTGGGGGTGCGCGACCTGGTCTGCCGGCTCGAATCGGCGGTGATCGCCCAGGCCGCGCAGGCCGGCGTGCGCGCGGTGCGTCACCCCGGCGCACCCGGGGTCTATGTGGCTGACGACGCCGCCCGCGAGGCCGGCGCGAAGTTCGCCTCGGTAGGTCTGAAGGTGGCGCGCGGCTGTACCTTCCACGGCATCGCGCTCAATGTGGCCATGGATCTGTCCCCCTTCGGCCGCATCAACCCCTGCGGCTATCCGGGGCTGGCGGTCACCGATCTGTCGCGGGCCGGCGGCGTGCCGCTGCAGCCCGGGACGATTGCCGCGCAGTTTGCCGATCAGCTGCTGGCCAGCCTGGGCGAAGCCTGCCCGGCCGCGCGCCCGGTCTAGAATCCTGTCTGGGCGCCGGTGGCGCCGGCAGGAACCCCATGAGCGACGCCTCTCCGCCCCCCTACAACCCGAGCGCCAAGCAGAAGGCCTCGGCCAAGACCTCGCGCATCCCCATCAAGGTGGTGGCCAGCACCGAGGTACTGCCCAAGCCGGCCTGGATCCGGGTGAAGGCCGGCTCCTCCAGTGGTCGCTACCAGGAGATCAAGGACATCCTGCGCCGCAACCACCTGCACACCGTGTGCGAGGAGGCCAGCTGCCCGAACATCGGCGAGTGCTTCGGCAAGGGCACAGCCACCTTCATGATCATGGGCGACAAGTGCACGCGGCGCTGCCCCTTCTGCGATGTCGGCCACGGCCGACCCGACCCGCTGGACGCCAGCGAGCCGGTGAATCTCGCCCGCACCATCGCCGAGCTGCGTCTGTCGTATGTGGTGATCACCAGCGTCGACCGCGATGACCTGCGCGATGGTGGCGCCCAGCACTTCGTCGACTGCATCCGCGAGGTGCGCCGACAGTCGCCCGAGACCCGCATCGAGGTGCTGGTGCCCGACTTCCGCGGCCGCCTCGAGCGCGCGCTGGCCATCCTCGAGGCCGCGCCGCCGGATGTCATGAACCACAACCTCGAGACCGTGCCGCGCCTCTACAAGGAAGCCCGCCCGGGCTCCGACTACGCGCACTCGCTGAAGCTGCTGCAGGAGTTCCGCCGCCGCGTGCCGGGCGTGCCCACCAAGAGCGGCCTGATGGTGGGGCTGGGCGAGACCGACGACGAGATCCTGGCCACCATGCGCGACATGCGCGCGCACGAGATCGACATGATCACCATCGGCCAGTACCTCGCGCCCTCCACCGCCCATCTGCCGGTGCGCCGCTATGTGCATCCCGACACCTTCCGGATGTTCGAGACGCAGGCCCAGGCCATGGGCTTCAGCCACGCGGCGGTGGGCGCGCTGGTGCGCTCCTCGTATCACGCCGATCAGCAGGCGCATGCCGCCGGCATCGCCTGAGCCCCGGAGACCCTCGCCTTGACCCGACCCGATCACCAGCGCTTCTGGAGCCCGGTGGTTCACGAGCTCAGCCCCTATGTCCCCGGCGAGCAGCCGCAGATCGAAGGGCTGATCAAGCTCAACACCAATGAGCACCCGCTCGGCCCGTCGCCGCGGGTGCTCGAGGCCATCCGGCGCGAGACCGGCGAGTCGCTGCGCCTGTATCCCGATCCGCAGGCCCTCGCGCTCAAGCGTGCCCTGGCCGGACTGCACGGCCTGGCGCCCGACCAGATCTTCGTCGGCAACGGCTCCGATGAAGTGCTGGCCCATGCCTTCCTCGGCCTGTTCGGGCACGGCCGGCCAGTGCTCTTCCCGGACATCACCTACAGCTTCTATCCGGTGTATTGCGGCCTGTACCGCATCGCGCATGAGCGGGTGCCGCTCGACGCCGACTTCGCCGTGCGCATCGACGACTTCCGCCGGCCCAACGGCGGCATCGTCATCGCCAATCCCAACGCGCCCACCGGCCGGCTGCTGCCGCTGTCGGAGATCGAGCGGCTGCTGCAGGCCAACCCGGATTCGGTGGTGCTGGTGGATGAGGCCTACATCGACTTCGGCGGCGAGTCGGCGGTGAGCCTGATCGCACGCTTTCCGCAGCTGCTGGTGGTGCGCACCTTCTCCAAGTCGCGTGCGCTGGCCGGCCTGCGGGTGGGCTATGCCATGGGTCAGGCCGGCCTGATCGAGGCGCTGGAGCGGGTGAAGGACAGCTTCAACTCCTATCCGCTGGACCGCATCGCGATCGCCGCGGCCACCGCCTCGGTGGAAGACACCGCGTGGTTCGCGCAATCCTGCGCAGCGGTCATCACGGAGCGCGAGGCCATGAGCGAGCGCCTGCGCGCGCGCGGCTTCCAGGTGCTGCCCTCGGGCGCCAACTTCGTGTTCGCGCGCCACCCCGACCATGCCGGCGCCGCCCTGCAGCGCGCGCTGCGCGAGCGCAAGGTGCTGGTGCGCCACTTCAGCGCCAGCCGCATCGCCGACTTCCTGCGCATCACGGTCGGCACCCCGGCACAGGGGCGCATGCTCGACGAGGCCCTGGCGGACATCCTGGGCTGAGGCCCGGCGGCTGCGCCGCTCCAGACGGTGCGGACCCGCTGCGTTCGCCGGACGGAGCTGACAGGCTGCTGGCGCCGGACGGGGCGGACAGGTTTCGGTCGCCGGGCGAAGCGTACGACGGGGCGGGGGCCAGGCCCTGGGCCGGGTTGACGGCCTCGCCCGGCCTTGCCGGGTGCCCTGCGGTGCTCGCCGACCGGGGCAGCCCGCGAACTCGTCGCTTCGCTCCTCGGACAAACGCGGGCTGACCGCGCTCCCGCGCGGCAACCCCGGCCGCCTGCGCTCCTCGGCGAGGCCGATGCCCGGCCCAGGGCCTGGCCCCCGCCCCGTCGTCGAGCACCGATCTCGGCATGCGGCGATCGGCCGTGCCCATGGGCGGAGCCGGTGACTGCGCTCGCGGCCGTATGGCAGCTCACGCCACTGGCCAGCAAGAGCGGCATCCCGCACACCTCACCCTGACCGGGAGGCCGGCGCCGCCTGTCGGAGGCCGGGGCATCGGGCCCGCCGAGGAGCGCAGGCGACCGGGGTTGCCGCGCGTCAGCGCGGTCGGACCGCGTTTGTCCGAGGAGCGAAGCGACGAGTT
>CAIZPE010000168.1 GCA_903934795.1 uncultured bacterium | reverse complement strand
GCCGAGGCCGGCGCCGGTGCCGAGCCAGGCCGCGCCCAGCGCGAGCGCGCCGACGAAGCGTCGGCGGCCGCGCAGCGGATGTTCTTCAGGCGCTGTCGGCAGATGGTTTGTGACGGGTGGATAGGGCATGGGCGCGAAGGCCGAGCCAGGCCCGACGCAGGGCGATCGCACCCGCATCGGCCTGCTCGTCGGAAGTGAGTGTCGCTTCGGTCGGCTCGGGGGCCTGCAGCCTGACATCGACCGCGATCAGCTCGTCACGGCGGAAGGCGTGAACCCGCACCCGGTCGCCGGCCCGGCGTCGGGCCAGCATCCGCTTGAGCGAGGCCTCATCCACCCGCAAGCCGTCGAAGGCCACCAGCTGGTCACCAGCGGACAGGCCGGCGCGCATCGCGGCCTGCCCGCGGTAGGCAGTGGTGATGGTCAGCACCCCGGGGCTCTGTGCGAGCGTCACCCCCAGGGAGGGGCTGTCCCCCTCGGGCGCCTTCAGGATCAGGCACAGACCCACCCGCTGCAGCAGTGCGGACAGCGGCAGCTCGTCGGTGCCGTGGGCCCAGGCCTGCACCTCGCGGGAGAGATCCAGCCCGGTGGCCTCGCGCAGCAGCGGGGCCACCCCGTCTTCCGGCAGGCCCTCGCGACGCGCGTCGAATGGGCGGCCGAAGCGCCGCCACAGCAGCCGCATGAAGTCGTCGAGCGAGCGGCGCCCGCCGCTGCGGCTGCGGATGTCCAGGTCGAGACACAGTGCCACCAGCGCACCCTTGGCGTAGTAGCTCACCACGCTGTTCGGTGAGTTCTCGTCCTGCCGGTAGTACTTGATCCAGGCGTCGAAGCTCGATTCGGCCACGCTCTGCACCCGACGGCCGGGTCCACGCAGCACCCGCGAGATCGTGCCGGCGAGCGAGCCGAGGTAGTCGTCCATGCCGACCAGGCCCGCGCGGGTGAGCATCAGTTCATCGTAGTAGGAGGTGAACCCCTCGAAGACCCAGAGCAGGCTGGTGAAGTTCTCGCGGTCGGGATCGGGTCTGGCCAGCGCCGCCGGCCGGATGCGGCGCACATGCCAGCTGTGGAAGTACTCGTGGCTGGCCAGTCCGAGCAGGCCGCGGTAGGCCTCGGGCGATCCGCTCATGCCCGGATAGGGCAGATCGTGGCGAGCGCAGATCAGCGCGGTGCTGCTGCGGTGCTCCAGGCCGCCGTAGCCCTCGCCCACCACCATGATCTGGAAGAGGTAGCGATCGAAGGGCAGCGTGCCGCTGCGCGGCTCGAACAGCCGGGCCTGCGCTTCGCAGACCCGCGCGAGGTCCGCGGCCAACCGAGGCAGGTCGGCATCGTGTCGGCCGCTCAGCGCGATGTCATGTGGCACGCCGTTGACCGTGAAACGGGCCAGGCTGAGACGCCCCATCAGCACCGGGTGATCGGCCAGTTCCTCGTAGCCCTGCGCGCGGTAGCTGCCGAAGCCGCCCAGGCGTGCGCCGGCGCGCGGCAGCGTGGTGGCCACCCGCCAGCCGTCGCCGCCGCGCGGGGGCGGCAGGATCTGGACGCTGCAGGCCTCCAGGTCGCGGCCGTGCGGGCGCATGAACACGCTGCTGGCGTTGAAGAAACCGAAGTGCGGGTCCAGACAGGCGGTGCGTACCGAGAGGTCCCAGGCATACACCTGCCAGCGCAGCACGAGCGTGCCCTCGCAGGGCTCGGCCTCCCAGGTGTGGGTGTCGAGCTTGCGCAGCGCGACCACCCGAGTGCCGCAGCGTGCCTCGATGCGCACCACCTGCCGCGCGAACTCGCGCACCAGGTAGCTGCCCTCGATCCAGACCGGCATCGAGAAACGCTGGCCCTGCGGGTCGGGGCCATCGATCTCGAGTGATGCCTCGAAGCAATGGGCCTCGGGGTCGGTGGGGGTGATGGTGTAGCGCACCGCCACCGGCACGGGTTTCGGCATGCGCAGGCTCAGCGGTTCACATCGACCACCAGCCTGCCGCGCACCTTGCCGGCGAGCACATCGGCCGCGGCTGCGATCGCCGCGTCCAGGCCGATCTCGGTGGTCATGGCCGCGAGGCGGGTCCGGTCCAGGTCAGCGGCGAGCCGCGCCCACGCGGCCTGCCGGCGAGGCATCGGGCACATCACCGAGTCGACCCCGGCGAGCCGGATGCCGCGCAGGATGAAGGGCGCCACCGAGGCCGGGAAGTCCATGCCCTGGGCCAGTCCGCAGGCCGCGACGGTGCCGCCGTACCGGGTCTGCGCACAGGCATTGGCCAGGGTGTGCGAGCCCACGCAGTCCACCACACCTGCCCAGCGCTCCTTCTGCAGCGGCTTGCCGGGTTCGCTCAGTGTGGCGCGCTCGATGATCTCGGCCGCGCCCAGCCCGGTGAGGTAGGGCGCTTCGCCGGCGCGCCCGGTGGAGGCCACCACCCGGTAGCCACGGCCGGCCAGCAGCGCGATCGCCACGCTGCCCACGCCGCCGGCCGCGCCGGTGACCAGCACCTCGCCATCGCCCGGCTTGACGCCGCCGTCCTCGAGGGCCATCACGCACAGCATCGCCGTGTAGCCGGCGGTGCCGATCGCCATCGCCTCGCGCTCGCCGAGCGAGGCCGGCAGGGGCACCAGCCACTGCCCCTTCAGTCGGGCCTTGCCGGCAAGGCAGCCCCAGTGGGTCTCGCCCACGCCCCAGCCGTTGAGCACCACGCGGTCGCCCGGCTTGAAGCCGGCGTGGCTGCTCGCCTCGACCACCCCCGCGCCGTCGATCCCCGGCACCATCGGCCACTTGCGCACCACCGGCGATCGGTTCGTGATCGCCAGCCCGTCCTTGTAGTTCAGGGTCGACCACCCGATGCGCACCGTGACATCGCCGTCACCGGCATGGGCCTGCAGCGCGGCATCATCGAGTTCGCGCACGCCGGCGCTGACGCCGGATTCGCTCTTTTCGAGCAGGATTCCCCGAAACATGGGTCAGTCTCCAGAAAGAGGTCGGGCGGGGGCGGACTGCCCGCCGCTGCCGACGGATTGGGTTCAGCGCGGCCGCAGATCGACCACGCGACGCGCCTTGCCGGCCGAGCGCTCGATCGTGCCGGTCGGCTCGATGCGCACGCTCGCCGACACGCCGACATACGACTTGATCGCATGCGCGAGCGCCGCCTGCGCGCCGGCCACGGTGGCGCTGTCGGCCGCTCCGCCGGCCTTGAGCTCCACCCGCACCGTGAGCGAGTCGAGCGGACCATCCTTGTGCAGCTCGCACAGATAGTGCGGCGCGAGTTCGGGTCGCTGCAGGATCAGTTCCTCGATCTGCGACGGGAACACATTCACCCCGCGCACGATCATCATGTCGTCGGAGCGGCCCGTGATCTTGCGCATGCGCCGCATGGTGCGCGCGGTGCCCGGCAGCAGGCAGGTCAGGTCGCGCGTGCGGTAGCGGATGATCGGCAGCGCCTCCTTGGTGAGCGAGGTGAACACCAGTTCGCCGAATTCGCCGTCGGGCAGCGGCTCGCCGGTCTCGGGGTGCACCACCTCGGGCAGGAAGTGGTCCTCCCAGATGGTGGGCCCATCCTTGGTCTCGGCGCACTCGTTGGCCACGCCCGGTCCCATCACCTCCGACAGCCCGTAGATGTCCACCGCGTCGAGCGCCACGCGCTGCTCGATCTCGCGGCGCATCTCGTTGGTCCAGGGCTCTGCGCCGAAGATGCCCACCCGCAGGCTGCTCGAGCGCGGATCGATGCCCTGGCGCTCGAACTCGTCGGCGATCGCGAGCATGTAGCTCGGCGTGACCATGATGATGTCGGGCCGGAAGTCGGTGATCAGCTGCACCTGCTTCTCGGTCTGGCCGCCACCGAAGGGCACCACGGTCAGGCCCAGCTTCTCGGCGCCGTAGTGCGCGCCCAGGCCGCCGGTGAACAGGCCGTAACCGTAGCTCACATGAACCAGGTCGCCGGCGCGTGCACCAGCAGCGCGGATCGAGCGCGCCACCAGCGAGGCCCAGGTGTCGATGTCGCGCAGCGTGTAACCCACCACCGTCGG
>CAIZPE010000167.1 GCA_903934795.1 uncultured bacterium | reverse complement strand
CGGCCTGCAGCTGATTGAGACGCGCGCGCGCGCCCGGGCTGGCGCGCACCTCGGCCGCGCCATACACCCGGGTGGCGAGCGCCCGGATCTTGTCCCACAGCGGCTGGTCATCGGCATAGGCGAATCGCAGCTCGGTGGGCTGCGCGGCCAGGCGCACCACTTCCCGGGCGAGGTCGGTCGCGCCCTCGCTGCCCTGCGCCCAGTGCCGTGCGGTGTGCGCCGGCACGCCCAGCGCCGCCACCCGCTCGCGCAGCAGGGCGTGCTCGGCCTCGGTGTCGGAGGCGAAGTGGTTGATGGACACCACGCAGGGCAGGCCGAACACCTCGCGCAGGTTGCGCAGATGGCGCTCGAGATTGGCCAGGCCGCGCCCCAGCGCGGGCAGGTCTTCGGTGCCGAGCGCGTCGAGTGCCACGCCGCCGTGGTACTTGAGCGCGCGCACCGTGGCCACCACCACCGCCGCGGCCGGCCGCAGCCCGGCGAGGCGACACTTGATGTCGATGAACTTCTCGGCGCCGAGATCGGCGCCGAAGCCGGCCTCGGTGACCACATAGTCGGCCAGCCGCAGCGCGGTGCGGGTGGCGATCACCGAGTTGCAGCCGTGCGCGATGTTCGCGAAGGGCCCGCCGTGCAGCAGCGCAGGGTTGTTCTCGAGGGTCTGCACCAGGTTGGGCGAGATCGCGTCGCGCAGCAGCACCGCCATGGCGCCATGCACCTTCAGGTCGGCGGCGAGCACCGGCCGGCGATCACGGGTCTGCGCCACCACGATCCGGCCGAGCCGCTCGCGCAGGTCGGCCAGCGAGGTGGCCAGGCACAGGATGGCCATCACCTCGGAGGCCACGACGATGTCGAAGCCATCTTCGCGCGGATGGCCGTTGGCCGGTCCGCCCAGGCCCACGGTGAGCGCGCGCAGCGCCCGGTCATTCATGTCCATGACCCGACGCCAGCTGATGCGGCGGACATCGATGTCGAGCGCGTTGCCGTGGTGGATGTGGTTGTCGATGGCCGCGGCGAGCAGGTTGTTGGCGAGCGCAATCGCGTGGAAGTCGCCGGTGAAATGGAGGTTGATGTCCTCCATGGGCACCACCTGCGCCCGTCCGCCGCCGGTGGCGCCACCCTTCAGGCCGAACACCGGGCCGAGCGAGGGTTCGCGCAGCGCGATCATGGCCCGTTCGCCGATCCGGTTGAGCGCGTCGCCCAGACCGACCGGGGTGGTGGTCTTGCCCTCGCCGGCCGGCGTGGGGCTGATCGCGGTGACCAGGATCAGCCGGCCCTCGGGCCGGTCGCGCAACGACTCGATGAAGGGCAGGGTGAGCTTGGCCTTGTGGTGACCGTAGGGCACCAGATGGCGGTCTTCGATGCCCAGCCGGTCGGCGGCCAGATCGGTGATCCGCCGCAGCGTCGCCTCGCGGGCGATCTCGATGTCACTCAATGCCACTGCGTGCTCCCGCGGCTACATGCTGCGGCGGTACTGGCCGCCCACCTCGAACAGCGCCTCGGTGATCTGGCCGAGCGAGCAGCAGCGCACCGCATCCATCAGCACGGCGAAGACATTGCCGTTGTCGATGACCGTTCGGCGCAGCAGGGCCAGCACCTCGGGCGCGCGGTCGGCGTGGCGGGTCTGGAACTCGGCCAGGCGGGCGAGCTGCGAGCGCTTCTCGTCCTCGGTGGAGCGGGCGAGCTCGAGCTTCTCGGGGATGGGGTCGCCCTTGGGGTTGCGGAAGGTGTTCACGCCGATGATCGGGTACTCGCCGGTGTGCTTGAGCATCTCGTAGTGCATGCTCTCGTCCTGGATCT
>CAIZPE010000166.1 GCA_903934795.1 uncultured bacterium | reverse complement strand
GGCACTGATGCCCCCGCCTGGGCCGGCGCCGGCGCCGCCGCGTTCGGCGCGACAGGCGGCGGCACCGCACATGCAGCCAGCAGCAGCGCGCAGGCACCGACGAGAAGACCAGGAGCAGTTGGCAGAGGCATGGGGCGGGCCCGGCAAGGCGAGGAAGACCCGATGGTAAGCCTGAACACCACCGGTTCCTGGCCAGGGGTCCGAGCCGGTGCACTAGAATCCGCCGGTGCGCCTTCTTCGACTCGCTCGCATCGCCCACGTCGTCTGGCGCCATGGCCTGGACGAGATCGCCGCATCCGGCGCGGCCGCCAGCCTGGGCACCCGCGGCTGGCTTTGGCTGGCGCGCCTGCTGCGCCTGGGCCGCCAGTTGCGCCAGCCACGCGGCGAGCGGCTGCGTGAGGCCCTCGAGAGCCTGGGCCCGATCTTCGTGAAGTTCGGTCAGGTGCTGTCCACGCGGCGTGACCTGATGCCGCCCGACATCGCCGACGAGCTGGCCCGTCTGCAGGACCGGGTGCCGCCCTTCCCCGGAGAACAGGCGATCATCGAGATCGAACGCGGCCTGGGCCGCCCGCTCGCCGAGGTCTACGCCGAGTTCGACATCACGCCGGTGGCCTCGGCCTCCATCGCCCAGGTGCACTTCGCGCGGCTGCATGACGGCCGACCGGTGGCGGTCAAGGTGCTGCGTCCGGGCATGGCCCGGGTCATCGAGCGCGACATCGCGCTGCTGCGCGCCTTCGGCGGTCTGCTCGCCCGGGTCTCGGCCGACGGCCGGCGCCTCAAGCCGCTGGAGGTCATCGACGAGTTCGACACCTACCTGCACGACGAGCTCGATCTGATCCGGGAGGCCGCCAACGCCAACCAGCTGCGGCGCAACTTCAGCGGCTCGACCCTGCTGCGGGTACCCGAGATGTACTGGGATGCCTGCGCGGTGAATGTGCTGACCATGGAGCGCATGCACGGCATCCCGATCGGACGCATGGACGAGATGCGTGCCGCAGGCATCGACCTGAAGCGGCTCTCGCGCGAGGGGGTCGAGATCTTCTTCACGCAGGTGTTCCGGCACGGCTTCTTCCACGCCGACATGCACCCCGGCAACATCCTGGTGGGCGGACCGGGGCCCGACTTCAACCGCTACATCGCGCTCGACTTCGGCATCGTCGGCACCCTCTCCGAGTTCGACAAGAACTACCTCGCGCAGAACTTCCTGGCCTTCTTCCGCCGTGACTACCGGCGGGTGGCCGAACTGCATGTCGAGTCGGGCTGGGTGCCGCGCCACACCCGCATCGAGGAACTCGAATCGGCGATCCGCGCCTGCTGCGAGCCCTTCTTCGACCGGCCCCTGCGGGAGATCTCGCTCGGCCTGGTGCTCATGCGCCTGTTCCAGGCCTCGCGCCGCTTCGATGTCGAGATCCAGCCGCAGCTGGTGCTGCTGCAGAAGACCCTGCTGAACATCGAGGGGCTCGGCCGCCAGCTCGACCCCGACCTCGATCTGTGGGTGACGGCCAAGCCCTTCCTGGAGCGCTGGATGGTCGAACGCATCGGGCCGGCGGCGCTGCGCGAGCGGCTTGGCCGCGAGGCCACCCAGTGGGCGCAGACCCTGCCACAGATCCCGCGGCTGCTGCACGGCGCGCTCAGCCGCGCGGCCACCGGGGCCGACGCCCAGGCCATGCCGCCCTGGGCCGGCGCGCTGCTCGCCGAGGCCCGACGGGCACGGCGCTGGCTGTCGGTGCTGGCCGTGGCGGCCATGCTGCTGGCCCTGGCGCTCGTCGGGCTGCTCGGGTTGGCGCTGCTCTCGGGCTGAGCGCCGAGGCCCGCCGCGCAACGCAGCGCCCCGGGCGCCGTGCGCTCACACACCCGGCGCGTCCAGCCAGACCCGCAGCTGCCGGTTCACCGCCTCGGCTGCCTCGTACTGCACCCAGTGGCCCACGCCGGGCAGCACCCGCGCCTGGCGATCGGGCACCGCCTCGCCGAGGGCTCCCGAAAGCAGGGACGGATCGCAGGTGACATCGTGCTCGCCCCAGAGCAGACGCAAGGGCGCGCGGCACTGCGCCAGCTGCTGCGGCAGGCCGCCGCCGCGCGAGATCTCGCGGCTGCGAAAGCGCGTGGCCAGGCAGGCCCGGGTATGCACCGCCAGCGCCAGCGGGTCGATGGCCTCGGGCTGGTGCAGCATCTGCATGGCGAGGTTGTGGCGCATCACCGCCGCGAGCGCCTGCGGATCGGGATCGGCGAGCGCCCGGCGCCAGGCGAGCATCTCGCCCCGCGGGCGACGCGGCCCGGCATGGCCGGCCGGGCCGAGCAGGATGAGCTGGCGCACCGGCAGACGACCGGCCGCAAGGTGCGCGGCCACCAGCCCGCCGAACGAGAAGCCGGCAAGCTGGCATGGCTGACCCACCCCGAGCAGGGCCTCGATCGACTGCGCCACCCCTTCCACGAGCGAGCTCATCGCGGCCGGCTCGACCGGCTCGGCGGAGTCGCCGTAGCCCGGCATGTCGGCCACCCACACGGCATTGCCCAGGGCGAGGGATTCGATGTTGCGCGCCCAGTGCAGCCAGTTGCCGTGGCCGCCGTGCAACAGCACCAGGGGCGGGCCGTCGCCGAAGCGGCGCCAGCGCAGGTGGCCGGCACCCAGGGGCATGTCGTGAATCCGGGCCAGGCCCTCGAGCCGTCGGATCGGCTCGGGCGTGTCGGGGTGAACGCAGGCAGCGGCAAGGTCGGGGCGGGACATCGGCCGATCATGCGGGCGGCCCGCCGCAGGCTCAAGGCAGGCGGTTCCGAGGGCTGCGCGATGGTGCCTGCCGGCCACGGATTTCCACGACACCCGCAGGCCCACCCCGCCACCGACCGCCGATTGCGGAATACTCGCCCGCAACACCATCTCAAGGGCGCCCGCCATGCTGATCGCCTCCGTGCTGCTTTACCTCGCCATCACCATCGGCATCGGCCTGTGGGCCGCCAGCCGGGTGCACAACGCGAAGGACTATCTGGTGGCCGGCCGCAGCCTGCCGCTCTACATGAACATGGCCACGGTCTTCGCGACCTGGTTCGGCGCCGAGACGGTGCTGTCGGTGTCGGCCACCTTCGCCAAGGACGGGCTGCACGGCGTGCCGGCCGACCCCTTCGGCGCCTCGTTCGCGCTGGTCTTCGTGGCGCTGTTCTTCGCGAAGGCCTTCTACCGGATGGACCTGCTGACCATCGGCGACTTCTATCACAAGCGCTACGGCAAGCTGGTCGAGGTGCTCACCAGCCTGGCGATCACCGCCTCCTATCTCGGCTGGACTTCGGCCCAGCTGACCGCGCTCGGGCTGGTCTTCCATGTGCTGACCGGCGGCGCGCTCGGCCTCAACCAGTGCATCGCGCTCGGCGCGCTCGTGGTGATCGTCTACACGATGTTCGGCGGCATGTGGTCGGTGGCGCTCACCGACCTCTTCCAGACCGTGATCATCGTGATCGGCCTGCTGGTCATCGCCTGGCTGATCGGCGACCTCGCCGGCGGGCCGGCCAAGGTCATTGCGCAGGCCCATGCCGAGGGCAAGTTCGACTTCTGGCCCTCGGGCGGCCTCACCGAGTGGCTGCCCTTCGTGGCGGCCTGGATGACCATGGCGCTGGGCTCGATCCCGCAGCAGGATGTCTTCCAGCGGGTGACCAGCGCGAAGGACGAGCGCACCGCGGTACGCGGCACGCTGCTGGGTGGCGCGGCCTATTTCATCTTCGCCTTCGTGCCGATGTTCATCGCCTATGCCGCGATCGTCATCGATCCGAAGTTCACCGACCTCTTCGCCTCCGAGGACGGCCGCGAGGTGCAGCGCATCCTTCCGGACCTGATCCTCAACCGGATGCCGGGCTGGGCGCAGGTGGTGTTCTTCGGTGCCCTGCTCTCGGCGATTCTGTCCACCGCCAGCGGCGCGCTGCTCGCGCCCACCGCGCTGTTCACCGAGAACGTGCTGCGCCCCTTCATGCCGCGGGTGAGCGACCGGCGTTTCCTGGTCATGCTGCGCACGGTGCTGGTCCTGTTCTCCTGCGCGGCGCTGCTGTTCGCGCTGAACTCGCGCACCACCATGTACGAGATGGTCCAGAACGCCTACAAGGTCACCCTGGTGGGCGCACTGGTGCCGCTGGCCGCGGGCATCTTCTGGAAGCGGGCCAGCGTGCAGGGCGCGCTGCTGTCGATCTTCAGCGGGCTGGTGGTCTGGCTGGGCTGCGAGACCAACTTCGCCGACGCCCTGGTGCCGCCGCAGATCAACGGCCTGATCGCCGCCCTGATCGGGATGGTGGTCGGATCGCTCGCCCCGCAGATCGTGCCCGATCACCGCGGCAACCCATCGCCCACGGCCTGACCCGGCCGGGCGGACCGGCGGGTGCCCTGCCACCACCCGGTGGCCGCTCCGCCTCGCGCTTTCGATGGCACACTTCGGCAGGGCACCAAGCCCTGCCTCTGCCGTCACCGATGTCCGATGTGAACACCCGCCTGGACAAGCCGTCCGCCGACGACACCCCCGGCATCCAGGCCGATCCGAACAGCACCGCATCCCTGGCGCCGCGGCGCTTCATGGTCTGCGACGATCATCCGATCGTCGCCGAGGCGATCGCCGATTGCCTTGAAATGGCCATGCCCGGCAGCCGGATCACCCGCGTGGCCACGCTGCAGGCGGCCCTCGGCGCCCTGCGGGCCCATCCGGCCTTCGATCTGGTGGTGCTCGATCTGGGTCTGCCCGACGCGCAAGGCCTGAGTGCGGTGCGCGAGGCCCGTGAGGCCGACCCGATGTCGCCGGTGGTGGTGGTGTCGGGCAGCGACGACCCCTCGCTCATCCTGGCGGCCATCGAGGCCGGCGCCATGGGCTTCGTGCCCAAGTCAGCCGATCGTCGCACCCTGGTGGGCGCACTGGCCACCGTGGCCGGCGGCGCGCTCTACCTGCCCCCCGGTCTGCCCGGTCCGCCCACCGCGCCGGACGCCGACGGCATCCAGGGCCTCGGCCTGACACCGCGGCAGGCCGATGTGCTGCGCCTGATCCTGCGCGGTCTGCCCAACAAGCTCATCTGCCGCGAGCTGGCGCTGTCCGAGAACACGGTCAAGATCCATGTCAGCAATGTGCTGCAGGTGCTGGGCGCACGCAGCCGCACCGAGGCGGTGGTGATCGCGGCCCGGCTGGGCGTCTCGGTTCGCTGAGCCGCATGCGACTGCCTTCCGGCGCCAGCGCGCAGCTCCTGTCGGCGGCGCTCGCTTCGGGACGCAGTCCGGCCACGGTCAGGGTCCAGCTGCTCGCCCGCGCCGGACGCCTGGGCAACGTGTCGGCGGTGCTGTTCGTGCCCCTCCTGGCCTGGGTGGCGCAGGGGCATGCATCAGACACGCGGCTCGTGCTGTGGCTGCTTGCCGGTGCGCTCATCAGCGCCGCCCGCTTCTGGCTGGCCGGCGCCTGCCTGCGCGCGGTGGAGGCCGGCCCGCTCACCGACGCCCAGGCCGCGCAGTGGCGCAACCGCCTGGTGGCCAGCGGCGCCCTGGGCGGCGCCAACGGGCTGCTGGCCACGCTGCTGCTCGCGCCGGGCATCGACCCCGACGGGATGGCCCTGCTGACCATGCTGCTGGTGTGCTGGTCGACCGGGCCCTTGAGCGCCACCCACGCGGTGCCCGAGCACGCCACCACCTACGCGGCGGTCTTCTTTCCGCCCATGATGCTGTTCTGGCTGGCCAGCCCGTTCCCCGGGGGCTGGGCAGTGGCTGCGGTGCTGGCGCTGCTGGTGGCCTCGCTGCTGGGCCAGTCGCGCGCCAACGGCCGCACCCTGTCGGGCGCGCTCGATCTGGCCGTGGAGCGCTCGCAGCTCGCCCGCGAAGTCTCGCTGCAGCGGACCGAGGTCGAGGCCATCAGCAACGCCAAGTCGCTGTTCATCGCCGCCGCCAGCCACGACCTGCGTCAGCCGGTCACGTCGCTGAAGATCGTGGTCGAGATGCTGCGCGATCCGCGGGTCGAAACCGCGCCCGAGCGCCGCGCTGCGCTGCTCGCGCGGCTCGACACCTCGGTCAATGCCCTCGACGATCTGCTCACCGGCATCCTCGACCTGTCCCGGCTCGAGGCCGATGTGGTCGCTGCCAATCTCGCGCCAACCGCGCTCAGCGCCCTGTTCGAGGGGCTGCGCGAAGCCTTCCTCACGCAGGCCAGCGCGCGCGGCATCGAGCTGCAGTTCGCCCCCACCGAGCTGGTCGTGGTCAGCGACCGGGTGATGCTGGCGCGCATGGTGCGCAATCTGGTCGACAACGCGCTGCGCTACACCACCCAGGGTTCGGTGCATGTGGATGCCGTGCGCACCCCGCAGGGGGTGAGCATCCGGGTGATCGATACCGGCCCCGGCATTCCGGCCGACCAGCACCAGCGCATCTTCGAGGACTTCGTCCAGCTCCACAATCCGGCGCGCGACCGCTCCCGCGGACTGGGCCTGGGCCTGGCGATCGTGCGGCGACTGAGCGCCCGTCTGGGCTACCAGGTCACGATCGCCTCGGAGCCTGGTCATGGCACCACCTTCAGCATCCTCATCCCCGCCGACCGGCTGGCCGAGCGCGCCCTGCTCGAGCCATCCATGCCCGAGGCCGGTTCCAGCTCGCTGCGCGGGCTTCGCGTGCTGCTGGTCGAGGACGACCCGCTGGTTCGCGATGCGCTCTCGCTGGGCCTGGCGAGACTGGGCGCGCAGGTCACGCCGGTGTCGGGCGTGAACCCGCTGCGCGCGATGCTGCAGGACCACCGCACCACACCGGTCTGGGATGCCTGCGTCACCGACATGCGCATGGAGGACGAGTCCTCCGGCTACCAGGTGATCGCGGCGCTGGCCGGGCGGCTGCCCCGTGACCGGGTGGTGGTGCTCACCGGCGAGACCCGCCCCGACCTGGTGGCCGCCATGACCGCCAACGGCCTGCGACTGGTGCACAAGCCAGCCACCTCGGCGCAGGTGGCGGCGGCGCTGCGCCAGGCGCTGGCCGCGGCGCTGAGCGCCGACGCCGGCGAGGCTGCCGGCCTCTGAAGGCGCGCCTAGAGTCCGATCAGGCGCAGGTCCAGCCCGCCCGCCAGCGCCGGCGGGCACCAGTGGTAGGCCCCGGACAGCGGCCGGCTCATGCCGAAGATCGCGTCGCGGGTGCCGTCGTCGGCGCCGATCATGCGCCGCAGCTGCGCCTCGAAGCCGTCGAACGAGGCACCGAAGGACACGAACATCAGGCCGCCCTGCTCGCCCTTCACCCAGGGCATGGAGCGGCGCAGGGTGAACGCCTCGGGCGTGAAGTCCTCCTGGGCGGTGCGCCGCACATGGGCGCTGGCCGGCGCGTCCTCGATCTCGGTGTTGTCGGCCAGCCGCCGGCCGATCGCGAGGTCTTTGGCTGCCTGGCTCATCGCGCCGATGGCTGCGAAGTCATGCTGCCAGCGCTGCACGGCCACGAAGCTGCTGCCGGCCAGGCCCGTGGGGCCACCCTGAAGAAACCCGGCCTGCACCGCCGCGTCGCCCACGGGATTTTCGGTGCCGTCCTCGTAGCCGGTGAGATCGCGGCCGCCGCGATGACGGAAGGCATCAAAGGCCTCCTGCGGCAGGAAGGCGTCGCCCAGCATCCGGGCGAGATCGGCGCCCCGCAGATAGAGCTCGCCCGGCTCCTCGCCGCGCAGCCAGCACCAGAGAGCTGCCGGCGTGGCCGGCAGTTCCACGCCCGCGCCCACCAGCGGCGGAAACGGCCGCAGGCCGGGCACCCGGGCCGAGAGCTCGGCCACCAGCGTGGCGCCCAGGCCGACCACCGTGGCTTTGCCATCGGCAGCGCCGGCAAGGGCGCGCAGCGCGGACCGGGGGTCGGCGCCGGCGCGCAGCGAAAAGCTCAGGTAGCGGGCGTGTGGCGGGACGGGATCGAGGATGCCGGTCTGCATGGGGAGGGACTCCGGTTCAGGTGCCGGCCAGCCTGACGAAATCCTGGGCATAGCCGCGAAGGGTCTTGAGCAGATGGGCGCGCTGGGCGGCGCTGGCCCGGGCGAGCAGTTGCGTGGAGAGCTGGTCGCTGAGCGCGACCGCCTCGTCCAGGCGCTGGCGCCGGGCAGGATCGGCCGGGGTCCAGAAGCTCAGCAGGAAATCCCTGACCTGACGGTTGGCCTCGGGCAGCGGCAGACGCTCGCGCGAGAGCCGGGCGAACAGGCCGAGCAGCGCCTGGTTGCGGCGCTGGCGCTCGGCATACCAGAGCTCCTCGGTGGCCGGCATGCCGGCGGCGAGCTGCCGCAGCTCGCGCTCCTGGCCGGCCTCCAGCCGGCCGAGGAAGAACTCGGCCCGCTTGACGACGCGATCGCCGCGGGCCGTCACCCGGTCGGCGGGCTTCTCGGGCAGGAACTTCTCGCGGTACTCCTCGTCGGCCTCGGCCATGCGCCGGCGCAGCCGCTCGAGCTGGTCGGGCCGCAGGGTGAGGGCGAGCTCGGCCACCGCAGGCGCCAGCCGCTCGGCCACGGGCGCCCAGGCGTCGGTCACCCGAGCGCGCCAGCGGCCCACCGCGATCGGCTCGGCGCCGCCGGGGGCCGCGCCGCGCACCTGCGCCTCGACCTCGCCCAGGAACTCGGCATAGCCCGGCAGCTGACCGCGCCGATGCCAGCGGTGAAGCTCGTCGAGCCGGCGCGACACCAGCGCGCGCTGGTCTTCGTCCAGAGCCAGGTAGCGGTCGAGCTGCCAGCTTGACCAGGCTGGCAGCAGGTCGTAACCCAGCCGTGCCATGGTGCAGCCCGAGGCCAGCAGGGCGAGCAGCGTCAGCAGCGCGCCCAGGCGCCAGCCCCGCATGGTAAAATTCCGGGTTGCGCTCAATGGCCGCAAGCCTCTGAAAAGCAAGGAAAAAATGAACATCGTCATCCTCGCCGCCGGCATGGGCAAGCGCATGCGCTCGGATCTTCCGAAGGTGCTGCATCCGATCGCCGGCCGGCCGATGCTGGCCCATGTGCTCGACCGCGCCCGCAGTCTAGCCCCGAAGCGGCTGGTGGTGGTCTACGGCCATGGCGGCGAGCAGGTTCCGCAGCGGCTGGCCGCGCCCGATCTCGCCTGGGCGAAGCAGGAGCCGCAACTCGGCACCGGGCACGCGGTGATGCAGGCGGTGCCGCTGCTCGATGACAGCGTGCCCACCCTGGTGCTCTATGGCGATGTGCCGCTCACCACCGACGCCACCCTGGCGCGGCTGTGCGCCGCCGCGCAGGCACCGGCCGGCGCCGCGCCGCGGCTGGGCCTGCTCACCGTCACCCTGCCCGACCCCACCGGTTATGGCCGCATCGTGCGCGAGCAGGGCCGCATCACCCGCATCGTCGAGCACAAGGACGCCAGCGAGGCGCAGCGCGCCATCACCGAGGTGAACACCGGCATCCTGGTGGCGCCCACGCCGGCGCTCAAGCGCTGGCTGGCCGGGCTGTCCAACCGCAACGCGCAGGGCGAGTACTACCTGACCGACATCATCGCCAGCGCCGTGGCCGAGGGCCTCGAGGTGGCCGGCGTGCAGCCCGATGCCGTCTGGGAGACCCTGGGCGTGAACAGCAAGGCCCAGCTCGCCGAACTCGAGCGCGTCCACCAGGGCAACCAGGCCGCGGCGCTGCTCGAGCAGGGTGTCACCCTGGCCGACCCGGCCCGCATCGACATCCGCGGCAGCCTCGCCTGCGGGCGCGATGTCAGCATCGACATCAACTGCGTGTTCGAGGGCACGGTGGTGCTCGGCGACGGCGTGAGCATCGGCCCCCACTGCGTGCTGCGCGACACCACGCTCGCCGCCGGCACACAGGTGCTCGCCTTCAGCCACCTCGATGGCGCGCAGGTGGGCGCCGGCTCGCGCATCGGGCCCTATGCCCGGCTGCGGCCCGGCACGGTGCTGGCCGAGGAGGTGCATGTGGGCAACTTCGTCGAGACCAAGGCCGCCCGCTTCGACACCCAGGCCAAGGCCAACCACCTCGCCTATGTGGGCGATGCGGTGGTGGGCAAGCGGGTGAACATCGGCGCCGGCACCATCACCTGCAACTACGACGGCGTGAACAAGCATCTCACCGTCATTGGCGATGACGCCTTCATCGGCAGCGACACCCAACTGGTGGCGCCGGTCACGGTGGGCGCAGGCGCCACCCTGGGCGCGGGCACCACCCTCACCCGCGAGGCACCGGCCGGCAAGCTCACCATCTCGCGCGCCCGGCAGGTCACCGTCCCCAACTGGCAGCGGCCGGTCCGCAAGCCCAAGGAGTAGTCCCATGTGCGGCATCGTCGGCGCGGTCGCGCAACGCGACATCGTTCCCATCCTCATCGAGGGGCTGCGCAAGCTGGAGTACCGGGGCTATGACTCCGCCGGCCTGGCCATCCTGAACGACACCATGTCGCGGGTGCGCTCGGTGGGCCGGGTGGCCGAATTGCAGGCCCGCGCCACGGCCGACGGCGCGCAGGCGCCCACCGGCATCGCCCACACCCGCTGGGCCACCCACGGCGGGGTCACCGAGAACAACGCCCACCCGCACGCCTCGCTGGGCGGCGGGCTGCAGGTCTCGGTGGTGCACAACGGCATCATCGAGAACCACGAGGCGCTGCGCGCCGAGCTGCGCGCCGCCGGCTACACCTTCGAGTCGCAGACCGACACCGAGGTCATCGCCCACCTGGTGCACTCGCTGGTCGCCACCGGGCTCACCCTGCTGCAGGCGGTGCGCGCCGCGGTCGAGCGCCTGGAGGGCGCCTATGCCATCGCCGTGATCAGCAGCCGCGAGCCGCACACCGTGGTGGGCTCGCGGCGCGGCTCGCCGCTGCTGCTCGGCGTGGGCAGCAACGGCTCGGGCCAGGGCGAGAACTTCCTGGCCTCCGATGCCTCGGCCCTGCTGCAGGTCACCCGCCATGTCGCCTACCTCGAAGAGGGCGATGTGGTCGAGATCCGCCGCGACGGCTTCACCGTGCTCGGCGCCGACGGCGAGCCCGCGCAGCGCCCGATCGTGCAGAGCCAGCTGAGCGCCGAATCGATCGAGCTGGGCCGCTACGCCCACTACATGCAGAAGGAGATCTTCGAGCAGCCCGGCGCCATCGCCAACACCCTCGAGATGGTCACCGGCGGCAGCTCGCTCTCGCCCGGGCTGTTCGGCGCCGAGGCCCACGAGGTGCTGGCGCGCACGCGCCAGGTGCTCATCCTGGCCTGCGGCACCAGCTTCCATGCCGGGCTGGTGGCGCGCTACTGGATCGAGTCGGTGGCGCGTCTGCCGGTGAGCGTGGAGATCGCCAGCGAGTACCGCTACCGCGAGTCGGTGGCGCAGCCCGGCACCCTGGTGATCACCATCTCGCAGTCGGGCGAGACCATCGACACCCTGTCGGCGCTGCAGCACGCCCACGCCCAGGGCATGGGCGACTCGCTGTCCATCTGCAATGTGCCCGAGTCGGCGCTCATCCGCGCCTCGCGGCTGCGCTTCCTCACCCGCGCCGGCCCCGAGATCGGCGTGGCCTCCACCAAGGCCTTCACCACCCAGCTCGCCTCGCTGTTCGTGCTCACGCTGGTGCTGGCGCGTCAGCGCGGCCTGCTCTCGCCCGAGCGCGAGCATGAGCTCATCGCCCAGCTGCGCCACCTGCCGGTGGCCCTGAACCGGGTGCTCGAGTGCGAACCGGAGGTTGCGGCCTGGGCGCAGCGCTTTGCCGCCCGCGACCACGCGCTCTTCCTGGGCCGCGGCGTGCACTTTCCCATCGCCATGGAAGGCGCGCTCAAGCTCAAGGAAATCACCTACATCCACGCCGAGGCCTACGCTGCCGGCGAACTCAAGCACGGGCCGCTGGCGCTGGTCGATGACCGCATGCCGGTGGTGGTGGTGGCGCCCAACGACACCCTGATCGAGAAGCTCAAGAGCAATCTGCAGGAGGTGCGCGCCCGCGGCGGCGAGCTCTTCGTGTTCGCCGATCGCGACACGCGGCTTGCGCCGAGCGACGGCGTGCATGTCATCCACCTGCACGATCACGCCGGCCTGCTCTCGCCCATCCTGCATGTGCTGCCGCTGCAGCTGCTGTCCTATCACGCCGCGCTGGCCCGCGGCACCGATGTCGACAAGCCGAGGAATCTGGCCAAGAGCGTGACGGTGGAGTAGGCGGCAGAGACTGCCGCGATTGCCCATGACCAACGACCCGCTCGCCCTGCGGCTTGCGCCCCTGATCGATCACCCCCTCCATCGCCTGCTCGGGCTGGAGGCGTGCCGCAGCCACGACGGCGAGGGGCATCTCGCCATCACGGTGAGCGCCATCAACAGCAGCCCGGCCGGCG
>CAIZPE010000165.1 GCA_903934795.1 uncultured bacterium | reverse complement strand
GCCTGCCGCCTGCCCTGTTTGCTGCCTGCCCCGAAACCCCCCGCCAGGAACGCCGCCATGAAGCTCTTCCATTCCCCCGCCTCGCCCTATGTCCGCAAGTGCATGGTGGTTGCCCATGAAACCGGCCTGGCCGCGCGCATCGAGCTGCTGCCCTCGGCTGCCCACCCGGTCAATCGCGATCGCAGCATCGTCGAGCGCAATCCCCTGGGCAAGGTGCCCACGCTGATCACCGACGAGGGCGATGCCCTCTACGACAGCCGCGTGATCTGCGAGTACCTCGATGCCCGCGCCGGCGCGCGGCTTTTCCCGGCGGCCGGCCCGGCACGCTGGCGCGCGCTCACCGACCAGGCGCTGGGCGACGGCATCCTCGACGCGGCGCTGCTGGTGCGCTACGAGACCGGCGTGCGGCCCGAGCCGCTGCGCTGGTCCGACTGGAGCGCCGGCCAGCTCGACAAGATCCACACCGGCCTGGCCCGCGTCGAGGCGCAGGCCGAGGGCCTGGCCGACCGGGTCGACATCGGCACCATCACGCTCGGCTGCGTGCTCGGCTACCTCGACCTGCGCTTCCCCCAGCTCGCCTGGCGCGAGGGCCATCCCCGCACCGCGGCCTGGTTCGAGGGCTTCAACGCCCGGCCGTCCATGCAGGCCACCGTCCCGAAGGCCTGAGGCCCGCCGATCCGGCCATGACCCTCACCGAGCTGCTCGCCCGTCACCCCCGGCCGCACGAGCCCGCGGTCCACGACCGCGATCGCCCGGTCACCCCGGCCATGCTCGCCGACGAGAGCGCGCGGCTGGCGGGTGCCCTGCACGCGCTGGGCGTGGGCCGTGGCGATCGGGTGGCGGTGTGGCTGCCCAATGCCACCGCCTGGCTGGCCGCCTTCTTCGCCTGCGCGCGGCTGGGCGCGATCGCGGTGGCCGTGAACACCCGCTTCCGCTCCGCCGAGCTCGCCGACATCCTCGGGCGCTCGGGCTCGCGGGTGCTGCTCACCTGGCCGGCCTTCACCCGGGCCGATTTCGTGGCCACCCTGGCCGGCTGCCCGGCCGAGTCGCTCGCCGCCCTCGAGGCGGTCATCGCCTACGACGAAGACGAGCCGCAGGCCGCAGCCCGGCTGGCCGAGCTGCGCGCCGCGCTGCCCGCCCGGGCGCGGCTCAGCCGCTACGCGTCGTGCGTGGCCGGCGAGCCCTTCCCGCATGATCTTGCCGAGCCGCAGCTGGGCTGCGCCATCTTCACCACCTCGGGCACCACCAAGGCGCCCAAGTTCGTGCTGCACGACCAGCGCACCCTGGTCGGCCACGCCGGTGATGTGGTGCGCGCCTGGGGCATCGACGCGTCCTCCTCCATGCTGCTCGCGCCACCCCTCTGTGGCGTGTTCGGCGTGTGCAACGCGCTGGCCATGCTGGCGGCCGGGCGGCCCTTCGCCATGATGCCGGCCTGGGATGCGCGGCTGGCCGCCGAGCTGATCGCGCGCCACCAGTGCACGCACATGAACGCCACCGACGAGGCGATCGACCAGCTGCTGGCCTTGCATGAGCGCACGCCGGCCTACCCCAGCCTGCGCTTCGTGGGCTACGCCGCCTTCAATCCGGCGCTGGCCGACCTTTTCGAGCGCGCCGACGCCCGCGGGCTGCGGGTGGTGGGGCTGTATGGCATCAGCGAGATCCAGGCGCTGTTCTCGCGCCAGTCCGAGCACGCCCCGCCCGAGGAGCGCCGTCTGGCGGGAGGGCGCCCGGTGAGCCCGCTCGCGCAGGTGCGTGCCCGTGACCCCGAGACCGGCCGGGTGCTGCCCCATGGCGAGTCGGGCGAGCTCGAGTTCCTCGCCCCCGGTTCGATCATGGTCGAGTACTTCGGCAACCCGCAGGCCACCGCGCAGGCCCGCGATGCCGAGGGCTGGTACCGCTCCGGCGACCTCGGCTACACCACTGCCGACGGCCGTTTCGTGTTCCTCGCCCGCATCGGCGATTCGCTGCGCCTCGGCGGCTTCCTGGTCAGCCCGGCCGAGATCGAGGAGTGCGTGCAGCAGGTGCCTGGCATCGACGGCTGCCAGGTGGTGGGCGTGACCACTGTGGGCGCGCTGCGGCCGGTGGCCTTCGTCACGCTGCGGCCCGGCGCCGTGCTCGACGAGGCGGCGGTCTGCGCGCATGTGGCCGCGCGCCTGGCGCGCTACAAGGTGCCGACGCGGGTGTTCGCCATCGATGCCTTTCCGGTCACCGAGGGCACCAACGCCACCAAGATCCAGAAGCACCGACTGCGTGACCTTGCCCAGGAGCGCCTGTGACCGACATCGCCGCCCTCGAAGCCCGCCTGCGCGGGCTGTTCTCCGACCTCATCGGCCTTACCCTCGTCCAGGCCGAGCCCGACAGGGTGGTGGCCACCCTGCGGGTGCGGCCCGACCTCTGCACCGCCGGCGGCATCCTGCACGGCGGCGCGATCATGGCCTTTGCCGACACGCTGGGCGCGGTGGCCACGGTGCTCAACATCCCCGAGAGCGCCGGCACCGCCACCATCGAGTCCAAGACCAATTTCTTTCGCCCCGCGCTGGTCGAGACCACGGTCACCGGCACCACCACGCCGCTGAACAAGGGCCGTCGTACCCAGACCTGGGAAACCCGCGTGACCAGCGCCGAGGGCAAGCTGGTGGCGGTGGTCACGCAGACCCAGATGGTGCTCTGAGCCGGCCTCACACCCCGGTGGGTCGCGCCAGGGTCTCGGCGCGGTCCACCGAGCGCACCGGCAGCTCGCGCACCTCGCCGCCCTTGAGCAGCCGCAGCGTGACCTCGGTGCCGGCCGGCCCCAGGCCCCAGAGCCGCCGGTAGAAATCGGCCTGGCCGGCCACCCGCTGGCCGCCCACCGACAGCACGATGTCGCCGGGATCCACGCCGGCGCGCTCGGCCGGGCTGCCGCGCGAGACCCGCACCACCATCAGGTTGCCGCGGACGAACTCCGTGCTCATGCCCAGCCAGGGCTGCGCCGGTGCCGCGCGCCGGCCCTGCGCGAGCAGGTCGGCCATGATCGGCTTGAGCAGGTTCACCGGCACGAAGAGATTGCCCGGCAGGCCGCGGCGGTCTTCGCCGGCGTCGTTCACCACCAGCGAGCCGATGCCCACCAGCCGGCCGTCGCCGGCGATCAGCGCGGCGCCGCTCCAGTTGTTCACCGGCGGGAAGGTGAAGATCGGCCGCTCCAGCAGGTATTCCCAGCTGCCCGCGAAGGGCTTGCGCGACACCACCACCAGCTCGGTGGCCTCGCGCTCACCCTGGCCCACGGTGAGCACGGTGTCGCGCTCGGCCACCCGGTCGGAATCGCCGAGCTCCAGCACGGGCAGGCCCAGGGGCAGCGCGGTGCGCACCAGCCCGAAACCGCTGGCATGGTCGTAGCCGGCCACCGTGGCCGGCAGGCGCCGGCCATCGCCGGTGGTGACCTCCACGGTCTCGGTCTCGAGCAGCAGGTAGCCGATGGTGAGCACCAGCCGCTCGCCGATGATCACGCCCGAGCCGCTGCGCCGCGGGCCGAGCGAGGCGGCGCTGGGCGCGTCGGCGATCGCGGTGGCATCCACGCGCACCACGGCGGCCACGGCAGCCGCGCGTCGCGCGGGATCGGTCGGGACGGAACCCTGGGCCGCGCCGGGTTGCGCGGGCGATTGCGCGTGCAGGGGGGCGGCGCCGAGCAGGCAGGCGCACAGGCAAAGCTTCCAGGCGAGGGCGCGCATGACGGTCTCCGCGTCGAAGGGAACGATGGCGGATCATGCGCCGCCCGGGCTGCGGGCGGATGCTGCGGCGCAACGCCGCGTGGGGTCTTTGGTCCTCCGGCCGGGCCGTCGCGGACAGCGCGCAGCAGGGTCTGATTTGACCCCCTTGGGGCAAACCCTTAAAATCTCAAGTCTTTGCCTGTCGCAAGCCGACGCAACAATCATGTTTGCTGCCGTGGGTTTGCAGGTTGGAGCCGTCAGTGTGCTCGGTGTTCTCACCGGGCTGGCGTTCAACTGGACGAGCGCGTTTTTTTTCGCGCTCGGCGGCATGGCGGCGGTGGTTCCCAACGGGTTGTTCGCCCTGAGGCTCGCCCTGCAGAAAGGTCGCTCGCCGGAGTCCTACCCGGCGGTGTTCTTCCTGGGCGAGTTCGCCAAGATCGGCCTTACCGCCGGTCTGCTGGCCTGGGTGGTTCATGTCATGCCCGAGGTCCGGTGGTTGCCACTGGTCCTGGGCCTGATCGTGGCCCTGAAGGTGCCGCTGTTCGCGCTGCTGCTGGTCCGGGATGCGCCACTGAACTGGCCGCCCCGGGGCAGTGGTCCTGAAGTACCGAGGTCGTCAACGGATACCTAGAAGCACACAGAAGCCATGGCAGCCGACGCTCACGCCCCCACCCCCTCCGAGTACATCGTCCATCACCTCACCCATTTCAATGGCACCGGTGAGGCGCAGAAGTCCATCGTCGACTTCTCGGTGGTCAACTGGGACACGGTGTTCTTCTCGGTCCTGCTCGCCGCGCTCACCGCCTTCCTTCTGGCCCGTGCCGCCAGCAAGGTCACTTCGGGCGTGCCGGGCCGTTTCGTGGGCGCCATCGAGTCGCTGGTCGAGTTCGTGCACGAGCAGGCGCGCTCCATCGTCAAGGGCGACATCTCCTACATCGCGCCGCTGGCGCTGACCTCGTTCGTCTGGATCGTCCTGATGAACGCCATGGACTTCCTGCCGCTCGATCTGCTGCCCAAGCTCTGGGAAGGCTACTACGCCGCCACCGGTCGCGATCCGCACCATGCCTATCTGCGCGTGGTGCCCACGGCCGACCTCAACGGCACGCTGTCGCTGTCCATCGTGGTGCTGTGCGCGTCGATCTACTACGGCATCAAGATCAAGCACCCGGGCGGCTTCATCCATGAGCTGTTCTCGGCGCCCTTCGGCAGCGGCATCCTGCTGGCCCCCTTCAACTTCGCGCTGCAGCTCATCGAGTACGCCGCGAAGACCGTGTCGCTCGGCATGCGGCTGTTCGGCAACATGTTTGCCGGCGAGCTGGTGTTCATGCTGATCGCGCTGCTCGGCGCCACCGCCACCTGGTGGGGTTTCGGCCTGCACTTCCTCACGGGTCTGGGCTGGGCCATCTTCCACATCCTGATCGTCGTGCTGCAGGGCTTCATCTTCATGATGCTCACCCTGGTGTACATCGGCCAGGCCCACGAGGGCCACTGACCGGCCGGTCCGCCGCCGCTTCCGCTTCACCCCTTTTCAAACTCAAGTTCCTGTCGCTTTCAAACCAAGGAGTCATCATGACCAACGTCGCTCTGGTTGCCATCGCTTGCGGTCTCATCATCGGTCTGGGCGCGCTCGGCGCGTGCATCGGGATCGGCATGATGGGTGGCAAGTACATCGAAGGCGCCGCCCGCCAGCCCGAACTCATGGACAAGCTGCAGACCAAGATGTTCCTGCTCGCCGGTCTGATCGACGCCGCGTTCCTGATCGGCGTGGGTATCGCGATGATGTTCGCCTTCGCCAACCCGTTCAAAGGCTGAACCGGGTTCCATCCTCCCGACTTCTCCAGTAAAGGAAGTCAGTCGTGAACATCAATGCGACGTTGATCGTCCAGATCGTCGTCTTCGTGGCGCTCTGGTGGTTCACCGCCAGGTTCGTCTGGCCGCCGATCACCCGGTCCCTCGATGAGCGCAGCAAGCGCATCGCCGACGGTCTGGCGGCTGCCGACAAGGCCAAGGCAGATCTTGCCTCGGCCGAGCGCCGCGTGGCCGACGAGCTCAAGCAGGCCCGCGACGGCGCGGCCGAAGTGCGTTCGGGTGCCGAGCGCCAGGCGGGCCAGCTGCTCGAAGAAGCCCGCGCCGAAGCCGGCCGGATCGTGGCGGCGGCCAAGAAGGCCGCAGAAGACGAAGCCGCCCTGGCCGCCCAGCGCGCCAAGGACCAGCTTCGTGATCAGGTCGCCCAGCTGGCGGTTGCCGGTGCCGAGCGCATCCTGCGCCGCGAGATCGACGCGAACCGTCACGCCGATCTGCTGGCCGACCTGAAGAACGAACTGCGCTAGGACCCGAGCATGGCCGAGTCACTCACCATCGCCCGCCCCTACGCCGAAGCGGTCTTCAAGCTGGCCCGTGACGCGGGTTCGCTGCCTTCGTGGTCCGATGCCCTGTCGCGTCTGGCCTCGGTGGCCGGCAACGACGCCGCGCGCGAACTGCTGAGCAACCCCCGGCTGAGCACCGCCCAGGTGGCGCAGCTGGTGGCCGAGACCTGCGGGCAGCTCGAGCCGCAGCAGTTCAACTTCGTGCAGGTGCTGGCCGAGAACGAGCGGTTGTCGGTCCTGCCGGACATCGCCCGGCACTTCGAGACCCTGCGCAGCGGTCACGAGAACATCGTCGACGCCCATGTCACCTCGGCGTTTCCGCTCACCGACGCCCAGGTGGCCGAGGTGACCGGCACGCTGCAGGCGAAGTACGGCCGGCAGGTGAAGGTCAAGGTGTCGGTCGATGCCGATCTCATCGGAGGGGTCTCCGTGCGGGTCGGCGACGAGGTCATGGATGCGTCGGTGCGCGGCAAGCTCGCGCAGCTGGCAGGCGTGCTGAAGGCATAACGCGGCGGCTTTTCACCGACGCGCACCAAGGAATCAGGAGAGTCTCATGCAGCTCAATCCGGCTGAGATCAGCGAACTTCTCAAGACCAAGATCCAGAATCTGCAGGTGTCCGCGGACACCCGCAACCAGGGCACCGTGGTGTCCGTCACCGACGGCATCTGCCGCATCCATGGTCTGTCCAATGTGATGCAGGGCGAGATGATCGAGTTCCCCGGCAACACCTTCGGCCTGGCGCTGAACCTCGAGCGCGACTCGGTGGGCGCGGTGGTGCTCGGCGAATACGAGCACATCTCCGAAGGCGACACCGTCAAGGCCACCGGCCGCATTCTCGATGTGCCGGTGGGCCCCGAGCTCATCGGTCGCGTGGTCAACTCGCTCGGCCAGCCGATCGATGGCAAGGGCCCGATCAACGCCAAGCTCACCGACGTGATCGAGAAGGTTGCGCCGGGCGTGATCGCGCGCCAGTCGGTCTCGCAGCCGGTGCAGTCGGGCCTGAAGGCCATCGACGCCATGGTGCCGGTCGGCCGCGGCCAGCGCGAGCTGATCATCGGTGACCGCCAGACCGGCAAGACCGCGGTGGCCATCGACACCATCATCAACCAGAAGGGCAAGGGCCTGTACTGCGTGTACGTGGCCATCGGCCAGAAGGCCTCCACCGTGGCCAACGTGGTGCGCAAGCTCGAAGAGAACGGCGCCATGGCCTACACCATCGTGGTGGCCGCCACCGCCTCCGAGTCTGCGGCCATGCAGTACATCGCCGCCTACTCGGGCTGCACCATGGGCGAGTATTTCCGCGACCGTGGCGAAGACGCCCTGATCGTCTACGACGACCTGTCCAAGCAGGCCGTGGCCTATCGTCAGGTCTCGCTGCTGCTGCGCCGCCCGCCGGGCCGTGAAGCCTACCCGGGTGACGTGTTCTACCTGCACTCCCGCCTGCTCGAGCGCGCCGCCCGCGTGAACGCCGACTATGTCGAGAAGTTCACCAACGGCGAGGTCAAGGGCAAGACCGGCTCGCTCACGGCGCTGCCGGTCATCGAGACCCAGGCCGGTGACGTGTCGGCCTTCGTGCCGACCAACGTGATCTCCATCACCGACGGTCAGATCTTCCTCGAGACCGACCTCTTCAACGCCGGCATCCGGCCCGCCATCAACGCCGGCATCTCGGTGTCGCGGGTGGGCGGCGCCGCCCAGACCGACATCATCAAGAAGCTCGGTGGTGGCGTGCGTCTGGCGCTCGCGCAGTACCGTGAGCTGGCGGCCTTCGCGCAGTTCGCCTCCGACCTCGACGAAGCTACCCGCAAGCAGCTCGAGCGCGGTCGTCTGGTCACCGAGCTGATGAAGCAGCCCCAGTACCAGCCGCTGCAGGTCTGGGAGATGGCCCTCACGCTGTTCGGCATCAACAACGGTTACTTCGACGATGTCGAGGTCGCCAAGGCCCTCGCGGCCGAGAAGGCGCTGCGCGAACATGCCCGTGCCAAGTTCGGCGCGCTGGTCGAGGCGATCGAGCGCGACAAGAAGTTCAGCAAGGAGATCGAGGCGCAGATGCACGAGCTCCTGAAGGACTTCAAGAAGACCGGCGCTTACTGACGCAGCTCCCACGGACGGCGCCCCGCCGCGGCGGGGCGTCCCCATCCACGGCGCCGACACCGCCCCACGAGGACCCCACAAGGACCCCACATGCCCGGAAGCAAAGAGATCCGGACCAAGATCAAGAGCGTGCAGAACACGCGCAAGATCACCAAGGCGATGGAGATGGTCGCGGCCTCCAAGATGCGCAAGGCGCAGGAGCGCATGCGTCGGGCGCGTCCGTATGCGGACAAGATCCGCAACATCGCGGCGCACCTGGCCACCGCCAACCCCGAGTACCGTCACCCCTTCCTGGTCCACCACGACTCCGTGAAGGCCGCCGGCCTGATCGTGGTCACCACCGACAAGGGCCTGTGCGGCGGCCTGAACACCAACATCCTGCGGGCGGTCACCGCCAAGCTGAAGGAACTCAGCACCGCGGGTGAGACGGTGATCACCACCGCCGTCGGCAGCAAGGGCCTGGGCTTCCTGAACCGCATCGGCGCCAAGGTGGTGTCGCAGGTGGTCCAGATGGGCGATACCCCGCACCTCGAGAAGCTGATCGGGCCGATCAAGGTGCAACTCGATGCCTATACCCGGGGTGAGATCGACCAGGTCTTCCTCTGCTACACCCGCTTCATCAACACCATGAAGCAGGAACCGGTGATCGAGCAGCTGCTGCCGCTGTCGCCGGAGCGCCTGCAGGAATCCTCGCGCGAGTATTCCTGGGACTACCTCTACGAGCCCGATGCGCAGGCCGTGCTCGATGACCTTCTGGTGCGCTACATCGAGTCGCTGGTGTACCAGGCGGTGGCCGAGAACATGGCCAGCGAGCAGAGCGCTCGCATGGTGGCCATGAAGGCCGCGTCGGACAACGCCAAGAAGGTCATCAACGATCTGCAGCTCACCTACAACAAGGCCCGTCAGGCCGCGATCACCAAGGAACTCTCCGAGATCGTGGCCGGCGCGGCGGCGGTTTGATTCCGGCCGGGCCCGTGGTCATCCAGCCCCCGGAACGCAAGACATTCAGAGACTGAGGAAACAACATGGCTCAAGGGCAAATCGTTCAGTGCATCGGCGCGGTGGTCGACATCCAGTTCCCGCGCGACAGCATGCCGAAGGTCTATGACGCGCTGGTCCTCGGCGATGCCGGTGATTCGCTGGCCGAGAAGGGTCTGACCTTCGAGGTGCAGCAGCAGCTCGGCGACGGCGTGGTCCGCACCATCGCCATGGGTTCGTCCGACGGCCTGCGTCGCGGCATGCCGGTGATCGGCACCGGCAAGGGCATCGAGGTGCCGGTCGGCACCGCCACCCTGGGTCGCATCATGGATGTGCTCGGTCGCCCCATTGATGAGGCCGGCCCCATCGCCACGGAAGAGCGTCGCGCCATCCACCAGGTGGCCCCGAAGTTCGACGAGCTCTCGCCCTCGGTGGAGCTGCTGCCCACCGGCATCAAGGTGATCGACCTGATCTGCCCGTTCGCCAAGGGCGGCAAGATCGGTCTGTTCGGCGGCGCCGGCGTGGGCAAGACCGTGAACATGATGGAGCTCATCAACAACATCGCCAAGAGCTACGGCGGCTACTCGGTGTTCGCCGGCGTGGGCGAGCGCACCCGCGAGGGCAACGACTTCTACCATGAGATGGAAGAGTCCAAGGTGCTCGACAAGGTGGCCATGGTGTTCGGCCAGATGAACGAGCCCCCGGGCAACCGTCTGCGTGTGGCGCTCACCGGCCTGACCATGGCCGAGAAGTTCCGCGACGAGGGCCGCGACATCCTGCTGTTCGTCGACAACATCTACCGCTACACCCTGGCCGGTACCGAGGTCTCGGCGCTGCTCGGCCGGATGCCTTCCGCGGTGGGTTACCAGCCCACCCTGGCCGAGGAAATGGGCCGTCTGCAGGAGCGCATCACCTCCACCAAGGTGGGCTCGATCACCTCCATCCAGGCGGTGTATGTGCCGGCCGACGA
This sequence comes from uncultured bacterium, assembly GCA_903934795.1. Lineage (GTDB taxonomy): Bacteria > Pseudomonadota > Gammaproteobacteria > Burkholderiales > Burkholderiaceae_E > Quisquiliibacterium. Next base: position 39,655 of record CAIZPE010000165.1, on the reverse strand, counting down.
CCTCACCGACCCGTCGCCCGCCACCACCTTCGCCCACCTCGACGCCACCGTGGTGCTGTCGCGGGACATCGCCGCGCTGGGCATCTACCCCGCGGTCGACCCGCTCGACTCCACTTCGCGCCAGCTCGACCCCAACGTGATCGGCGAGGAGCACTACTCCACCACCCGCCGCGTGCAGACCACGCTGCAGCGCTACAAGGAACTGCGCGACATCATCGCCATTCTGGGCATGGACGAGCTCTCCCCCGAAGACAAGCTCGCGGTGGCCCGGGCGCGCAAGATCCAGCGCTTCCTGTCGCAGCCCTTCAACGTGGCCGAGATCTTCACCGGTTCCCCGGGCAAGATCGTGCCGCTGAAGGAAACCATCCGCGGCTTCAAGATGATCGTCGACGGCGAGTGCGACGCGCTGCCCGAGCAGGCCTTCTACATGGTCGGCACCATCGACGAGGCCTTCGAGAAGGCCAAGTCCCTGTAATTGCCCGACCGCCCCGGGGTTGGTGCCGCACCCAGTGCGGCCGACCCCCGGCGGGCTCCGGAAGGATCCCCCATGGCCAGCACCATTCATGTCGATGTCGTCAGCGCCGAGGCCTCGATCTTCGAGGGCGAGGCGGAGTTCGTCGCCCTGCCGGGCGAAACCGGCGAGCTCGGCATCTATCCACAGCACACGCCGCTGATCACCCGCATTCGTCCGGGCGCGGTCCGCATCAAGGTGGCCGGCCGCGCCGACGAAGAGTTCGTCTTCGTGGCGGGCGGCATCCTCGAGGTTCAGCCCAGCCGGGTCACCGTGCTGGCCGACACCGCCATTCGTGGCCATGACCTCGACGAGGCCAAGGCCGAAAGCGCCAAGAAGGCTGCTGAAGAAGCGATGGCCAACGCCAAGACCGATATCGATTTCGCCCGCGCGCAGTCGGAGTTTGCGGTCATGGCGGCGCAGATCGCCGCGCTGCGGCGACTGCGCGGCAACAGGAACTAGAAGCCAGCGCAGACGCCATCGGCCCGTGGGTCGGTGGCGCCCTCGATCACGCCGCCGGGGTGCACCTGCACCGCGCCCGCGTGGCCCATCATGTCCTCATAGGCGCCCACCACCTGGACATCGTGACCGGCGGCGCGCAGCCTGGCGATCACCGCCGGCTCCACCCGTGACTCGACTTTCAGGTTGGTGCTCTCCTCGCCCCAGGTGCGGCCGAGCAGCCAGCGCGGCGCACTGACCGCGGCCTGCAGGTTCTGCCCGAAGAGCACATGACGGCTGAACACCGCCGCCTGGGTCTGAGGCTGACCTTCACCGCCCATGGTGCCGTAGGCCAGGGTGCGGCCATCGCGCAGCCGGGCCATGGCCGGGTTGAGCGTATGGAACGGCAAACGGCCCGGCCCGAGCTGGTTGGGCCCGGGGCCCAGCGTGAAGCTCGCGCCGCGGTTCTGCCAGTTGACGCCGGACCCGGCCAGCACCACGCCGCTGCCGAATTCCCAGTAGATGCTCTGGATGTAGCTGCACACCCGCCCGGAAGCGTCAGCGGTGCCCATCCAGATGGTGTCACCGGGCAGGGTGGGCTGCGGCCAGGGCGCGGCCCGGCGCGTGTCGATCCGCGCGGCGCGGGCGGCCAGCGAAGCGTCCGACAGGAAGGCCTGCGGATCGGCGCCACGCACCGCCATCAGGGCGGGATCGCCCACATGGGCGTTGCGCCACAGGAAGGCCTGCTTGGTGGACTCCACCAGCCCGTGCAGATGCTCGAAGCCCTCGGCCTCGGTCACGCCCAGTCGGTCGAAAATGCCCAGGATGGCCAGCGATGACACGCCCTGGGTGGGTGGCGGCTGGTTGAAGATGCGGCCAGCCGACACGGCGACCGACAGGGCTGGTACCACCTCGGCACGGCAGGCCTGCAGGTCGGCCAGCCGGACCGGGCTGCCAACGCTCTCGAGATCGGCTGCCATGCTGCGGGCGAGATCGCCCCGGTAGAAGTCATCGAGCCCGGCGCGGCCGAGTTGCTCGAGGGTGTCGCCGAGCCGCGGATTGGCGATGACATCGTTGAGCACCGGCAGGCCGCGCGGTGCGAAGGTCTCGGCAAAGCCGCTCACCTGGGCGCACTCGGCCCATTTGCTGGCGGTGAGCGCCACCTGAGACCGGGTCACCGGCACGCCCTGTCGGGCGTGATGACGGGCCTCGGCGAGCAGCCGCGTCAGCGGCAGCGGCTTGCCCCACGGCGCCGCCACGGCCAGCGCACGCGCCCAGCCACCCACCGCGCCGGCTGCCGTGAGCGCCGCCCGCGATCCGCGGGTGGGGATCGCGGCGTCGCCGTGATCAGCATAGAACTGCGGCGTGGCCAGCGCAGCCGCAGCCCCGCAGGCCCGCACCGCGACCGGATCGCGTCCCGGCTCGGCGATCAGCCAGAAGCCGTCGCCGCCGATGCTGTTCATGTGCGGATAGACCACCGCAATGGCGGCGGCCGCGGCCACCATCGCCTCGACGGCATTGCCGCCATCGCGAAGCACCGAGAGGCCCGCCTGAGCGGCGAGGTGATGGGGGGCGGTCACCATGCCGCCAAGGCAAGTCAGGCTGTGGAGCATCGTCGGTTCCTGGGTAATCGGCGATTATCGCCCTTGACCCTGCCGGCCTGTCGATTGCCCGTCTGTTGCAGTCATGCAAGCGGCCGGGCCTCGCGCAGCCACGTCCCCAGGCTAGATCTCGCGCAGCCACACCTCGCCCACGGTGTGGTCGGCGCGCTTGCGCAGCACCACATTCGCGCGTTCGCGGGTGGGCAGGATGTTCTCGCGCAGATTCAGCAGGTTGATGCTGCTCCAGATCTCGCGCGCCACCGCCACCGCCTCTTCGGGCGGCAGATCCTTGTAGTGGTGGAAGTACGACTGCGGGTTGCTGAACACCGTGCGCTGCAGCAGCAGGAAGCGGTCGATGTACCAGCGCTCGATGTGCGCCTCGTCGGCGTCGACATAGATGGAAAAGTCGAAGAAGTCGGACACGATCACGCTGGGCGTGCGGGTGCGCCCAGGGTCCACCGTGCCGGTCTGCAGCACGTTCAGGCCCTCGAAGATCAGGATGTCGGGTTCCTCGACCGCTTCGGTCTGGTCGGGCACGATATCGTAGCTGCGGTGGGAATACACCGGCGCTTCGACCCGCCGCTTGCCGGCCTTGGTGTCGGCCAGGAACTCCACCATGCGTCGGCGGTCATAGCTCTCGGGGAAGCCCTTGCGCTTCATGAGTCCGCGCTCGAGCAGCACCCGGTTCGGATGCAGGAAGCCGTCGGTGGTGATGAGCGCCACGCGGGGGTGATCGGGCCAGCGCGCGAGCAGAGCCTGCAGCACCCGGGCGAAGGTGCTCTTGCCCACCGCCACGCTGCCGGCCACGCCGATCACGTAGGGCCGGCTGCCCACCAGTCGGCCGAGGAACTCGTCCTTCACGCCGCTCAGGCTGCGGGCCGAGCGAAAGTGCAGGTTGAGCAGGCGAGACAGCGGCAGATAGACATCAACCACATCCTGCATGGACACCTGCTCGGTCACGCCGCGCAGGGCGGTGAGATCGTCCTCGGCAAGGGTGAGCGGGGTGTTGGAGCGCAGCCGTGCCCAGTCGTCCCGGGGGAACTCGATGTAGGCGGAATACTCGGTCTTGCCGCTGCCGCGCAGGGGCGGATCGGGGCGGGCAGCGGGGTCTTCGGCCGGGGCACCGGAGACGGCGGGCAGGGGATCCATCGAAGCCTTTCGATCGTCGATCCGGCATTGTCGCCGGAATCGGGGTTGACGCTGCCGCGACGGCGTCCAGGCCGCTGATTTCAGACCGGATGTTGCATTGCAACAAATCCGCTTGACAGCGCGCCGCGCGTCGGGAAAATGACGATTGTGCAGTGCAGCATCCCTGCGTCAGCGGTCGGTCGTCACCGGCCCACCCACCCCATCCGAGGACACCATGATCAAGACCCCCGAAGACCTGATGAATCTCCACGCCGAGACCCTGAGCGCCTCTCAGGCCGCCGCCACCCGCGCGCTGGAAGGCTTCGGCAAGCTGGCCGAGCTCAACCTGAAGACCGCCGGCGAGGCCCTGGCCCAGACCAGCGACCAGCTCAAGGCGCTGTTCACCGCCAAGGACCCGCAGCAGGCCAGCCGCGTGATCAGCGAGATGGCCAAGCCCTCCACCGAGGCGCTCACCGCCTGGGCCAAGGAGATCTATCAGCTGTCCAGCCAGACCGGTGTCGAGCTGAGTTCGCTGGCCGAAAAGCAGATCACCGATGGCAACAAGCAGCTGCTGGCTGCGGTGGAACTGCTCGCCAAGAACGCGCCGGCCGGCTCCGAAGGCGTGGTGCAGGTGCTGCGCACCACCATCGCCACGGCCTCCACCACCTACGACCAGGTCTTCAAGGCCACCCGGCAGCTCGCCGACCAGGCCCAGGCTGGCGTGGCCGCCGCCACCAAGGCCGCGGGGCGCAAGTCGGCCTGAACCGCCCGATCCGGCCGGAGCGCCCAGGGCCCGGTCTGAACCGTCCGGCCCACCCTGGGCGCCCCGGCTCTTCCGTAAGCCGCTTCTGGCGGCCGGGGGCTCGCGGTGTTCCCGGTTAGCATCGTCGGTCGGCCCGCTGCCCGCGGGCCCTTCTCCCGGAGACCGACGCCATGAACGGAGCCGAAAGCCTCGTCCACACCCTGCTCGAGACGGGCGTGGATGTCTGCTTCACCAACCCCGGCACCTCGGAGATGCACTTCGTCTCCGCGCTCGACCGCATCCCCGGCATGCGCTGTGTGCTGGGGCTGTTCGAGGGGGTGGTCACCGGTGCGGCCGACGGCTACTGGCGCATTGCCGAACGCCCGGCCAGCACCCTGCTGCATCTCGGCCCGGGGCTTGGCAACGGCCTGGCCAACCTGCACAACGCACGCAAGGCGCGTTCCGGCATCGTCAATGTGGTCGGCGAGCATGCCACCTATCACATCCCCCTGAACGCGCCGCTCACCAGCGACATCGAGGGCGTGGCCCGGCCGATGTCGCACTGGGTGCACACCAGCCGCAGCGCTGACGACATCGCGACCGACGGACGCGCCGCCGTGGCCCAGGCCCGCACCGCGCCCGGCCGCATCGCCACCCTGATCCTGCCGGCCGACACGGCCTGGGGCGCGGTCTCGGCCGGCGCCGCGGCGCCGCGCGGGCCGTTGACGGTGGCTGCGCCCCGCACCGTGGCCGACGAGCGGGTGGCCGCCGCGGCCCAGGCCCTCGGCCCCGACACCTTGCTGCTGCTTGGCGGCCATGCCCTGCGCGAGTCGCCGCTGGCCCGCGCCGGCCGCATTGCCGCCAAGACCGGCTGCGCGGTGATGTCCGAGTTCGCGGCTGCGCGGGTGCAGCGCGGCGCCGGCCGGGTGGCGGCCCCGCGGGTGCCCTATGTGGTCGAGGCGGCGCAGGCGGCGCTGTCGCGTTTTCGCCGCATCGTGCTGGTGGGCGCCACCGCGCCGGTGGCCTTCTTCGCCTACCCCGACAAGCCCAGCCTGCTCGCGCCGCCCACCTGCGAGTTCATCACCCTGGCCGAGGTCGATGAAGACCTCGATGGTGCCCTCGCCGCGCTGGCCGATCGGACGGGCGCGAGCGCACTCGCGCCGGCCGGTGTTGCCCAGGCCCGCCGGCTTTCGCCAACCGAGCTGCCCACCGGCGCGGTCAGCTCCGAGGGCGTGGCCGCCATCCTGTCGAGCCTGTTGCCCGAGAACGCCATCGTGGTCGACGAGTCGGTCACCTTCGGCCGCGCCTTCAGCGCGGCCACCGCCGGCGCGCCGCCGCATGACTGGCTCACCGGCACCGGCGGGTCCATCGGCTTTGCCATGCCGGTGGCCGTGGGCGCGGCCATCGCCGCCCCCGATCGCCGGGTGGTGGTGCTCGAGGGCGACGGCAGCGGCATGTACACCCTGCAGGCGCTCTGGACCATGGCCCGCGAGGGGCTCAATGCCACGGTGGTGGTGTTTGCGAACCGGGCCTACCAGATCCTGCGCGGCGAGTTCCTCGGCGTGGGCGCGGGCGAACCCGGCCCGCGCGCCTCGCAGATGCTCTCGCTGGATTCCCCGGCGCTCGACTGGCTTTCGCTCGCCCGCGGCATGGGCGTGTCGGCCACCCGCGCCGACAACCTCGGCGACTTCGCGCAGCAGTTCGCGCGCTCGGTCGCCACGCCCGGCCCCACGCTGATCGAGCTGGTGATCTGAGCGCCCGCCCCGATCCCTGGCTGGTGCCACGCGAGGCGATGCGATCCCATGCCTGATGCCCACCGGCGCGTGGCCCTGGTGGCCGGCGCCACCGGCCGCTTCGGCGAGGCCCTGCTCAACCGCGTGCTCGCCGATGGCGACTATGCCGAGGTGGTGGCGCTCGCCCAGGCGCCGATGTCGCTCGGCGTGCGCGGCCTGGCACTCGCGCCCCTGCACGACCTGCCGCCGGTACACGATGCCTTCGTGGCGGTGGCCGCGCCCGGCGCCCCGGCCCGCTCGTTCCATGGCCGTGATGCCGCCTGGATGGCCGTGGAGCCGTCGCGTCTGCTGGCCGTGGCCGAGGCAGCCTGCGCCGCCGGTGCGCGCCGCCTGGTGCTGGTCTCGCCCACGCCCGTCTGGCAGCAGATGGGCGGCCTGCGCGCCGGGCTGGCGGGCGAGGCCGAGCTTGCCCTGGCGGCGCTGCCGCTGACCTCGCTCACCGTGCTGCGACCGGTGATCGAGGCCGGCGGCCGGGCCATGGGCTGGGTGGAACGGGTGGCGAGCATCTACACCAGCCTCCAGATGCTCGCCATGCCGCGCTCGATGCCGGTGCTGCGCAGCGAGGAACTCGCCCGCTGCGCCGTGGCCGCCATGCGCCGCGCCCGCGACGGCGTGAGTGTCCTCGGCGCAGATAGAATCCCGGCACTGCTGGCGCCGGTCACTCACCCTGCCGACCCCTCGGATCCCACCGCGCCAGAGGCGGCTCCCCGCCCGTCTGCCGCCGATCTACCCCGAAAGAGCTCCCCATGACCGCTGCCGTTGCCAACGACACCTTCCTGCGGGCCCTGCGCCGGGAACCCACCGAACACACCCCGGTGTGGCTGATGCGCCAGGCTGGCCGCTACCTGCCGGAGTACAACGCCACCCGGGCACGGGCCGGCAGCTTCCTCAACCTGTGCAAGAACCCCGAGCTCGCCTGCGAGGTCACGCTGCAGCCGCTGGCCCGCTATCCGCTGGACGCGGCCATCCTGTTCTCCGACATCCTCACGGTGCCCGATGCCATGGGCCTGGGGCTGTACTTCGCCGAGGGCGAGGGCCCGCGCTTCGAGCGGCCGGTGCGTGACGAGGCGGCAGTCGCCCAGCTCGCGGCGCCCGACCCCAACGAGTCCCTGCGCTATGTGATGGACGCGGTGCGCACCATCCGTTCGGCGCTGGGTGGCAAGGTGCCCCTGATCGGATTCTCGGGCAGCCCCTTCACCCTGGCCTGCTACATGGTCGAAGGCGGCGGCAGCGATGACTTCCGCCAGATCAAGACCATGCTGTACCGCCGCCCCGACCTGCTCCACCGCATCCTCGAGGTGAATGCCCAGGCGGTGGCCGACTACCTGAACGCACAGATCGAGGCCGGCGCGCAGGCGGTCATGATCTTCGACTCCTGGGGCGGCGCCCTGGCCGACGGCGCCTTCCAGGCGTTCTCCCTCGCCTACACCCGGCGCGTGCTGCGGGCGCTGCGCCTCGAGCGCGACGAGGGCGGGGTCAAGGTGCGGGTGCCGACCATCGTGTTCACCAAGGGCGGCGGCCTGTGGCTGGAGCAGATCGCCGGTGCCGGCTGCGATGCGGTCGGGGTCGACTGGACCATGAACCTCGGCCAGGCCCGGGCGCTGGTGGGCGATCGCTGCGCGATCCAGGGCAATCTCGATCCCATGGTGCTCATGGCCGGCCACGAGCAGGTGCGGGCTCAGGCGCTGAAGGTGCTCGAAAGCTTCGGCCCGCCCAGCCCTGGCCACGCCCACATCTTCAACCTCGGCCACGGCATCTCGCAGTTCACCCCGCCCGACCATGTCCACACCCTGGTCGAGACGGTGCACCAGTACAGCCGCGAGATGCGCCGGCGCGGCGCAAGCGCGTCCTCCCTGTAGCGCTCGGGCTGCGCCGCGGGTCGCCCGAGCCGCGGCATCGGCCGCCGGGCTCCGCGGGGCGGCTGCCGCTTTGCCGCGTCCGGGCCGGGGTCCGATCGGAACAAGGCGGAGGTGCTTGCCGTCTGACACCCGGCCGCGTCATCCACCGGCATGACGCGATCCGACCCCGATTTCCGCGGCCCAGGCGCTGAAATCGCCTTGACTTATGCACACTTGACGAGGCTGCTCAAATGTGCGTTCCAGCCCTCGCCTGTCATCGAACCGTGATTTTGCAACTCATTGATTCAGAACGACTTTTTCTCAGATCAAAAACCGTGCAACGAACCCGTCATCAAGGATTGGCGCGGGTTTCCGGGCGGTCGGGCCGGGTTGGCCACAGTTTTATCCACAGGTTCTGTGAACGACCCGAAAAACCCTTAATGACCTCGCGCGTTAGGGGTCGAACTTAAAGTGGAGTCTAGCTTTTGAGTGCGGCCGCAAGCCCTCCTGCCTACGCCCGGGTGCTGCTCGACCTGCCGGTGGGCGAGGCTTTCGACTACCGGCTCGGCCCCGATCAGGTGCCGCCGGCGGTGCCCGGCGCCTGGGTGGTGGTGCCCTGGGGGAGCGGGCAGCGGGTCGGTCTGGTGGCCTCGGTGGGGTCGTCCACCGAGCTGGATGAGGAGCGGGTGCGCGAGGTCACCGAGGTGCTGGCCGACGCGCCGGTGCTGCCTGCCGACTGGTTCGCCTTCCTGGGTTTTGTGGCTGGCTACTACCACCGCACGCTGGGTGAGGTTGCCCTGCCGGCGCTGCCCAAGCGGCTGCGCACGCCGCCTGCCGCCCGCGCCCGTGGGTCGGTGTTCGCCCGGCTGCGGCGCCGGCCGCTCGGACACGAGGCCGACAGGCAGGACACCGCCCGAGCCGGCGCGGCAGACGCCCAGGCCCCTGCCCCCGCCGGTGCGGCGCACCTCCAGACCCCTCGTCGCCCCGAGGCTCCACCCACCCTGAACCCGCACCAGCAGGCCGCGCTCGCCGGGCTGCGCGAGGCGTCGGGCTTCCGGGTCTCGCTGCTGCACGGGGTCACCGGCAGCGGCAAGACCGAGGTCTACCTGCACTGGCTGGCCGAGGTGCTGGCCGGCCGGCCCGACGCCCAGGCGCTGCTGCTGGTGCCCGAGATCGGCCTCACCCCCCAGCTGACCGGCCTGCTGCGGGCGCGGTTTGCCGGCGTGCCGCTGGCCGTGCTGCACAGCGAACTGCCCGACGCCGAGCGCGCCGCCCACTGGCTGGCGGCGGTCGAGGGTCGGGCGCGGCTGGTGGTGGGCACCCGGCTGGCGGTGCTCACCCCGCTGCCAGGCCTGGCCGCGATCGTGGTCGACGAGGAGCACGACGCTTCGTTCAAGCAGCAGGAGGGCGTGCGCTACTCCGCCCGCGACATGGCGGTGGCGCTGGCCGCCCGCCGCGACATTCCGGTGGTGCTCGGCTCGGCCACCCCCTCGCTGGAAAGCTGGCGGGCGGCCCAGACAGGCCGCTACCGCCTGCTCAGCCTGCCCGACCGGGTGCATGCCGGCGCCTGGCCGCGGCTGCGCCGCATCGACCCGCGCCGCCAGGCGATGGTCCATGGGCTGGCCCCCGACACCCGCCAGGCGATCAGCGATGCCCTGGCCCGGGGCGAGCAGGCGCTGGTGTTCATGAACCGACGCGGCTTCGCGCCGGTGCTCCACTGCGAGGCCTGCGGCTGGTTGAGCGCCTGCGAGCACTGCGCCGCCTTCCGGGTTCTGCATCGGGATGGCGGTGGCGCCGGAGCGCCCGCCCGCTACCGCCTGCAGTGCCATCACTGCGGCGGCCAGTCACGGGTACCGCGAGCCTGCCCGGGCTGCGGCAATGTCGATCTCGGCCCGCTCGGGCGCGGCACCCAGCGTCTGGAGGATGGCCTGCGCGAGCTCTATCCGCAGGCCCGCATCGCCCGGCTCGACCGCGATGTCGCCCGCCATCGCGGCGCGGCGGGCGAGGTGATCGCCGCCGCCCACCGCGGCGAGGTCGACATCCTGGTCGGCACGCAGATGCTCGCCAAGGGCCATGACTTCCAGCGCCTGAGCTGCGTGGTGGTGGTCGACGCCGACAGCGGCCTGTTCTCGGCCGACTTCCGTGCGCCGGAGCGGCTGTTCGCGCTGCTGATGCAGGTGGCCGGGCGCGCCGGCCGGGCCGGCCTGGCCAGCGAGGTGCTGATCCAGACCCGGTTCGGCCAGCATCCGCTGTTCGACGCGCTCGCCCGCCATGACTTCGCCGCTTTTGCCGACGCGCAGCTCGCCGAGCGCCATCAGGCCGGGCTGCCGCCCTTCATGCACCAGGCGCTGATGCGGGTCGAGGCCCGCCAGCTCGACACCGCCCTGGCTTTTCTCGGCCAGGCCCGCGAGCTGGCTGCCGACCCGCCGGCCGGCCTGACCCTGTTCGATCCGGTGCCCATGCCGATGGCCCGGCTGGCCGGGCGCGAGCGTGCCCAGCTGCTGCTCGAGGCGCCTGCGCGCGCGCCGCTGCACGCCTTCCTGCGCGAGTGGCTGCCCGCCGTGGCCAGCCTGAAGGGCGCGGTACGCTGGCAGATCGAGATCGACCCCCTGGAAATCTGAGCCCATGGCCAACCCGGTCACCCCCCTGAATCCCGCCCAGCGCGAGGCCATCCGCTACCTTGACGGCCCCTGCCTGGTGATCGCCGGCGCCGGCAGCGGCAAGACCCGCGTCATCACCCACAAGATTGCCCACCTGGTGGATGCCGGCATCCAGCCCTCGGCCATCGCGGCCATCACCTTCACCAACAAGGCCGCCCAGGAGATGCAGGAGCGCCTCGCCGCGCTGGTCCGCCTGCCCGAGCGCGAGCGCCCGCTGGTGAGCACCTTCCACTCGCTGGGCGTGCAGATCGTACGCAGCGAGGCCCGCGCGCTGGGTCTGAAGCCTTCCTTCTCCATTCTCGATGCCGACGACGCCACGGCGATCGTGCAGCAGGCCCTGGCCACCACCGACCGCCAGCTGCTGCGCGCGGTGGTCTCGCGCATCTCGCTCTGGAAGAACGCCATGGTCGACCCGGCGCAGGCGCTCGCCCAGGCGCGCGGCGAGCCCGACACCTCGGCGGCGCTGGCCTATCGCGAGTACGCGGCCACGCTATCGGCCTACCAGGCGGTCGACTTCGACGACCTCATCCGGCTGCCGGTGCAGCTGCTGCGCGACGACCCGCAGGCCGCGCAGCGCTGGCGCGAGCGGCTGCGCTACCTGCTGGTCGACGAGTACCAGGACACCAACGCCAGCCAGTACGAGCTGCTGCGCCTGCTGGCCGGGCCGCGCGCCGCCTTCACCGCGGTGGGCGACGACGACCAGTCCATCTACGGCTGGCGCGGCGCCACGCTGGAAAACCTCGAGCGCCTGGGCCGCGACTACCCGTCGCTGCGGGTGATCAAGCTCGAGCAGAACTACCGCTCCTGCCTGCATGTGCTGCAGGCCGCCAACCGGCTGATCGCCCACAATCCCAAGCTGCACGAGAAGACCCTCTGGTCCGAGCTCGGCCCGGGCGATCCGGTCACGGTGGTGGCCTGCGACGACGACGAGCAGGAGGCCGAGTCGGTGGCCGCCCGGCTCTCGGCCCACCGCTTCGAGCGGCGCGGCCACTGGGCCGACTACGCGGTGCTCTACCGCGGCAACCACCAGGCGCGGGTGCTCGAGCAGGCGCTGCGCAAGGAGAAGATCCCGTATGTGCTCTCGGGCGGGCAGAGTTTCTTCGAGCGCAGCGAGATCCGCGACCTGCTCGCCTGGCTGCGCCTGCTGGCCAACGACGAGGACGACCCCGCCTTCATCCGCGCGGTGACCACCCCGCGACGCGGCGTGGGCACGGCCACCCTCGCAGCCCTCGGTGAGTACGCCGGCCAGCGGCAGCGGCCGATGTTCGCCGCGCTCTTCGAGAGCGGGCTCGAGGCCCGTCTGGCGCCCCGCCAGCTCGCGCCCTTGCGCGAGTTCGGCGCCTTCATCAACCGCATGGCCGCGCGCGCCACCCGCGAGCCGGCCGCGCCGGTGCTCGACGACCTGATCGCGGCCATCGGCTACCGCGCCCACCTTTTCGATGCCGCCGACGAGAAGCAGGCCGCCGCGCGCTGGACCCATGTCACCGACTTCCTCGACTGGGTGAAAAAGCGCGCCGACGAGGACAAGGCCACGCTCGCGCAGGTGGCCCAGAGCGTGGCCCTGCTCTCGCAGCTCGACCGGCGCGACGAGGACCTGGATGCGGTGCGCCTGTCCACCGTGCACGCTGCCAAGGGCCTGGAGTTCGGCCATGTGTTCGTGGTGGGCTGCGAGGAGGGCATCCTGCCGCACCAGGGCGGCCTGGAGGGCGAGGAGCCCGATGCGTCCGAGGCCGATGCCGATCCGGCCTGGCGGGCGCGCATCGAGGAGGAGCGGCGGCTGATGTATGTGGCGGTGACCCGGGCGCGCCGCAGCCTCACGCTGAGCTGGTGCGCGCGTCGCCGTCGCGGGCGCGACGCGGTGCGACGCGAGCCCTCGCGGTTTCTGACGGAGATGCAGCTGGAGGCGAGGCCGCCGGCGCGGCAGACCGATCAGGCCGATGCCCGTGCGCGGCTGGCGGCGCTTCAGGCCTTGCTTGCCCGGCCGGGCAAGCCGCCGGGGGCCGGCTGAGCGCGAGGTCGAGGCGGGCGGGCTGCCGGCCTCGACAGGCGCAGAGCGCTTACTTCTTGGCGTCTTCGGCGGGCGCCGGGGCCTTGGGTTCGGCGAGCTTGCCGCCGCTGCCGTTGGCCATGTAGACCACGGCACGACCGATCTCGATGTCCTCGAAGTCGCCGCCGCCCTGGGCGGCCATGGCGCCCTTGCCCTTGAGCGCGGAGTTCAGCAGCGCGTCATAGCCGGTCTTGATGCGCGCCGCCCAGGCGCCGGCATCGCCGACCTTGGGTGCGCCCGCCGCGCCCACCGCGTGGCAGGCCGAGCACTGGGCCTTGTAGACCTCTTCGCCGGCGCGCAGCGCCTTGGCGCCGCCCGCGCCCTTGAGCTCGAAGCGGGCCACCGGCTGGATGCGGGCCTCGGTGGCCTCGGGGGTGAGGGCGTTGTTGCCCGAGCCGCCGCGGTCGCCGGCACCCACATACTTGACCAGCAGCACGATGATCAGGATGGGCACCACGAAGGACAGCACCACCGCGGTGATCAGCTGCTTCGGGGTCTTGATGAAGGTTTCGTGTTCGGCGGCGCTCATTGGCTTTCCTCGGGGAGGGCCCGGTTCGTCAAAACCTCTGATTGTAGCCGCTGAAGCGCGGCCAGCGGATCAGAAGCCGCGGAAGCTGGCAATGGCCGACACCGGCTCGCGCTCGGTCTGCAGCCGGTTGATCGCCGCGTCGGGATCGGCGTGGCCCAGCGCCATGCCGCAGATCACGCCCTCGGTCTCGGGCAGGCCCAGGGTGCGCGCGATCACCTCGTGGAAGCGCGAGAACGCCTGCTGCGGACAGGTGTCCAGCCCGCGGCCGCGAGCCGCCACCATCACGTTCTGCATGAACATCGCGCAGTCCATGTAGCCGCCGGTGCGCATCATCTTGTCCATGGTGAAGATGATCCCCACCGGCGCATCGAAGAACACATAGTTGCGCGCGCTCTGCTCGCGCATGCGCTCGGTGTCGCCCTTGCCGATGCCCAGCAGCCCGTACATGTCCCAGCCGATCTTGCGCCGGCGGTCGACATACGGCGACACCCACTGCGCCGGGTAATAGGGGAAGGGCTCGGTGTACTTCGTGGCGGCATCGGGCTCGGCGAACGCGGCCAGCACGGCACGGCTGAGTTCGGCCTTGGCCTCGCCGGCCAGCACATGCATCTTCCAGGGCTGGATGTTGGTGCCCGACGGCGCGCGGCTGGCCACCGCCAGGATCTCGGCCACGGTCTCGCGCGGCACCGGCGTGGGCAGGAAGGCGCGCACGGAGCGGCGGGTGGTGATGGCGGCATCAACGGCGGCGCGGGTCTGGTCGGGGTCCATGCGGTGTTTTCCGGGTGGCTGAGAGCGGCAATCCACGCAAGATACCGCAGGCCTGCGGGGCGCCCGCCGCGCCCGGCCGCGCTTGGACGGGTTCCTGAAATCCGGGTATCCTCGCCGTCTTCTCTCGGGGGGCGGTCATCACGCGCTCCCCGCTACGCGCCCGTAGCTCAGGGGATAGAGTATTGGCCTCCGAAGCCAAGGGTCGCAGGTTCGATTCCTGCCGGGCGCGCCACCTTCTGCCACTCAGGCCACATTGCGCTGCCGCCCCTCCCAGTGGGGCTCGCGCAGCTTCGTCTTGAGAATCTTGCCCGCGCCCGACAGCGGCAGCGCGTCCACGAAGGCCACGCTGCGCGGGCACTTGTAATTGGCGATCAGTGTCTTGCAGTGGGCCATGATCTCGTCGGCGCTGGCGCTGTGCCCGGGCTTGAGCACGATCACCGCATGCACCGCCTCGCCCCAGCGCTCGCTGGGAATGCCGATCACCGCGCACGAGGCCACCGCGGGATGCCGGCCCACCGCGTTCTCGACCTCGGCCGAATACACATTCTCGCCGCCGGTGATGATCATGTCCTTCACCCGGTCGACCACGAACACGAAGCCGTCCTCGTCCATGTAGGCGGCGTCGCCGGTGTGCATCCAGCCGCCGCGCAGCGCGGTGGCGGTGAGCTCGGGCTTGTTCCAGTAGCCCTGCATCACGCCGGGGCCGCGCACGCAGACCTCGCCCACGGTGCCGCGGGGCACCTCGTTGTCGTCGGCATCGACGATGCGCACCTCGGCGGTGAGCGTGGCCCGCCCGCCCGAGCGCATCTTGCCGGCCTTCTGGCCCTCGGCGGTGTGGTACCAGGCCGGCAGGATGGTGGCGCAGGGCGAGAGCTCGGTCATGCCGTAGGCCTGGGCGAAGCCGGCGTTCGGGAAGGCCTCCAGTGCCCGCTTCATCACCCCCTCGCTGATCGGCGAGGCGCCGTAGAGCACCTGACGCAGGGCGCGGGTGTCGTACTGCTTCAGATCGGGATGGTCGACCAGCATCTGGATCATGGTGGGCACCAGCAGCATCTGCGAGGCGCCCTCGTTCTGGATGCTCTCGAGCACGCCGGTGGGCGTGAACGAGGGCACGAACACCGTGGTGTTGCCCAGGTTCATGCTGGCGAGCATGGCTGCCCCGTTGGCGAGGTGGAACATCGGCGCGGCGAACAGCGTGATGCCACCCGGCATCACGATGCCCTCGGCCACATTCGAGATCGCGTTCGAGGCGAGATTCAGGTGGGTGAGCATCACCCCCTTGGGAAAGCCGGTGGTGCCGCCGGTGTAGAAGATGCCGGCGAGGTCGTCGCCCGAGCGCATCGCGTCGGGCACCGGCGCGGCCTCGGCGATCAGCGCCTCGGTGCTGCGCATGCCCGCCGGGGTGTCGCCCTTGCCCCAGTAGAGCACGGTGAGCGGCACCCGGGTCTGGGCACGCAGGGTCTCCACCACGCCGGCGAAGGCATCATCGACGATCAGGATGCGGGTGTCGCAGTCGTCGAGCGAATAGGCCACCTCGGCCGCGCTCCAGCGGATGTTCACCGGATTGACCACCGCCCCCGCCCACCAGGTGGCGTAGTAGTACTCGAGGTAGCGGTCGGCGTTCATCGCCATCATGGCCACCCGGTCGCCGGGCTTCACGCCCAGGGCCTGCAGCGCGCCGGCCAGGCGCGCCACCCGGTCGCCGAACTGCGTCCAGGTGTGTTCGCGGCCCTGGAAGCGCGTGGCGATGCCGCGCGGCTTCTGCTGGATGGTCCGGTGCAGCGACTGGGTGAGGTTGAAGCTCGTCATGGCGCCCTCGGCGTTCGGCTGGAAACCTGATCATGCCAGCGTCGGCGCCACGCCGTTGCGCGGCATCGCGTTTGCCGATACCGTCGCCGCTGCATTGCGGCAGCCCCTGCCGCCGGTCCATCGCATCCCCCAGGAGACACCATGAACACCGCCATCTCGCTCGAGCAGGCCGCCGTCGCCTATGCCGGCTACGAAGACCTCTGCCTCTACATCGACGGGGAATTCCTCAAGGGCGGCGGCCGTCGCGAGCAGGATGTCTTCGACCCCGCCACCGGCAAGGCCTTCGCCAGGCTGCCGCATGCCACCCGCGCCGACCTCGATCGGGCCCTGAACGCGGCGCAGCGCGCCTTCCAGACCTGGCGCCACAGCTCGCCGCTGGAGCGCAGCCGCATCCTGCGCAAGGTGGCCGAGCTCTCGCGTGAGCGGGCCAAGGACATCGGCCGCAACATCACCCTCGACATGGGCAAGCCGGTGGCCGAGGCCGTGGGCGAAGTGGTGTCCTGCTCGGAGCACTGCGAGTGGCATGCCGAGGAATGCCGGCGCATCTACGGTCGGGTGATCCCGCCGCGCCTGCCCAATGTGCGCCAGATGGTGCTGCGCGAGCCCATCGGCGTGTGCGCCGCCTTCACGCCCTGGAACTTCCCCTACAACCAGGCCATCCGCAAGATCGCGGCGGCCATCGGCGCGGGCTGCACCATCGTCATCAAGGGCCCCGAGGACGCGCCCAGCGCGGTGGTGGCCATTGCGCGCATGTTCCACGAGGCCGGCCTGCCTCCGGGCGTGCTCAACCTGGTCTGGGGCGTGCCGGGCGAGGTCTCCGAATACCTGATCAAGTCGCCGATCGTGCGCAAGGTCTCGTTCACCGGCTCGGTGCCGGTGGGCAAGCAGCTCGCCGCGATGGCCGGCGGGCACATGAAGCGCGTCACCATGGAGCTCGGCGGCCACTCGCCGGTGATCGTCTTCGATGACGCCGAGATCGACCGCGCCTGCGACCTGCTGGTGGGCTTCAAGTTCCGCAATGCCGGCCAGGTCTGCGTGTCGCCCACCCGCTTCTACATCCAGGAGAAGGCCTTCGACCGCTTCGTCGCCCGCTTCATCGAGAAGACCCGCGAGGTCAAGGTGGGCTCGGGTCTGCAGGCCGATGTGCGCATGGGGCCGCTCGCCCATGACCGCCGGCTGCCGGCGATGGCGCAGTTCATCGACGATGCCCGCGCCCGCGGCGGGAAGGTGGAGGTCGGCGGCGAGCGGCTGGGCGAGATCGGCAACTTCTTCGCGCCCACCGTGCTCACCCATGTGCCCGACGACAGCCTGGTGATGACCAGCGAGCCCTTCGGCCCGATCGCGCCCTGCGTGCCCTTCAAGACGGTCGACGAGGTGCTGGCCCGCGCCAACTCGCTGCCCTACGGCCTGTCCTCCTACGCCTTCACCACCTCCACGAAGAACGCGCTGGCGGTGCAGAACGGCATCGAGTCAGGCATGGTCAACATCAACCACTTCGGGCAGGCGCTGGCCGAGACGCCCTTCGGCGGCATCAAGGACAGCGGCATCGGCAGCGAGGGCGGCACCGAGACTTTCGACGGCTACCTCAACACCAAGTTCGTCACGCAGATGGACTGACATGGCATCACCGGCCGATCCCGCCGCTGCCGGTCGGCCGGCGCTCCGGATGCCGCTGCTGCTCGCGCCCTTGCTGCTGGCGCTGGCGCTGCTGCTGGGCGCCTGCGCCCCGGTGGCCATCTCGGGCAACCGGCCTCCCGCGGCGCATCACCGCGATGACGGCTTCGTCAACAGCGACGGCACGCGGGTGAACAAGCCGCCGGGCGATCTGCTGCGCTGGTGGTGGTCGCGACGCGACCTCGACCTCGACGCGATGGTCCATCCCGATCGCATCGCCGCGGCCTGGGCCTCGCTGCCCCTGGCCTGGCGTTCGCCAGCGGCCGACCCGCCGGACGGGGCCGACACCTGGCGCGTCCTGCCGGTGGGTGTCGATGCCGGCGCGGGCGGTGCACCGGCCGGCGCCGCTCAGGCCGCGCGCGCCGGGGCCGCGGCCACCCGGGTGGCCTGGTTCGGTCATGCCACGCTGCTGTTCGAGGTCGGCGGCCTGCGCGTGCTCACCGACCCGCATTTCTCCGAGCGCGCCTCGCCGCTGCCCCAGCTGCTCGGCCCGAAGCGTCTGCACCCGGTGCCCGAGGAGGCGCGCCGGCTGGGGCGCATCGACGTCGTGCTCATCTCGCACAACCACTACGACCACCTCGACCTGCCCACCGTGCGCGAACTCGCCGCCCAGTCCGGCGGCTCGCCCCTGTTCCTGGTGCCGCTCGGCGTCGATGCCTGGATGCGCGAGCAGGGCATCGACAACGTGAAGGGCTTCGACTGGTGGGAGCGCCACGCGGTGGGCGAGGCGGTCTTCCACTTCGTGCCCGCGCACCACTGGAGCGGGCGGGGGCTGTGGGACCGCAACCGCACGCTCTGGGGCGGCTGGGTGCTGCACCATCCCGCGCTGCGCGCCTACTTCGCCGGCGACACCGGCTGGACCAACGACATCGCCGTGATCGGCCAGCGCCTGGGGCCCTTCGATCTCGCCGCGCTGCCGGTGGGCGCCTACGAGCCGCGCTGGTTCATGGCGGCCCAGCATGTGAACCCGCACGAGGCGGTGCGCCTGCACCAGGCCCTGGGCGGTCCGCTGTCGATCGGTATCCACTGGGGCACTTTCCAGCTCACCGACGAGCCCTACGAGGCGCCCATCGAGGACCTGCGCGCGGCGCTGCGCGGGGCCGGCATCCCTGAGGCGCGGTTCCGGATGCTGGTGCCCGGGCAGTCGATCGTCTTCGGCGCGGGGCGGGCGCCACGCTGAGCCGCGGGCGCCCGGCGCCGGCTTACGCCGTGCTCCGCGCGAACATCACGCCGAAGCCCGCGACATACTCGGGTATGGCCTGGTAGTGGCGAAACTCGCAGGTGGCCGCGCCGGTGGCGGCGCGCGCGATCAGCCAGGTCTTGGACTCGTGCGCCGACAGGCCCGCCTCGCGGGTGATGGCGTCTTCGTCCAGGGCCAGCAGATCGGTGAGGCGGCCGCTCTCCAGCGCGTCGAGCCAGCGCGCATCCCATGCCGGATTGAGCGGCTTGTGGCGGGCATCGCCCGCGGCCAGCGCCATGCCGTGGGCCATCACCCGCTGCTTGCGCGCGCCGAAGCTGGCCGGGTCGGGGTCGCTGCGCACGGTGATGCGCTCGCGCACCGCCGGGTCGGGATGATCGAGCGTGGGCACTGGCGGCTCGTGCGACAGCCCGCCGCTGCCAATCAGCAGCGTGCGACGCGGCAGCGCATCGAGGAAGCGGCCGATCGCCTGACCGAGCGCCAGGCAACGGCCGATCCGTGGAATGCCCGGCGGCGCCACGGCGTTCATGAAGAGCGGCACCAGCGGCGGCGTGTCCAGCCCGTCCCACAGCGCGCCCGCCGGCGTATCCCAGTCGCCCACCGCGGTGGCCTGCGTGCCCAGGCAGAAGGGCGGCATCAGCTCGTTGAAGAAGCCGTGGTAGTGGTCGGGGCCGGCAATCACCACCAGCTCCGGGTCGAAGGCGCGCACCCGCGCGCGGGCGTCGGCAATGGCGGCCTGCAGGGCCGCACCGACCTCGGGCGCGACCGGGTTCAGGCCGATGAGGGGCGAATGCGACAGGCCGAGGAAGGCGCGCGGCGCGGTGGCGTTTGCCCGGGATGGGGCGTGCGCCGCGGACGAGACGGCGCGGTCGGCATCGCGTGCATTCATGACGTGGGCTCCTGGGAAACGCGCAGCGCGCGGCGCGCGGGGCCGGCGTCGGTGGGCGCGGAGCCGTCGGGGGCGGCAGAGCCGTCGGAGGCCGCGCCATGCTGCGGCTCGCCGGCCTCGAGTTCGAGCGTGACCCCGTCGTCGTCCTGCGTGAAGCCGGCCAGCGCCTGGCCGAACAGCACCTGCACGCCCGGAAAGCGCGCCAGCCCCTCGTGCAGGATGCGATCGACCTGCGGCTGGATGAAGGCGTTGCGCCGTGACCAGCCGAACTCGTCGGTGCGCGGCTCGATCGAGGCGAAGCAGCGCCCGTCGGCGGTGGTGAAGCGCATCCATTGGTCGGGCGTGATGTGCGCCTGCACCCGATCGGCCAGCCCCACGCCCTGCAGCGTGCGCAGCGATTCGTCGTCGATCCCGATCGCGCGCGGATAGTCGATCAGACCCTCGAGGCGTTCGATCAGCCGCACCGAGACGCCGTGCGCGCCGAGGCTGTTGGCCAGCGTGAGGCCGACCGGGCCGGCGCCCACGATGGCGACGTCGGCGTCGAAGGCGTCGGCCGCGAGGGCGTTCATGCGTTGCTCCGGGGCTGCGGAACGTGGCGGGCCGGCATGGCGGATGCGTTCACGGTGTCAGTGGATCTCGGGGTCGCCGTGGGGTGCTGCGGCCTGCTCGCCGAGGAAGTCGAAATCGCAGCCCTCGTTGGCCTGGCTGACATGCTTCAGGTAGAGCGCGCCGAAGCCGCGCGAAAAGCGCGGTGCGGGCGGCGTCCAGGCGGCGCGGCGCGCGGCCAGCTCGGCCTCGTCGACCTTCAGTTCGAGGCGCCGGCCCGGCACGTCGAGTTCGATGAGGTCGCCATCGCGCACCAGCGCGAGCGGCCCGCCGACATGCGACTCGGGCGCCACATGCAGCACGCAGGCGCCGTAGCTGGTGCCGCTCATGCGGGCGTCCGAAATGCGCACCATGTCGCGCACGCCCTGCTGCAGCAGCTTGCGCGGGATGGGCAGCTGGCCCCACTCGGGCATGCCCGGCGCGCCCTGCGGGCCGGCGCTGCGCAGCACGATCACCGAGTCGGCCGTGACGGGCAGCGCCGGATCGTCGATACGCGCGGCCATGTCGTTGTAGTCGTCGAAGACCACCGCCGGGCCGGTGTGGCGCTGCAGATGCGCTTCCATGGCCGGGGGCTTGATCACCGCGCCGTCGGGCGCGAGGTTGCCGCGCAGCACCGCCAGGCCATCGCTGGCCACCAGCGGGGTGTCGCGCGGGCGGATCACCTCGGGGTTGTGCACGGCCGCGCCCTCGAGGTTCTCGCCCAGCGTGCGGCCGTTGACGGTCGGCGCGTCGGTCTCGAGCAGGTCGGTGATGCGCGACAGCAGGCCGCGCAGCCCGCCCGCGTAGTAGAAGTCTTCCATCAGGAAACGCCCCGAAGGCCGGACATCGGCCAGCACCGGGGTGCCGCGGGCCAGCGCGTCGAATCGCTCGAGATCGAGCGCCACGCCGGCGCGCCGCGCCAGCGCGATCAGGTGCACGATGGCATTGGTGGAGCCGCCCAGCGCGAGCACGGTGGTCACGGCGTTGTGGATGGCGCGGGCATCGACGATGTCTCGAATGCACAGATCTTCCCAGACCATGTCCACGATGCGCTTGCCCGAAAGCGTGGCCATCTGCGCATGGCGTGAGTCGGGCGCCGGTATCGAGGCTGCGCCGGGCAGGGTGAGGCCCATCGCCTCGGTGGCGCTGGTCATGGTCGAGGCCGTGCCCATGGTCATGCAGTGGCCCGGCGAGCGCGCGATGCCCTCTTCCACGTCGCGCCAGTCCTGCTCGCTGATGTTGCCGGCGCGCAGTTCGGCCCAGTACTTCCAGGTGTCGCTGCCGCTGCCCAGAAAGCCGCCCTTGTAGTCGCCGCGCAGCATCGGACCGGCCGGCACGAAGATCGCCGGCAGGTTCATCGACAGCGCGCCCATGATCAGGGCCGGGGTGGTCTTGTCGCAGCCGCCCATCAGCACGCAGCCGTCGGCCGGGTAGGAGCGCAGCAGCTCCTCGGTCTCCATCGCGAGCAGGTTGCGATAGAGCATGGTGGTGGGCTTCTGGAAGGGCTCCGAGAGCGAGATGGCGGGCATCTCCACCGGGAAGCCGCCTGCCTGCCAGATCCCGCGCTTGACCTCCTCGGCGCGCTGGCGGAAGTGGGTGTGGCAGGGGTTGATCTCGCTCCAGGTGTTGATGATGGCGATCACCGGCTTGCCGGCGTATTCGCTGCGGTGATAGCCCATCTGCGCGGTGCGCGAGCGGTGGCCGAAGGAGCGCAGGTCGTTCACGCCATACCAGCGGTGGCTGCGCAGTTCTTCGGGCTTCTTGCGGGGTTTGGCGCTCATCGGATGCTCCGGCGGACAGTGGCTGCGATGATAATCCCGGGGTTGCGGCCGCCACCCACCACGCCGCACCTCGCCTGCCGTCCATGAATCCGTCGCCCTTCCAGGAAGTCGCCACCGTGCCGTGCAGCCCGCCGCCCCGGCATCGGTCGCGGGCCATTGCCCTCGTGTTCGCCCTCACCCTCACGGGTGCGGCGTGGGGCCAGCCCTCGTCGTCAGACGGTGCGGCGTCCGCCGCCTCGTCCGCGCGCCCGCGCATCGGCCTGGCCCTGTCGGGCGGCGGCGCCCGCGGCTTCGCGCATGTCGGCGTGCTGCGCGTGCTCGAGCAGATGCGCGTGCCGGTCGACTGCATCGCCGGCACCAGCGCGGGCGCGGCGGTGGGCGCGGCCTATGCCGCCGGCCTGTCGCCCGACGAGATCGAGGCGCGCCTGCGCCGGGTCGACTGGGGCGACATCTTCGTCGACGAGGTCGCGCGCACCGAGCAGGCCTACCGGACCAAGCAGGCCGAGCGCCTGCCCCAGCTCGGCGTCACGCTAGGGGTCGATGCCAGCGGCCTGCGCGCCGCGCCGGGCCTGAGCGCCGGCCACAAGGTGGAGCTGCTGCTGCATGAGCTGCTCGGTGTGAGCACCGAGCTCGCCAGCTTCGACCAGCTCGGCGTGCCCTTCCGCGCCGTGGCCACCGACCTGGTGCGCGGCGACATGGTGGTGCTCGAGCGCGGCAGCCTGGTGCGCGCCGTGCGCGCCAGCATGTCGGTGCCCTCGGGCTTCGCGCCGGTGCGCGAGCAGGAGCGCCTGCTGGTCGACGGCGGCCTCAGCCGCAACCTGCCGGTGGATGTGGTGCGCAAGCTCTGCGCCGATGTGGTCATCGCCGTCGATGTCGGCAGCCCGCTGCTGCGCGAGGACGAACTGCAGTCGCTGATCGGCGTGGCCGCGCAGATGGTCAACATCCTCATCGAGGACAATGTCCGGCGCTCGCTGGCCGAGCTGAACGGGCGCGACCTGCTGATCACCCCTGACCTCGGCCCCATCGGTTCCACCGACTTCGGCCGCGGTGTGGCCGGCATCCCGTCTGGCGAGCGAGCCGCGCAGCTGCGCGGCCCGGCCCTGCGCGCGCTGGCCGTGCCCGCTGCCGAGTACCAGGCGCTCGCCGATGCGCGCCGCGCCTGGGCCCGGCCCCCGGAGCGCGTCGACCAGATCCGCATCGGCCCCACCCGCTTCGTCAATCCGGTGGTCGTCGAGGCGCAGGTGCGCCATCAGGCCGAGGGCGTGCCGCTCGACCGCGAGACCCTGCATCGCGACATCGCCGCCCTCATGGCCCGCGGCGACTTCTCGCAGGTGAACTACCGCATCGTTCCCGAGCAGGGCAGCGGTGTGCTCTGGATCCAGCCCGGCGAGCGCAGCCTGGGGCCGAACTATCTGCTGCTCGGCATGGGCGCGGCCGTCGACTCCAAGTCGAACACCTACTTCAATGTGCCGGTGCTGCACACCCGTACCTGGGTCAACTCCCTGGGCGGCGAGTGGACCTCGCTGCTGCAGGTGGGCCGCACCCAGCGCCTGCTCACCCAGCTGATGCAGCCGCTCTCGCCCGATGGCCGCCTGTACCTGTTGCCGCGCCTGAGCACCGAGAGCCGGCCGCTCAGCCTGTTCATGAACGACACCCGGGTCACCGACTACTCGGTGCGCAACGACCAGGCCGAGCTGATGGTGGGCGCCCAGAGTGCGCTCTTCGATGCCCGCATCGGCCTGGTGGCCGGCCGGCGCAGCAACAGCACCCAGGTGGGTCTGCCCATCCTCCTCGAGGAGAAGTACCGCCACGGCGGGGTTGCCGCGCGGCTGAGCATGGACCAGCTCGATTCCCTCGACTTTCCCCGCCAGGGCTGGGCGCTCGACAGCGCCGCCTACCTGGCGCGCGAGATGCTGGGGGGCGAGCTTCGCTACACGCGGCGGGCGGCGCTGGCTCAGGGCGCCTTCAGCCGCGGCCCGCACACCTTCAACCTGCTCGGCCGGGTGGGCTCCAGCCCCGGCGGCGAGTTGCCCGCGCTCGACGCGTTCACGCTCGGCGGCTTTCTCAACCTGTCGGGCCTGCAGATCAACCAGCTGCTCGGCTCCTCCATGCAGTACGCGCGCCTCATGTACTACAACCGGGTCATGCCGCTGCCGCGGCCCTTCGGCACCGGGCTGTACCTTGGCGCTTCCCTCGAGGCCGGGCGCATGGAGAAGCCCTATGTGCCCTTCACCGAGCCGCGCTGGCACACCGGTGCCAGCCTCTTCATGGGGGCGAGCACCGGGCTCGGCCCGGTCTATCTGGGCCTGGGCTTCGGCGAGCGCGGCCGCTCCACCCTGTACCTCTATCTGGGACGGCCCTAGCGGCGCCCACGCCCGCCCTCGAGCCGCCTCGGGTAAGCTCGCAGGCCTTCCCCACCGGAGGCATCCCATGTCTGGACAGAACCAAGTCGCCCTCATCACCGGCGCGGGCAGCGGCGTGGGCCGCGCCACCGCGCTCGCCTTTCTGAACGCCGGCTGGCAGGTGGTGCTGGCCGGGCGCCGTGCCGATGCGCTGGCCGCCACCATCGCCGCCGCCGGCGAGCGCGGCTCGGCCGCCCTGGCGGTACCCACCGATGTCGGCAACCCCGACTCGGTGCGCGCGCTCTTCGATGCCGCGGTGGCCCGCTTCGGCCGCCTGGACTTCCTCTTCAACAATGCCGGCACCGGCGCGCCGCCCCTTCCGCTGGAGGACCTCAGCTACGCTCAGTGGATGACCGTGGTCAATGCCAACCTCACCGGCACCTTCCTCTGCATGCAGCAGGCCTTCCGGGTGATGAAGGACCAGAACCCGCGGGGCGGGCGCATCGTCAACAACGGCTCCATCTCGGCCTACGCGCCGCGGCCCAACTCGGCGCCCTACACCTCGACCAAGCATGCGGTGAGCGGGCTCACCCGCTCGGGCGCGCTCGATGGCCGCAAGTACGACATCGCGGTCGGCCAGATCGACATCGGCAATGCGGTCACCGAGATGACCGAGCGCATGGCCAACGGCGTGCCGCAGGCCGACGGCAGCATGCGGGTCGAGCCGCGCATGGATGTCGAGCATGTCGCCCGTTCGGTGCTGCACATGGCCGGGCTGCCGCTGGAGTCCAACGTGCTGTTCATGACGGTCATGGCCACCAAGATGCCCTTCGTGGGCCGCGGCTGAGGCAGGCGCAGGTCCGTACCCGCCTGCCCGCACCCGCCCGCACCCGCCCGCATCCACCGGCAGCGCCGGCCGTCCATGCGCCCGCCGCTGCGCCCCTTCGTTGCCGCCGACCATGCCCAGGCGCTGGCGCTGTGGCGGCGCACGCCGGGCGTGGGCCTGAGCGCGGCCGATGCCGAGCAGCCGGTGGCGGCCTTCCTGGCCCGCAACCCCGGGCTGAGCTTCGTGGCCCAGGCCGGGCCGCGGCTGGTGGGCACCATCCTGTGCGGCCATGACGGCCGGCGCGGCATGATCTACCACCTCGCGGTCGACACCGACCACCGCCGCCAGGGCCTGGCCAGCGCGCTGCTCGCGGCCTCGATCGCCGGCCTGCGCGCGCTCGGCATCGAGAAGGCCCACCTCACCGTGTTCCGCAACAACCCTGAAGGGCTGGCCTTCTGGGCCCGGGCTGCGGTGGCGCGCCATGAACTCGCGCTGTTCTCGGTACCGGCGTTCCCCCACCCCGGCACGCCTGACTTACACTCGACGCACCCGCCGCGCGAGAGCGGGCCCTGATTCCGGAGACCGCATGACCGCACCCGTGGTGAGCCTGCCCGCCGATGGCCTCGTGGCCGTGGTCAAGCGCGACTGTCCCACCTGCGAGCTCATCGAGCCGGTGCTCGCCCAGCTTGCCGCCGCTGGCGCGCTCGCCGTCTACACCCAGGACGACCCCGGCTTTCCGGCCTCCATCGCCGGCCGGCTCGACGACACCGGGCTCGATGTCTCCCATCAGCTCGGCATCGAGATCGTGCCCACCCTCATCCGCCGCAGTGGCGGCGCTGAGACCGCCCGCACCTTCGGCTGGGACCGCGCCGAGTGGGAGCGGGTCAGCGGCTCGGCCGGCCTGGGCGCCGGCCTGCCCGCGCTGCGTCCGGGCTGCGGCGCGCTCAATGTCGAGCCGGGCAAGCTCGAAGACCTGCGCATCCGCTTCGGCCAGACCGGCCTCACCGCCCGGCAGGTGAGCTTCGGTGACGATGAAGACGAGATCGAGGCCATCTTCGAGCGCGGCTGGACCGACGGCCTGCCGGTGGTGCCGCCCACCCAGAAGCGTGTGCTGCGCATGCTCGGCGGCACCACCCGCGACCCCCAGGAGCTGCTCGGCCTGTGCCCGCCCAACCTGGTGCCGCTCACCGTCGAGAAGGTGGCCATCAACGCCGTCATGGCCGGCTGCAAGCCCGAGTACCTGCCGGTGGTGCTGGCCGCGGTCGAGGCTGCGCTCGACCCCGCCTTCTCATGGCACGGGGTGCTGGCCACCACCATGTTCGTGGGGCCGGTGGTGGTGGTCAACGGCCCGGTACGCCGCCAGATCGGCATGAACGCGCGCGGCAATGCGCTGGGCCAGGGCAACCGCGCCAACGCCACCATCGGCCGCGCGCTGCAGCTGGTCATCCGCAATGTCGGCGGCGGCCGGCCCCAGGAGGTCGACCGCGCCACGCTGGGCAATCCCGGCAAGTACACCTACTGCTTCGCCGAAGACGAGGAAGGCTCCTGCTGGGAGCCGCTGTCGGCCGATTTCGGCGTGGCCCGCGGCGTGTCGGCGGTCACGGTCTTCGCCGGCTATGGCCTGCAGGGCGTGGTCGACCAGAAATCGCGCACCCCTGAGAGCCTCGCCCGCAGCTTTGCCGAGTCGCTCAAGGTGCTGCACAACGTCAAGCTCGCGCCGGCCTGCGATGCCATGCTGGTGGTCAGCCCCGAGCATGAGCGCACCTTCCGTGCCGCCGGCTGGAGCAAGGCCCGCCTGCTCGAGGAGCTGTACCGGCTCTGCGAGGTGCCCATCGCCGAGCTGGTGCGTGGCGCCAAGGGCATCGATGAAGGCCTGCCCGCCACGGCGGGCGGCGCCTCGCGCAACAAGCTGCGCAATGGCGGGCTGCTGATCGTGCGTGCCGGCGGTGGTGCCGGCATGTTCTCGGGCATCATCGGGGGATGGACCTCCGGCGGTTTCGCCGGATCCGTACCCGTCAACAGGGAGGTGAAATCGTGACCGTCATCCTCGACCCGACTGCCGAACAGTCGGCCTCGTCTCGACCGCGCCTGGCGCGGCCCGAGCAGTTGCAGGGCCTCACCGTGGGCCTGCTCGACATCTCCAAGCCGCGTGGCGATGTCTTCCTTGATCGCCTCGAGTCGCTGCTCACGCAGCGTGGCGTGGCGGTGCGGCGTTACATGAAGCCCACCGTGGCCAAGCCCGCGCCGGTGCCCCTGCGGCATCAGATCGTGGGCGAGGTCAATGTGGTCATCGAAGGTCTGGCTGACTGAGGCTCCTGCACGTCGTGCTGTACGCATGACCTCGCAGATCTCGAAGCCAGCGGCATCCCCAGCGTGGGGGTGGCCACCACCGAGTTCATCGATGCGGCCGCGGTTCAGTCCAAGGCCCTGGGCACCGATCCGGCGTATGTGTTCGTGCCGCATCCGGTCCAGGACCGCACCGATGAAGAAATGCGCAAGATGGCCGACGACCACCTCGAGGCCATCCTGGCCCTCCTGGTGAAGAAGAAGGCCTGATCCAGGGACCTTGCTGATGAAACCCGCCGCCCCCTCCGGGCGGCGGCGGATGCTCGGCGGGCTGCTTGCCGCGGGTGCCGCCGTCGCCGCGTCGCCTGTCGCCGCGCAGTCGCCGGCGCAGTCATTCCCGAGCAAGCCCATCCAGATCCTGGTGGGCTTTGCCGCGGGCACCACCACCGACACCATCGCGCGGGTGGCGGCTGAACAGCTGCGCACCCGCCTCGGCCAGCCGGTGGTGGTCATCAACAAGCCCGGCGCCAACGGCGTCATCGGTGCCACCGAGGTGGCCCGCGCCGCCCCTGACGGCTACACCCTGCTGGTCACCAACTCCAGCAGCATGACGGTCAATCCGCATCTGTACCGCAAGCTCGGCTACAGCATGGCGGACTTCGTGCCGGTCACGCCCGTGACCTCGGCGCCGCTGATCCTCGTGGTCAACCCGACCAACGAACGCACCGGGCCCATCCGCACGGTGGCCGAGCTGGTGAGCTGGGCCAGGGCCCGGCCGGGCGCGCTCAGCTATGCGGCGGCCGGCCCCGGCAACATCACCGGCCTGACCTTCCGCATCCTGAACAATCACGCCGGCATCAAGGCCAACGAGGTGCTCTACAAGAGCGCGGTGGCCTCCCAGCTCGGCGTGCTCGCCAAGGAGGTCGATGCCTTCATCGACACCCCGCTGGCGGTGCCGCCCATCAAGGCCGGCAAGCTCACCGCGCTCGCGGTCACCGGCACGCGGCGCTGGCGCGACCTTCCCGAGGTGCCCACCCTGAAGGAAGCCGGCTACCCGCAGATCGATGTCACCTTCTGGCTGGGCCTGTTCGCGCCCGCGCAGACCCCGCCCGCCATCATCGACAGGCTCCATGCCGCGCTGGCGTCGATCAAGGACGACCCCAATCTGGTGCGACAGCTGCTGCCCCACGGCGATGTCGATCTCCTCGGCCCGAAGGAGTTCAGCGAGCGCATCCGCATCGAATCGGCTGGCTGGGCCGACATCATCAGGCGCGAGAACATCCAGCTCGACTGACCCCCACCCCGGAAGCCCCCTCTCATGAGCGACAGCACCGAATACATCCCGCCCAAGGTCTGGACCTGGAACAAGGCCAGCGGCGGGCGCTTTGCCAACATCAACCGGCCGATCGCCGGGCCCACGCATGACCATGAACTGCCGGTGGGTCGGCATCCCTTCCAGCTCTACTCGCTGGGCACGCCCAACGGCGTGAAGGTCACGGTGATGTTCGAGGAGCTCCTGGCCGCTGGCCACACCGGCGCCGAGTACGACGCCTGGCTCATCCGCATCAACGAGGGCCAGCAGTTCGGCAGCGGCTTCGTGGCTGCCAACCCCAACTCCAAGATCCCGGCGCTGGTCGATCGCAGCGGGCCCAAGCCCATCCGCGTGTTCGAGTCGGGCGCCATCCTCATGCACCTGGCCGAGAAGTTCGGCGCCTTCCTGCCGGCGCAGGGCGAGGCCCGCGCCGCCTGCCTGTCGTGGCTGTTCTGGCAGATGGGCAGCGCGCCCTACCTCGGCGGCGGCTTCGGTCACTTCTACGCGTACGCGCCCACCAAGATCGAGTACGCCATCGACCGCTTCGCGATGGAGACCAAGCGCCAGCTCGATGTGCTCGACCGCCACCTCGCCGAGAACGCCTACATGGCGGGCGACGACTACACCATCGCCGACATCGCCATCTGGCCCTGGTACGGCGCGCTCGCCAAGGGTCTGCTCTACGGCGCCGGCGAGTTCCTGCAGGTGGACGAGTACCGGCATGTGCAGCGCTGGACCGACGCTGTCGCGCAACGCCCCGCGGTCAAGCGCGGGCGCATGGTCAACCGGGTGATGGGCGATCCGGCCAGTCAGCTGCACGAGCGGCACGACGCCAGCGACTTCGACACCCGCACCCAGGACAAGCTCGCGCAGGGCTGAGCCCGGCGCGCTGCCCGCCATGCCCGGTCGGGCCGCGATCATCGCCAATCCCATGTCGGGCCGCGATGTCCGGCGGCTGGCCGCGCGCGCCAGCACCACCACCCATGAGCTCAAGCGCGACCTGGTCGCGCGCATCGCCACCGGGCTCGATGCGATGGGCGTGGACGAGATCCTGGTGCTCAAGGAGCCCTACCGCATCTCGGAAGGGGCACTGGAACGGTTGCCGATGCGCGCACGGGTGCGGGTGCTCGATGTCGGCCTCACCCATGGCCCGGCCGATACCCTGGCCGCGGTGCGCGCCGCGCGCGAGGCCGGCTGCACGGCCATGGTCTCGCTGGGCGGTGACGGCACCAACCGCCTGATTGCCAGCGCCTGGCCCGATGTGCCGCTGGTGCCGCTGTCCACCGGCACCAACAATGTGTTCCCGGTGATGGTCGAGGCCACCAGCGCGGGTCTGGCGGCGGGCCTGGTGGCCAGCGGCCGCCTTGCGCCGCAGGAGGCGGGCGCGCGCTGCAAGCTGGTCCATGTGAGCGCCGATCACTGGCAGGACCTCGGCGTGATCGATGCGGTGCTGCTGCGCGATGACCATCCCGGCAATCTGCTGCCCTTCGATCCGGCGCGGCTGGCAGCGCTGGTGCTTACCCGCGCCGAGCCCGCGTCGGTAGGCATGTCGCCGATCGGCGGCTTCCTGCAACCGGTGGGTTTTGCCGATGATCTTGGTCTTGCGGTGGAACTCGGCTCGGGCCGGGCGCTGCGCGCGCCAATCTCGCCCGGCCTCTTCGGCGAGGTGCGGGTGAGCCGCTGGCAGGCGCTGGCGCTGGGCGAGCCGGTGGTCTTCACCGGGCCGGGCGTGGTGGCCTTCGATGGCGACCGGCTGCGCGAACTTGCCGCGGGCGAGCAGGCCACCGTGTGCGTGCGCCGCGACGGCCCGCTTGTCATCGATGTGGCAACCAGCCTGCGCCTGGCCGCGCAGCGCGGCCTGCTGGGCTGAGCCGGCCTCGCACTGCCGGGCGCCGCTGCGCGACCGCCTTCAGACCCCCAATCGGAGAACTCCCATGCACCTGGAAGGAAGATCGGCCATCGTCACCGGCGCCGGCCGCGGCATCGGCCGCGAGGTGGCCCTGCTGCTCGCGCGCGAGGGCGCGCGCGTGGTGGTCAACGACACCGGCGTGGGACGCAGCGGCGAGCCCACCGACGAGCGCCCGGCCGACGAGGTGGTGGCGCAGATCCGCGCGGCTGGCGGCACCGCGGTGGCCAACCACGACAGCGTGGCCGACTACCAGAAGGCCGGCCGCATGGTCGCCCAGTGCGTCGAGAGCTTCGGCGGCATCGACATCCTGGTGAATGTGGCCGGCATGCTGCGCGAGCGGATGATCTGGAACATGACCGAGGACGACTTCGACGCGGTCATCAGCGTGCACCTGAAGGGCCACTGGGCGATGTCGCATCACGCCATCAAGTACATGCGGCGCGAGGGCTACGGGCGCATCGTCAACTTCTCGTCGGATGCCTTCAAGGGCTCGCTCGGCCAGTGCAACTACAGTGCGGCCAAGGCCGGCATCATCGGCCTCACGCGCTCCATCGCGAAGGAGACCGCGCGCTTCGGCATCACCTGCAACGCGCTGTGCCCGGCGGCCGACACCCGCATGATGATGACCGAGGCCGTGATCGCCAACCAGAAGCGCAAGCTCGAGTCCGGCCTCATCACCCAGGAGCAGTACGACCGCTTCTTCGTCGGCCGCGGCCCCGAGCACATCGCGCCGCTGGTGGGCTATCTGTGTACCGAGGGCGCGCACGCCATCAACGGCCATGTGTTCCATGTGGAGAAGGGCCGCATCCACACCTACTGGTACGGCGAAGCGTTCAAGACCCTCGGCAACGACGGCTCGCTCTTCACCGTGGCGCAGCTCGCCGAGCAGCTGCCGGCAGCGGTGCTCGAGGGTCTCACCCCGGTGGTGCCGGCCGTGGCGCCGGCCGAGGTGGTGAGGGCGGGGGAGGGGCGGTAGGGCTCCCGGCCTAGGCGCGCTCGTGCGGAGGGCGTGTCCCTCAATGCCCTGGTGCTGACCTTCATCGCTCAGGGGCTCGGTGACGCTCAGAGCGTCCGGCCAATCCCGCGGTTGCCGGAACCCCGCTCCGCGGCGCGCCCGCTTGGGTCCGGCGTGCGCCGATAGAATCGGGCATCGCGCCCGCCGCGGGCGGCCCGGTCACCCATTCAAACCACAGCCCCAGGGGCAGAGGAGCCACACATGATCATCGATTCAAGCACCAGCGTCGTCGTCACCGGCGGCGCCTCGGGTCTGGGCCGCGCCGCGGCCATGGCGCTGGCAGCGGCCGGCGCCAAGGTGGCCATCTTCGATGTCAACGAGGCCAAGGGCGAAGAGGTGGCCAAGGCGGTGGGTGGCGTGTTCTGCCGCGTGGACATCAACGACGAGGACAGCGTGGTGGCCGGCTATGCCAAGGCGCGCGCGGCCATCGGCCAGGAGCGCGTGCTCATTCACTGCGCCATGACCTCGCGCCGCGGCAAGACCCTCGCCTTCGACAAGGCCGCAGGCAAGCTCAAGCGCCTGTCCACCGCCGACTATGAAGCCGGCGTGCAGGGCACGCTGGTGGCCAGCTACCGGCTTGCCTCGCATGCCGCCGAAGGCATGGCCACGCTGCCCCCGCTGGAAGACGGCGAGCGCGGCTGCATCGTGCTCACCGCCTCGGTGGCCGCGCAGGATGGCCAGATCGGCCAGGTGATCTATGGCTCGGCCAAGGCCGGCGTCAACGGCCTGGTGCTGCCCATGGCCCGAGACCTCTCCGATCTGGGCATCCGCGTCAACTCGATCATGCCCGGCATCTTCGCCACGCCGCTCATGCTCGGCGCCGCGCAGAATGTGCTCGACAGCCTCAGCGCCTCGGTGCCCTTCCCCAAGCGGCTGGGCAAGCCCGAGGAGTTCGGCAGCCTGGCGCTGGAGCTCGCGCGCAACTCCTACTTCAATGGCCAGTGCATCCGGCTCGACGGCGCCATCCGCATGGCGCCGCGCTGAGCCTGCGCCGCACCGCACCGCATCGCATCGCATCAGCTGATCGCAGGGCGGGCCCTTCCGGGCCGGCTCTGCCACCCACCCGGAGCCGAGCATGAGCGACATCGCCTATCAGACCGTTCTGCCCGAGGGCTG
The DNA here is from genome assembly GCA_903934795.1 of uncultured bacterium. Classification (GTDB taxonomy): domain Bacteria; phylum Pseudomonadota; class Gammaproteobacteria; order Burkholderiales; family Burkholderiaceae_E; genus Quisquiliibacterium. The sequence continues at coordinate 6,858 of CAIZPE010000165.1, read as the reverse complement.
GCCGCGCCCGCGCGGCTTCTCCCATGCGGTGGTGGCGCGCGGCGCCACCCAGGTGCGCATCGCCGGTCAGGTGGGCGTGCTGCCGGGTGAGCGCGGCGTGGCCGCCGATGCCGACATGGGCACCCAGTGGGCGCGCGCCCTGGCCAATCTGGTGACGGTGCTGCGTGCGGCCGGCGGTCGCCCCGAGCACCTGATCATGCTGCGCGCCTATGTCACCGACATCGGCGCCTTCAACCGCGCCGGCGCAGCGGTGGGCAAGGCCTGGGGCGAGACCCTGGGCAAGCACTTCCCGGCCATGACCCTGGTGCAGGTCTCGGGCCTGATCGATCCGGCCGCGCAGGTGGAGATCGAGGGCGAGGCGCTGCTGCCCTGAGGGCTCCGGCGCCGCTGCCTTTTTGGCTGCGGCGCCGCGCGCCACCAGGCCAGCGCCCCACAGCCGGCTCAGGCGTCCCGATACACCGGTGGGCGCTTCTCGATGAAGGCCCGCAGCCCTTCCGCGAAGTCTTCGCTGCGGGCGCACAGGGTCTGGTTGCGGTTCTCGATGGCGATGGCCGCTTCCAGGCAGGGCGCGTCGGTGGCCAGGTTCAGGCCCTCCTTGGTCAGGCGCAGGCCCATGGGCGAGGTGGCCAGCATCTCGTCGATGTAGGGTTGGGCGGCGGCCTCGAGCTGGTCATCGGGCACCACCTCGCTCACCAGCCCGGTGGCCAGCGCGCGCTGGGCGTTGATGAAGCGCCCGGTGAGCATCAGTTCGGACGCCACCGAGCGGCTGACCACCCGCGGCAGGAAATAGCTCACGCCCATGTCGCAGGACGACAGCCCGAGCTTGATGAAGGCCGCGTTCATGCGCGCGCTCTGCGCGGCGATGCGGATGTCGGCCGCCAGCGCGAAGGCGAAGCCGCCGCCGCTGGCCGCGCCATGCACCAGCGCGATGATCGGCTGCGGGCAGTGGTGCATCTTCACATAGACATCGGCCAGCAGGCCCTGAAAGCCGAAGCCGCCGCCAAAGGGCTTCTCGCCCTCGCCGCGGCGCTTGATGTCCAGCCCGGCGCAGAACGCGCGACCCGCCCCGCGCATCACCACGATGCGGCAGTGGCGATCGCGCTGCAGGCCGCCGAAATAATCGGACAGCTCGGTCGCCATCTGGGTGGTGATCGCGTTGAGCGAGTCGGGCCGGTTCAGGGTGAGCCAGTGAACCGCGCCGCGGACATCGACGCTCACGGTCTCGTAGGCATGCTGCATGAAGGTCTCCTTGGGATGGGGCAGGCAGCAGCGTCGGGGATTGCGCGTCGCGCGGCAAGGCGGGTGTGGCGGAAAGCGGGAGGCGGTCCCAATACCCACCTCCGGTAGCATGGTCGAGTACATCGAGCCAGCCGCGTGGTGGATGCCAGGGTATCAATCCTGGCAAGGGCACGGCCGTTGTGGTCTGGTGTAAGCAGTCCATCGCTTTTCGAGCCGTTCCCAGTTCCCCCGCCTCATGCCAGCAGACACGCTGTTCGCCTTCGCGATATTCGCCCTGGTGACTTCAATCACCCCCGGGCCGAACAACCTCATGCTCCTGGCATCCGGCGTCAACTTCGGCTTCCGATCGTCTGTGCCGCACATGCTGGGCATCAGCCTGGGCTTCCTCGTCATGGTGATGGCGGTCGGCCTGGGCCTTGCTGAAGTCTTCAACCGGTTTCCGTGGATCCACGGTGTGCTCAAGTGGGTCGGGGCAATCTACATGCTGTACCTGGCCTGGTGCATTGCACACTCAGGCCCACCGGACGATCCCGGGTCTCGCGGTCGCTCCTCCAGGCCCTTGGGTTTCCTCGGCGCCGCAGCGTTTCAGTGGGTCAATCCCAAGGCCTGGGTCATGGCTCTGAGTGCATTCAGCACCTATGTGCCGGCATCTGGCGGCATCAAGGCCATCGTCCTTGCCGCACTGCTGTTTGCCGCGGTGAACCTGCCGAGTGTTGGCTTGTGGGCGCTGTCTGGCGCTCGCCTGCGGCATTTTCTACAGGGACCGCGCAACCTCAGGCTGTTCAACCACGGGATGGCAGGCCTGTTGGTGGTGTCGCTCTACCCGCTGCTCAGGCTTTGAGGCCAGACCCCTCGAAGCTCCCTGCGGTCACCGGCTGCGTTTCAACTCACCCGCCCCGGTACCAGTCCTTCACCGCCGCCACGAAGCGCTGCACCCCCTCGGCCACCGTGGCGCCATCCAGCGCGCCATACGACAGCCGCTGGTAGTTCCAGCGCGCGGTGTCGGTCAGCCCGAAGGCAAACCCCGGAATGGTCGCCACCTTGTGGCGCTCGGTCATGGCGCGGTTGAAGGCCAGCGGCTCGGCCACGCCGGGCAGGCGCATGAGCACATAGAACGCGCCCTGGGTGCGCGGGAAGTGAACCAGATCTCCCAGCCCGGCCAGGGCCTCGAAGACCTGGGCGCGCACGCGGGCCAGATCGGCCACCCGCGGCATCACCAGGCCTCGGCCCTGCTCGAGCGCCCGCAGCGCCAGCAGTTGCGAGGCCACCGGGGCGCAGATCAGGTTGGTGTCCTGCACCTTGTTCATCGCATCGAACAGATCGGCCGGGTACACCACATAGCCCACCCGCCAGCTCGCCATGCCGTAGTTCTTCGAGAACGAATAGAACGACAGGGTGTGCGCGTGCGCACCCGGAATGCTGCCCGGCGAGAAGTGCCGCGCGCCGTCGTAGGTGAAGTACTCGTAGGCCTCGTCGCTGAAGTGGTAGAGGCCGTGCTGCGCGCACAGCGCGTTCACCGCCCTCAGGTCGGCCTCGGGGTAGACCGCGCCGGTGGGGTTGTTCGGCGACACCGTCACGATCGCCCGCGTGCGCGGCGTGATCGCGGCGGCAATCGCCGCCACATCAAGCTGCCAGTCATCGCGCACCGGCACCGGCACCGGCACGCAGCCCGCCATGCGGATGGCCATCTCCTGGTTGAAGTAGTAGGGCATGGGCAGGATGAACTCCTCGCCCGGGTCGGCCACGGCCAGCACCGCGTTCAGGAAGGCCATGTTGCTGCCGGCGGTGACCATCACCAGGCTGTGCGGCGACACCGTCAGGCCGTTCTCGGCCGCGAGCTTGGCCTCGATCGCCTGCACCAGCGGCGCCATGCCGCTCACCGCCTGGTACTTGTTGAGCTGCACATCGGCCATCTGCGCGGGCAGGCCGGCCACGGCATCGGTGGGTGGCCCGTAGCTCACCACGCCCTGGCCGAGCGAGATCGTGCCCGGGGTGGCCCGCACCAGGGCCGCGATGGTCGGAATGATCGGGGTGTCCACCCGATCCATGCGATGCGAGCTGCGTTTCATGGTCACGGGCCGCACGGGCGCGGCGCTGAAGGCAATCTCCGATCTTAGCCGAGCGTTGCGGCCGGAATCCGCTGCGCGAGCTTTGCCGGGGGCCTCTCGCGGGCCGTACCATCGGTTCACCCCGCCGGCTCACGGCCGGCCCGCCCCACCCACGCCGAGGTCCGTCGATGCCCACCCGCGATCCCCTGTGCCTTCCCTGCGCCATCGGCGCCCCCGCGCCATGAGCGGCCTGCTCGACGGGCGCAGCGCCCTGGTCACCGGCGGCGGCTCGGGCATTGGCCGCGCCACCTGCCTGGCCATGGCGCGAGAGGGCGCGCGGGTCACCGTGTCTGACCTGCCCGGCGCCGGCGCCGAGGAGACCGTGGCGCTGGTGCGCGCCGCCGGGGGCGAGGCCCACGCGGTGCATGCCGATGTCACCCAGCCCGATCAGGTGGCGTCCATGGTGCAGGCCGCGCTTGCCGCCTACGGTCCGCTGCATTGCGCCTTCAACAATGCCGGCATCGCCGCCATGCATGTGGGCGCTGGCGGCCAGCGCATGGGCGACATCAGCCTGCAGTCCTGGGAGCGCATGCTGGCGGTCAATCTCACCGGCGTATTCCTGTGCATGGCGCAGGAGATCGCCGCCATGGAGCGCAGCGGCGGTGGGGCCATCGTCAACACCGCGTCGGTGGCCGGCCTGGTGGGTCTGCCCGGCTCCAACGCCTATGTGGTGGCCAAGCATGGCGTGGTCGGCCTCACCCGCGCCGCGGCCATCGATCACGCTGCCGCCGGCATCCGCGTGAACGCGGTCTGCCCCGGCTACATCGACACGCCCATGATCACCGAGGCCATGGCCCGCCGTGGCGAGCAGATCCTGGGCACCGTGCCGCTGCGCCGCCTTGGCCAGGCCGAGGAGATCGCCCAGGCGGTGGTCTTCCTGTGCAGCGATCGCGCGGCCTTCATGACCGGCGCGGCCATGCCGGTTGATGGCGGCTACACCACGGTCTGATCCCGCGCGGCCGGCGCCCCGCCGGCTGCCCCGACTTCAAGGAGTGCTTCCATGACAACCGATTTCCTCGCCACGGTTCGCGAGGCGGTGCGCGACGAGACCACGCTGCGCACCGCGCTGGCTGATGCCGAGATCGCGCCGCTGCTGATGTCGCTGGTGCAGCTCACCGGTGACCTCGACCTCATGGCCGAGGTGGCCCCGCACATCCAGGGCCCGTGGAGCTTTCTGCAGAATGTGCCGGCCGATCTGCGCCAGACCGTCATCGACCGCCTGGTGGCGGCGCTGCAGGACTACGCCAGCGCGGGCCGCGCCGCGCCGCCGCGGCCCGCGCCCGAGGTGCTGCAGACGATGATGAGCGCCGGCGTGGGCCAGCCGGTGCCGGCCGACTACATTGCGCTGCTGCTCGAGGAGATGAGCTTTGGCGGCGAAGACACCCGCTCGGTGCGCTGGCGCCAGCCGCAGCCGCCGGCGGCGCGCGCCGGCTTCCGGGTGGTGGTGATCGGCTCGGGCTTCGGTGGCCTGTGCGCGGCCATTCGCCTGAAGCAGCTCGGCATCCCCTTCGAGCTGCTCGAGAAGAACGCCGATGTCGGCGGCACCTGGCTCGAGAACACCTACCCCGGCTGCGCGGTCGACACGCCCAACCACTTCTACTCCTACTCCTTCCAGGTCAACAACGACTGGAGCCGCCACTTCTCGCGCCGCGACGAGATCCTCGCCTACATCCGCGAGGTGGTCCGGGTGCACGGCCTGCGCGAGCACATCCGCTTCGGGGTGGAGGTCACCGAAGCGGCGGTCGACCCGGCCACGGGGCACTGGACAGTGCACTGGAAGGACGGGCAGGGCGGCTCGGGCCGCAGCCAGTGCAACGCCCTGATCACCGCGGTGGGGCAGCTGAACCGGCCGTCCATCCCGCACATCGAGGGCATCGAGACCTTCGGTGGCCCGGCCTTTCACACCGCGCAGTGGGACTCGTCGGTGCAGCTGGCCGGCAAGCGCGTGGCCATGATCGGCACCGGCGCGAGCGCCATGCAGACCGGACCGTCCATTGCGCCCGAGGTGGCCCATCTGCGGGTGTTCCAGCGCACGCCGCACTGGGCGATGAACAACCCCAACTACCACCTGCCGGTGAAGCCCGGCCACAACTGGGCGCTGCGGCACATCCCTTACTACTCCAACTGGCTGCGCTTCCAGCAGTTCTGGGCCAGCTCCGACGGCTTCCACGCCTCGCTGCACAAGGACCCGGCCTGGACCCAGCCGGCGGTCTCGCTCAATGCCACGAACCATCGCATGCGCGAGATGATCGTCGACTATGTGCGCGGCGAGCTCGGCGGCGACGAGGCACTCCTCGCCAAGTGCATCCCGTCGTACCCGCCCTATGGCAAGCGCATGCTGCGCGACAACCACTGGTACCGCATGCTGCGGCGGGACAATGTGTCGCTGGAGACCGACCCGATCGCGCGGGTGGAGCCGGGCGCCATCGTGATGCGTGACGGCACCCGCCACGAGGCCGATGTGATCCTCTTCGCCACCGGCTTCCAGGCCTCGAAGATGCTCTGGCCGATGACCATCCGCGGCCGCGACGGCCTGACCCTGCGCGAGCAGTGGGGCGACGACGATCCGCGCGCCTACCTGGGCATGACCGCCCCGGGTTACCCCAACCTGTTCATGCTGTACGGGCCCAACACCAACCTCGCCCATGGCGGCTCGATCATCTTCCACACCGAGTGCCAGGTGCGCTACATCATGCAGGCGCTGCGCGCCCTGATCGAGGATGGGCTGGGCAGCCTGGAGGTGCGGCCCGAGGTCTGCGAGCGCTACAACCAGCGGCTGGACGAGAAGGCCGCCGACATGGTCTGGACCCATCCCGGCGTGACCAGCTGGTACAAGAACGCGCGCAACCGGCTCACCGTCACCTCGCCCTGGCGGCTGCTCGACTACTGGGCCATGACGCGCGAGTTCGATCCTGCGGAGTTCGTGTAGGCCGCGGGCGGTGCCGCCTACTTCCCGTCGGCGATGATCGGGTCGCCGAACAGCGCCCAGCGCTTGCCGTCGAAGCGCGCGGTGCGGAAGGTGTTGAAGGTGGAGTCGTCATCAGGACTGATGTTCACCTGCACCCCGGGCAGCAGCAAGGGCAGCTTCAGGCCGCGCACATGGGTGGCTACCGTCAGGATGTTCTCGCGGGTGAGGTTGTCGCCGGCGTTCTTCAGGATGTGCACCATCATGTGCGCAGTGACATAGCCCAGCACCACCGAGGCGTCCATGGGGTTGCCCTCGGGGAACCATTCCTTGCAGAACTTCAGGAACTCCTTCATCTCGGCATCGTTGTCCCAGGTGGGATCACCCGCGAGTCGACCGTGGCGTCGGTCACCTCGTAGCAGCTGCGGCACGCCCTTCTGGTTGAGGTACTTGTGGGTGGCGCTGTTGGTGGGCGTGCCCAGCGCGTTCATGATCGCCAGCACCTTGGTCGCTGCTCAGAGGCTGATGCGGTACACCCGGCTGGCCGTGCCGCTGAACAGCGCGGTCTTGTCCTCGGCCGAGGCGCCCGCGGCCAGGCGCTTGAAG
>CAIZPE010000164.1 GCA_903934795.1 uncultured bacterium | reverse complement strand
GCGATCCCGCAGTTCGAAACACCACGCAGCCTGATCCTGGTCGAGCGGATCGGTGTAAAGATCGAAGTCCAGCAGGTGGATGCCGATGGCCGCCCGCAGCCGGGTGTAATCGTCACCCCCGTCCAGTTGCTGCGTCAGCGTTCGCGCCAGGTAGTAGACACTGCGCGCGCTCCAGTCGATGTCACGCCGGGCCTGCATCTCGATGTTGTAGCGCCGGCCGGTGTCGTCTTGAGCCAGCACATCGAGCACGATGAACTTGCCCTGGAGGTCTTCTGGCGTGATGGCGGGATTCAGCACTTCGACGACCGTGATCGCCGGCCTCGGGCTTCTGACCGCGTTGATCAGGGCCGCCAGCAGATCGGGCGATTCGGCCAGCAGCTTCTTGAACACGAAGTCGTTCTTGGGGTCGAGCAGGTTCATGCCGATGGACGCCAACGGGGCTGTCGCCATCATCCCGGCTCAGGGCGGGTGGGCCAATCCGTCCGGGAGCCTAGGACTTGCGGGCAGCGCTTTCCGCTGAATGCCCTGTCCGATCCGCCCCAGGCGCCGGCAGCGCCGATCGGCGCCGCATGGCACCATCTCGGCTTTCGAGGCGCCCAGGAGCCGTTGTCATGACCTTGCCGACCCTTGAGCAGTACACCGAGCAGGCCGCCCGCCTGGGCTACGAGACCGTGCTGGTGCGCGAATGGGCGCCGGGCTTCCAGACCCAGCCTCACGAGCATCCCTTCGACGCCCGCGGTCTGGTGGTGGCCGGCGAGTTCTGGCTGACCCTGGGCCAGGACACCCGCCGGCTGCTGCCCGGCGACATCTTCGAAGTGCCCCGAGGCACGACCCACACCGAGCGTTACGGCGAACAGGGCTGCACCTTCTGGGCGGCGCGCCGCGGCTGAGCGCGCACCGCTGCGTCGCCGCGCGTCTGACCCCCGACCGGTTCCGGGGCAGGCAATCGGCCGGCGGGGTGTCTGCCCTGCTGCGTCCGGCATGCCTTCCGATCCGGTGCCCCTGCTCAGTACGGATCGATCGGCGCGTCGCCGTCTGCTCGCAGGCCCAGCCGGGCGGCCGCGCTGTGACGGCCCTTGCGCACCGGCACGCAGGCGGTGGCCGCTGCCAGCCCGAAGACCGGCATGTTGCCGTAGACAGTCTCGATCGCGTCGGCCGGCACGCGGTAGGTCTCATGGAAGATGCCCACCGAGCCGTTGTTGCGGATGCGGCGATTGAAGTCGCGCCAGGCACCGAGGTGGCTGCGCTGCGGATCGCGCGCGAAGCGCTCGAGCTCCTCGAACGAGCGCCAGTACTGCACCAGCATGACCACCCGCCCGGAGATGAAGGTCCGGGGTTGGGCGAGCATGCCCAGCGAGGGATCGCGGCAGAGCTCGACGATCATCTTCGGCATGACTGCGAACACCGGGATCCAGCGCCAGAACTGCAGCAGCCGGTTGATGCGCATGCCGATGATGAAGACCACCACTTCCTTGCGATCGCCGAGGTCGGCCGTGAAGCGGCCGGGGTTGACCTGCGCCATGGTGGCTCCTGTGGGGGGGGGCGGGCGGCCCGGCGCAAGCGCCGGGCGCTGACGCGAGAAGCCTATCCCGATTCTCCCGCCGGCAGGGTCGGTCTCACCTGGCGAGCGCCGCATCACGCAGAATCCGGACATGGAGATCGATGGTCGTCCCTTGCCCCCCGGTGTGCTGGCCCAGTGGAAGGCCATGCTCGCTCGCGTGCCGGGCCCGCAGCTTCAGGTGCTGGCGCTCGCGCGGCCTCAGGCCCGCCGTGGCTTCCGACCGGGCCGGGTGGCGCCGGTGGCGCTGCTGCCCGGTCTGCAGCGCGAGCTGTCCCATGCCGCCGACCTGCCCGCCGACCTGCGCGAGGCCTTGCACGCAGCCGGTCTGGCCGGGGAACTGCTGTGGGTGTTCTCCGAGGCCGCGTTGCGGCGCATCCTGCCGCATCTGGTGGCGCTCCACGGCATCGAGCCCCTGGTCGCCAGCCTGCTGCTCGATGAGCGAGAAGCGGTGCGGGCCCTGGCCTTTGGCCTGCTCGATGCGCCTGCGGACGGTACCGACGAACCGGCGCCGGACCATGCGATCCGGGCCCGCTCGGCGCTGGGCGAGGCGCTCGCGCCTTTTCTGCGGCACACCGGAACCTGGCAGCAGGCCGCCGGCCGCGAGGCGGGCGTGCCCGCGGCGGCGTGTGCGTCGGTGGATGCGCCCGTGGCGCCCCTGGCGGTTGTGGCGGGCCGATCGCGCGGTGTGCGAACGGCCGCTGACCGGGAGCAGGTCATGGCCTTGCGGCAGGCCCGTCAGCGCATCCGACAGCTGGAGCGGGAGCGCGACGAGACGGGTGCCGAGCGCGACCGGCTGCGGCCGGCCCTGGAGACCCTGGCTGTCGAGCGCGATCGCCTGCGCGCCGATCTGAACGCGACCGAGGCGCGGCTCGCCAATCGGGAAGCCGCCTTTGCGGCCGAGGTGGCGCGTGAGACCCTGTCCCGGCTCGATGGCCGCCTGCTGCGCTGGCTGGTACCGGCACAGGCCCTGGCCGATGAGGCCGCCGCCCTTGCGGGGGGCGATGATCTGCTCGCCCAGGCGCAGGCCCTGCTCGCCGAGCAGGCGCGCATCGACCGCCGCCATGGCCTGCGTACCGAACTGCGAGAAGCGCTTGCCCGCTGCGAGCAGGCCATGGCCGACATTCACCAGGCTCAGGCGGAGAGCCTGAGCCCGCTGCCAGCCCTCGGGCCGCTGCGCGATCGGCTTGCCGCGCGCGCGGCCCAGCTGCAGCATCTGCTCGATCGGTACGCCCCCTTGCCGCCTGCCAACCCGCTGCTGCAGCGCCTGGCGCAGCGACTCGCCCAGGCGCCTGACCTCGACGCGCTGGCTGCGTTGCGTCGCTCGCTCGCGGCCATGGGCGGTCTCGGTCTTCTCACGCCGGCCGAGCGCCAGCAGGCCCACGAGATGCTCCGTCAGGCTGGCAGCACCGCGTACGCGCGCGCCGGTCTGAGTGAAGGCTGGTCGCGCGCCCGCCAGCGCCTGACAGGACTGCCGTCGCTGGCGCTGCAGGCAGCGATCGATCAGGGCGCCGACTGCAGCCTGGTGGTCGATGGCCACAACGTGCTGCACGGCCTGCCGGCCTGGTTCGGTCCGCACCACGAGCAGGGCCAGCCCGGCGCACGCGCGCGCCGGGTGCTCGAGGAGCGTCTGGCCGAACTGGCACTGGCGGCGCCCTCGCTTCGCATCCACCTCTGGTTCGACGGCGTCGAGATGAACGACCACACCCGGCTGGCCAACCTGCGGGTGCACTTTTCGGGGGGCAGCGGCATGAATCGCGCCGATGAACGCATCGTGGCCTACCTGCGCCACCTGCAGGCGGCCGAACCCGATGCCCCGCGGGCAGTGGTCAGCGCCGATGGGGATATCCAGCTGGCGGCCGGGCAGACCGGCACGATGGCGATCCCGCCCGAGGAGTTCGAGGCCTGGCTGGCCGACGGTTGAACGGCATCCGAGCCGCAGCGCCGTGAACCGGGCCTGTGTTGACATCACGAGGCCCGGCCGTGAGGATCGGCCCATGCATCCCACCCAGGAGTTCGACGCCGGCCTCGCGCCCGCCGCCCGCAGCCTCGTCGAGCGCGCCATCGCCTTCGCCGGCAGCGTGGTTGCCCCTCAGTCACGCCAATGGGAAGACCTGCGCCGTTTCCCGCGCGAGGCCATCCAGGCAGCCTGCGGGCAGGGGCTGGCGGCGGTCGAGGTGCCCGTCGCCCACGGCGGGCTCGGTCTGCCCTTCGGCGCCAAGCTGCGCATGGTCGAGGAGATCGGTCGGCACGACTTCGGCTTCGCGTTCTCGCTGGTCAATCAGCACAACACCGCCTCGCGCATCGCCGACCATGGCTCGGCGCAGGCGGTGGCCCGTTTCGTGCCGGCCCTGCTGGCCGGCGAGCTCATCGGCTGCACCGGCATGACCGAGCCCGGGGGTGGCAGCGACTTCGCCGCCTCGGCCACCACGGCGCGACGCGCCCCCGGCGGCTGGGTGCTCGAGGGCGCCAAGCGCTGGATCGTCAACGCCGCGCAGGCCGATGTCCTTCTCACCTTTGCGCAGACCGAGCCCGGCAGCCGCGACCGAGGCATCGCCTGCTTCATCGTGTCGGCCGACCAGCCGGGTTTCCTGCGCGAGCCGCCGCTCGCGGTGGCCGGCATCCATGCCAGCGGCACCGGCGGCTACCGGTTGCAGGACTGCTTCGTGCCCGACGCCCTCATGCTCTATCCGCCCGGGCAGGCCTTCAAGGCCGCGATGTCCTCGATCAACAAGGCGCGCGCGCACATCCCGGCAATGTGCGCCGGCATGATCGACACCGCCCTGACGCTCGCGCTGGCTCGCGGCGCCCAACGCGAGGCCTTCGGCCAGCCGCTGCTCGGTCATCAGGGCCTTCGCTGGTCGCTGGCCGATGTGGCCACCACGCTCGAGGCCTTGCGCCTGCTCACCTACCGGGCGGCCAGCCTGATCGACCGCGGGCTCGACGCGCAGCAGGCCGCCGCCATGGCCAAGAAGTTCGCCGGCGAGCAGACCCTGCCGGCGATCGCCGCCTGCATTCAGGCCATGGGCGCCGAAGGCCTGCTCGACGAGCACGGCCTGGGCCGGCACCTGGCCGCAGCCAAGGTGATGGGCTTCACCGACGGCACCACCGAGATCATGAACGAGCGCATCGGCCGGCTCCTGCAGGAGCGCGTGCGCCGCTCGCCCGGCGCACCGGCCTGAACCGGTCGGGCCCAGGCGCCCGCCGCGCCGGCGCGCACTTCCCGAAACCGGGCGCGACCCGCGCGCCGCCGCGAGAGCGGTGCGCGACATACCATCGGGCGATGTCTTCGTCGGCCCCCAGGCCCGAGGCAGCCCCGGCCGCTGCTTCCGTGCCGGCCGCGGCCGCCCGGCCGCCTGCCATCCCCGTTCCGCCGCCGCCGCTGCCTGCCGGGCAGCGTGCGATGGGCACGCTCGTGCTCTCGCTGGCCACCTTCATGAATGTGCTCGACGCCTCGATCGCCAATGTGTCGCTGCCGGCGATCGCGGGTGATCTCGGCGCGAGCGTCGACCAGGGCACGCGGCTGATCACCGGTTTCGGCATCGCCAATGCCATTGCGGTGCCGCTCACCGGCTGGCTGGCCGCGCGCTTCGGGCAGGTGCGGCTGTTCGTGGCGAGCGTGCTGCTGTTCACGCTGGCCTCCTGGCTGTGCGGCCTGGCCCCGTCGCTGGAATGGCTGATCGCCTTCCGGGTGCTGCAGGGGCTGGTGGCCGGGCCGATGATGCCGTTGTCGCAGACCCTGCTGCTCGGCACCCACCCCTCGGAGAACGCCGGCAGGGCACTGGCGATCTGGTCGATGACCGTGCTGCTCGCGCCGATCGTGGGGCCCTTGCTGGGCGGCTTCATCACCGACAACTTCCACTGGCCCTGGATCTTCTACATCAATGTGCCGATCGGCCTGTTCTGTGCCGCCATGACCTGGAGCATCTACCGCCACCGCGACCATCCGCCGCGGCGCCTGCCGGTCGATGTCGTCGGTCTGGTGCTGCTGGTGGTCTGGGTGAGCGCACTGCAGATCCTGCTCGACACCGGTCGCGAGGAGGACTGGTTCGCGTCCACCGAGATCCGCCTGCTGGCGGTCGTCTCGGTGGTGGGCTTCGTGTGCTTCGTGGTGTGGGAACTGCACGACCGTCATCCGATCGTCGACCTGAGGCTCTTTGCCAACCGCAACTTCACCTGCGGCGTGATCGCGCTGGCCGGCGGCTTCGCGCTGTTCTCGGGCAATGTGGTGCTGCTGCCGCTCTGGCTGCAGAAGGCCATGGGCTATACCGCCACCTGGGCGGGTCTGGTGCTGGCGCCGGTGGGCGTGATCGCCGTGCTGCTCTCGCCCTCTGCGGGCAAGGGCATCGACCGCGGACTGGCGCGCACCGTGGCGATCATCTCCTTCTTCGCCTTCGCGGCCTCGTTCTGGCTGCGCGCGCTGTTCACCACCCAGGCCGACTACGCCACGATCGTCATCCCGATGCTGCTGCAGGGCCTGGCGGGCTCGCTCTTCTTCATCGCGATGAGCGCCATCTCGCTGTCGGAGATTCCGCCGTCGCAGTTTCCGCTCGCCGCGGGGCTGAGCAACTTCGTGCGCATCTCGGCCGGTGCCTTCGGTACCTCGATCGCCGCCACCGCCTGGGACACCCGCACCCAGACCCATCGCGTGGATCTGGTGGAAGGTGCCAGCCGTGCCGGCTGGTCGCTGGAGCATCCGTTCTTCGATCCCCTTCGTGATGCCGGGATGTCGCTCGAGCAGACCCGGGGCCTGCTCGAGCGGGTGATCGAGCAGCAGGCGCTCACGCTGGGGGCCAACGACATCTTTCTGGTCTCGGCCTGCACCTACCTCGTGCTGATCCTGCCGGTGGCGCTTGCCCGGCCGGTACGCACCCGCAAGCGGCCATGATCGCCGCCCTCACGCCGTTTCGCACCCGCAGCTTCCGCTACCAGTGGCCGGCGGACCTCTGCACCGCCTGGGCCCTCGAGATGGAGACCCTCATCCTGGGCTGGTATGTCCTGGTGGAGACCCGCTCGGTGGTGCTGCTCACGGTGTTCGGCTCGCTGCAGTTCGTGGGCACGCTGGTGTCACCCCTGCTCGGGGTGCTCGGTGACCGGCTGGGTCTGCGCAATGTGCTGGCGGCCATGCGCCTGTCGTATGCACTGTTTGCCGCGGTGATCTTCACGCTGGCGTTGCTGGACCAGCTCACCCCCACCGCGGTGCTGGTCGTGGCGGCGTTCTGCGGGCTGATCCGGCCCACCGACATCGGCATGCGCAGCGCGCTGGTGGGTGCCACCGTGCCGCCGCGCGAACTGGTGGCGGCGATGGGCATCTCCCGGACCACCATGGACTCTGCCAAGGTGGGCGGCGCGCTGGCCGGGGCCGGCTTCATGGCCTCCTTCGGCATGGCCACCGCCTACGGTTTCATCATCGCGCTCTACGCGCTCGGCGTGGTGCTCACCCTGATGGTGGAGGGCGGTGGTCGGGGTGCGACGCGCGCCGAGCGGCCCTCGCCGTGGCGGGATCTGCGTGAGGGGCTCGTGTATGTCTGGCGCACGCCCCGGCTGCTGGCCGCCATGACGCTGGCGGCACTGGTGAACCTCACCGCATTCCCCTTCACCGGCGGGCTGATGCCCTACATCGCGCGCGATGTCTTCCATCTCGATCAGCAGGGCCTGGGCTGGATGGTGGCCAGCTTCGCCGCCGGCGCGCTGATCGGATCGGTGCTGATCAGCGTGTTCGGCCCGAAGGTGCGGGCTGGTCGCATGATGGTCGGCGCCTGCGTGGCCTGGTATCTGTGCCTGGTGGGCTTTGCCGTGGCCACCAGCCTGGGCCTGGCGCTGGCGCTGCTGGTGGCCGCGGGCATCGCGCAGAGCCTGAGCATGCTCTCGCTGGCCATCCTGCTGCTGCGCACCTCCGAGGATCGCTTCCGCGGCCGCATCATGGGCGTGCGCATGCTGGCCATCTACACGCTGCCGCTCGGGCTGCTGATCGCCGGCGCGATCATCCCGGTGATCGGCTATCTGGCCAGCGCGCTCGGCCTTCTCGTGGTGGGGCTGGCGCTGCTGGCCTGGCTGGCGCTGGCCTGGCGGGCCGATCTGCTCGACGGGCAGGCGCTGGCCAACCGGCGCTGAGCCGCTCACCTCGGCGGGCCGGGTCGTGGGGGGGGGGGGGGGGG
>CAIZPE010000163.1 GCA_903934795.1 uncultured bacterium | reverse complement strand
CAGCCTGGCCGTCGATCCAGACATCGGTCACCTGTTCGCGCCCGGCCGCGTGGATCAGATGGGCGACCGGGTCGAAGACCGGTTGCGAGAGCGGATCGGCGAGATCGATCGCGACGAGATCGGCCTGCTTGCCCGGCTCGATGCTGCCGATTCGCGCACCCATACCGAGCGCGCGTGCGCCGCCGAGCGTCATGGCGTGCAGGGTCTGGTGGGCCGACCAGGCGGTGGCGTCGCCGCTGCTGCCCTTGGCGAGCAGGGAGGCGGTCCGCGCTTCGGATAGCAGGTCGAGCCGGTTGTTGCTGGCCGCGCCGTCGGTGCCCACGCCGATGTTCACGCCGGCGGCGATCAGCCGGGTGGTGGGCGCGATGCCGCTGGCGAGCTTGAGATTGCTGTGCGGGCAGTGCGCGACGCTGGCCCCGTGCCGCGCGAGCAGGTTGATGTCGGTCTCGTCGAGGTGCACCGCGTGGATCGCGATGAACTCCGGCCCGAGCACGCCCAGGTCGGCCAGCCGCTGCAGCGGCCGGCGCCGATGCTCGGCGAGGCTGTCGGTGATCTCGCTGGCGGTCTCGTGCACGTGACACTGGATGGGCAGCCCGAGCTCGGCGGCCAGGCTCGCCACCCGGCGCAGGCTGTCATCGGACACCGTGTAGGGGGCGTGCGGCGAGAGCGTGAAGCACAGCCGGGATTCGTCGCGCAGGCGGTCGCGCATCTCGAGCCCCTTGCGGATGTAGTCCGCCGGGCCGCTGCCATAGGAAGACGGAAATTCGACCACGATGATGCCCACCGCGGCGCGCATGCCCATGTCGGCCGCTGCGGTGGCGACTTCCTCGGGGTGGAAGTACATGTCGTTGAAGCAGGTGATGCCGCCCATCAGCATCTCGGCGCAGGCCAGCACCGTGCCGTCGGCGACGAACTCGGGCCCGAGCAGCTTCGCCTCGAGCGGCCAGATGCGCTCGCGCAGCCAGGCCTGCAGCGGCATGTCATCGCCCGCGCCGCGCAGCAGGCTCATCGGCGCGTGGGTGTGCAGGTTGACGAAGCCGGGCACCAGCAGGTGGCCGGGCAGCTCGGTGACCGTGGCCTGGGGCCAGGTCTGGCGCGCCTGCGCCGCCGGCGCCAGGCCAACGATCCGGTCGCGTTCGAGCGCCACGGCGTAGCCGCTCAGGACCGCGCCTTCAGGCACCACGGGCGCAACCCACCTCGGGATGATCAGTTCCATGGGTGGGAGTAAAGCACAGCTGTCCGGCGTTCGGCGGGGTTCCGGGCCCTAATAGGTTACAATTCAAGGCTTTACCGCAATTCTCCCACCGGCCTGTCGCGCGGTTCGCGCCGTCCTGGCGCGCGCTGCGGCCTGCCTTGCACCCGCCGAGCATGGACACCTTCGCCAAGGAAACCCTCCCGATCAGCCTCGAAGAGGAGATGCGCCGCTCCTACCTCGACTACGCCATGAGCGTGATCGTGGGGCGCGCGCTGCCCGATGTGCGCGACGGCCTCAAGCCGGTGCACCGGCGGGTGCTGTTCGCCATGCACGAGTCGAACAACGTGTGGAACCGGTCGTACGTCAAGTGCGCCCGCGTGGTCGGCGAGGTGATGGGCAAGTTCCACCCGCACGGCGACAGCGCCATCTACGACACGCTGGTGCGCATGGCGCAGGACTTCTCGTTGCGCTACCCGCTGGTCGACGGCCAGGGTAACTTCGGGTCGGTCGACGGCGACAACGCCGCGGCCATGCGCTACACCGAGTGCCGCCTGGACCGGATCGCCGCCGAGATGCTGGCTGACATCGACAAGGAGACCGTCGATTTCACGCCCAACTACGACGGCAAGGAGAACGAGCCCACTGTCCTGCCGGCGCGCCTGCCCAACCTGCTGATCAACGGCTCGGCCGGCATCGCGGTGGGCATGGCCACGAACATCCCGCCGCACAACCTGAGCGAGGTGATCGACGCCTGCCTGCTGCTGCTGCGCCGCCCGCAGGCCGACATCGATGAGCTGATCGAACTGGTGCCCGCGCCCGACTTCCCCACGGCCGGCATCATCCACGGCGTGTCGGGCGTGCGCGAGGGCTACCGCACCGGCCGCGGGCGCGTGGTGATGCGCGCCCGGACGCACTTCGAGGACACCGATCGCGCCGGTCGCCAGGCGATCATCGTCGACGAGCTGCCCTACCAGGTGAACAAGCGGCTGCTGCTCGAGCGCATCGCCGAGCTGGTCAACGAGAAGAAGCTCGAGGGCATCAGCGACATCCGCGACGAATCGGACAAGTCGGGCATGCGGGTGGTGATCGAGCTCAAGCGGGGCGAGATTCCCGAGATCGTCCTGAACAACCTCTACAAGAACACCCAGCTGCAGGACACCTTCGGCATCAACATGGTGGCGCTGGTCGATGGCCAGCCGCGTCTGCTCAACCTGAAGCAGATGCTCGAGTACTTCCTGCTGCACCGGCGCGAGGTGATCACCCGCCGCACGGTGTTCGAGCTGCGCCGTGCCCGCGAACGCGGCCATGTGCTGGAGGGCCTCGCGGTGGCGATCGCCAATGTCGACGAGATGATCGAGCTGATCAAGGCCTCGCCGACCCCGCCGATCGCCCGCGAGCGGCTGATGCAGCGTACCTGGCGCGCCGGGGTGGCCCGCGAGATGCTCGCCCGCGCCGGCTCCGACCCCACCGCCTATCGCCCCGACGGACTCGAGCCCGGCGTGGGTCTGCTGCCGCAGCCTGACGGCGAGAACCCCGCCGATGCGCAGTACCGTCTCTCGGAGACCCAGGCCCAGGAGATCCTGCAGATGCGCCTCCAGCGCCTGACCGGGCTGGAGCAGGACAAGATCGTGCAGGAGTATCGCGAGGTGATCGACACCATCACCGATCTGCTCGACATCCTCGCGCGGCCCGAGCGGGTGAGTCAGATCATCGAGCAGGAGCTGGGCTCGATCCGCGCCGAATTCGGCGACGCCCGCCGCTCGGTCATCGAGCACAACGCCACCGACCTCGAGACCGAGGACCTGATCGCGCCCCAGGACATGGTGGTCACGCTTTCGCACGGCGGCTACATCAAGAGCCAGCCGGTGTCGGAATACCGCGCGCAGAAGCGCGGCGGGCGCGGTCGCCAGGCGGCGTCCACCAAGGAAGAGGACTGGATCGACCAGCTCTTCATCGCCAACACCCACGCCCACATCCTGTGCTTCTCCGATCGCGGCCGGGTCTACTGGCTGAAGGTCTGGGAGGTGCCCCAGGGAGCACGTCAGTCGCGTGGCCGGCCGATCGTCAACCTGTTCCCGCTCGCCGACGGCGAGAAGATCACCGTGGTGCTGCCGGTGCGCAGCTTCGATGACGAGCGCTATGTGTTCATGGCCACCAGCCTGGGCACGGTCAAGAAGACCGCGCTGGCCGATTTCTCGCGGCCGATGAAGCGCGGCATCATCGCGGTCGACCTCGACGAGGGCGATTTCCTGATCGGCGCGGCGCTCACCGACGGCCGCCATGATGTGATGCTCTTCTCCGATGCCGGCAAGGCGGTGCGCTTCGACGAGAACGATGTCCGGCCGATGGGCCGCGCCGCCCGTGGCGTGCGCGGCATGCAGCTCGATGAGAGCCAGCGGGTGATCTCCATGCTCGTGGCCGGCAGCCAGACCCAGTCGGTGCTCACCGCCACCGAGAACGGCTTCGGCAAGCGCACCCCGATCGGCGACTTCACCCGCCACCTGCGTGGCACCAAGGGGATGATCGCCATCCAGACCACCGAGCGCAACGGCGCGGTGGTGGCGGCGGTGCTGGTCGAGCCGCGCGACGAGATCATCCTCATCACCTCCGGTGGCGTGCTGGTGCGCACCCGGGTGGCCGAGATCCGCGAGATGGGCCGTGCCACCCAGGGCGTCACCCTCATCGCCATCGACGAGGGCACCCGGCTGTCCGGGGTGCAGCGCGTGGTCGAGGGCGATGGCGACGAAGATCCGGCCGACGTCGGCGAGGCTGCGCCGCCCGCGGCCGGCGCTGCGCCCGGGGCCGATTCCCCGGCCGATTGACCCCGGCGGCCGGTCAGCGCCGGCCGCCGATTGCTACCATCCAGGCCATGTCTGACGCGCCCTCCGATCTGCCCCCCGACCGCCAGCTTGCCGAGCTGCGCGTGCGCATCGACGAGGTCGATGCGCAACTGCTCGAACTGCTCAACCGCCGTGCCCGCCTGGCCATGGCGGTGGGCGAGGTCAAGAAGCTCACCGATGCGCCGGTCTACCGGCCCGAGCGAGAGGCCCAGGTGGTGGCGCGGCTGCGCGAGCGCAACCCGGGCCCGCTCGGCGGCGATGCCATCGAGGCCATCCAGCGCGAGGTGATGTCGGCGTGCCGCGAGCTCGAGCGCCGCATGCGGGTGGCCTTCCTGGGGCCGGCTGGCACCTACAGCGAGCAGGCGCTGGTGCGCCAGTTCGGCCACGGCGTCGAGCCGGTGGCCTGTCCGAGCATCGACGAGGTGTTCCGCGTGACCGAGGCCCAGGGCACCGATTTCGGCATCGTGCCGGTCGAGAACTCCTCCGAGGGGGCGGTCAACCGCTCGCTCGACCTGTTGCTGCACACGCCGCTGCGCATCTGCGGCGAGGTCACGCTGCCCATCCACCACAGCCTGCTCACCGTTTCGGGCACGCTGCAGGACATCACCCGGGTCTGCGCCCACCCGCAGGCGCTGGCGCAGTGCCAGGGCTGGCTCGATCGGCACGCCCCGGGGCTGACCCGCGTGCCGGTGTCGTCGAACGCCGAGGGCGCGCGGCTGGCCGGTGCCGAGCAGGGCACGGCAGCCATCGCCGCGGAGTCGGCCGGCGCCCGCTACGGACTCACGCCGGTGGCCCGCGGCATCCAGGATGACCCGCACAACCGCACCCGCTTCCTGGTGATCGGCCGGCATGAGTGCTCGCCCAGTGGCGCCGACCAGACCACGCTGATCCTGTCGGTGCCCGATCGGGCCGGGGCAGTGCATGCGCTCATCGAGCCGTTGGCCCGGCACGGGGTCTCGATGAAGCGCTTCGAGTCGCGCCCCGCCCGCCAGGGCAACTGGGAATACTTCTTCTACCTCGATCTCATCGGCCACGAGCAGGATGCGCAGGTGGCGCCGGCGCTGGCCGAACTGCGCCGCAACGCCGCCTTCTTCAAGCTCGCCGGTTCCTATCCCAGGGCCTCCTCATGACGCTGCACGCCCCCGACCACGTCCGCCGCATCGCCCCCTACCAGGCCGGCAAGCCGATCTCCGAGCTCGCGCGCGAGTACGGTCTGTCGGAAGCCGGCATCGTCAAGCTCGCCTCCAACGAGAACCCGCTGGGCATGCCCGAGTCGGCGCGTCAGGCCATGATGGCGGCGGTGGCCGATCTCGGCCGCTACCCCGACGCCAACGGCTTCGAGCTCAAGGCGGCGCTGTCGGCGCGCTATGGCGTGCCGGCCGACTGGATCACCCTGGGCAACGGTTCCAACGACATCCTGGAACTGGCCGCCCACGCGCTGGTGCAGGCCGGCGAATCGATCGTTTACGCCCAGCACTCCTTCGCGGTCTACGCCCTGGCCACCCAGGAGGTGGGCGCCCGCGCGATCGTCGTGCCGGCACGCAATCTCGGCCACGACCTGCCCGCGATGGCCGCGGCGGTGGCGCCCGACACCCGCCTGGTGTTCATCGCCAACCCGAACAATCCCACCGGCACCTTCGTGCCGGCGGCCGACATCGAGGCTTTCCTGGCTCGGGTGCCGGCCTCGGTGGTGGTGGTGCTCGACGAGGCCTACAACGAGTACCTGCGGCCCGAAGACCGCTTCGACTCCGCCGCCTGGGTGCGTCGCCATCCCAACCTGCTGATCTCGCGAACCTTCTCCAAGGCCTACGGTCTGGCCGGCCTGCGCGTGGGCTTCGGCATCGCCCAGCCCGAACTCACCGATCTGCTCAACCGGGTGCGTCAGCCCTTCAATGTGAACTCGCTCGCGCAGGCCGCGGCGGTGGCCGCGCTCTCCGACGAGGCGTTCCTGCAGCGCAGCTACGAGATCAACCGCCAGGGGCTCGATCGGCTTCAGTCTGCGTTCACCGAGATGGGTCTCAGCCATGTGCCGTCCTACGGCAACTTCGTGCTGGTCAAGGTGGGCGATGCCGCGGGCGTCTACGAGCGGCTGCTGCGCGCCGGCGTGATCGTGCGCCCGGTGGCCGGCTATGGTCTGCCCGAGTGGCTGCGGGTGTCGGTGGGTCTGCCCGCCGAGAACGAGGCCTTCCTCACCGCGCTGCGCGGCGCGCTGGCCTGAGCGCCGCCATGGCTGCGGCGCGCGAGCCCGCCTTCCGGCGGGTAGCCCTGCTCGGGGTGGGCCTGATCGGTGGCTCGGTAGCGGCGGCGGCCCGGGCCTCGGGCTGCGCGGACCATGTCGCCGGTCATGCCACGGGCGACGATGCCGCCCAGGCGCTTGCCCTGGGCCTGATCGACAGCGCATGCGCCAGCGTGGCCGAGGCGGTGCGCGGCGCCGACCTGGTGGTGCTGGCCGCCCCGGTGCCGGCGCTGCCGGGCCTGTTCCAGGCGCTGGCGCCGCACCTCGATACCGCGGCGCTGATCACCGATTGCGCCAGCACCAAGACCTCCACCGTGGCCGCGGCACGCGAGGCGCTCGGCCCGGCCTTTTCGCGATTCGTGCCGGCGCACCCGATCGCCGGTTCCGAGCGGCATGGCCCCGCGGCGGCGCGCGCCGACCTGTTCCAGCGCGCGGTGGCGGTGGTGTGTCCGCATGCCGGCAACAGTGCGGCGGCGGTGGCCTCGATCAGCGGATTCTGGCGCGCCATAGGCGCGCGCGTGGTCGAACTCGATCCCGCGCGCCATGACCGGGTGTTCGCCGAGGTCTCGCACTGGCCGCATGCCCTGGTGTTCGCGCTGTGCGCGGCGATCGCGCGGGGCGAGTGTCCGGATGATGCGTTGCGCATGGCGGGCGCCGGCCTGCGTGACACCACCCGCAT
The DNA here is from genome assembly GCA_903934795.1 of uncultured bacterium. Taxonomy (GTDB): domain Bacteria; phylum Pseudomonadota; class Gammaproteobacteria; order Burkholderiales; family Burkholderiaceae_E; genus Quisquiliibacterium. The sequence continues at coordinate 9,994 of CAIZPE010000163.1, read as the reverse complement.
CGGCGCCTCGTCGCCGGCGCTGTGGGCCGACATCCTGCTCGACAACCGCGAGCCGGTGCTGCGCAGTGCCGCAGCCTTCCAGACCGAACTCGAGGCGCTGCTGGCTGATCTCAGGGACGGGAATCGTGACGCGCTGATCGCGCGTTTCGACGCGGCGAGCGCCTGGCGTCGCGCGCTCGGCTAGGCGAGCGGCCTCAGGCTGCAAGCCCGATCAGGATCTGCCGCCGCCGATGATCCGCAGGTGGTAGGCGCGCAGTTCGCTCAGCTCGGCCACCACCCCGAATGAGAAGCCCTGGCGGCTGCCGCGGGTGTCGATCAGCAGCGTGTCGAAGTAGCGATGCAGGGCGCGAGGATCGTCCCAGAGCGCCGCAATGTGGTTCAGGATGCGCGGAAACGCGCGGCGCAGCTCCGGCAGTCGCATCTCGTGCGGCAGGGCCTGCAGCAATCCGACCGCGTGATCGCTCAGGATGGCCGGCAGACGCGAGCGGATGCTCTGGTCGCTCGCACGCCGGCCCGGGTTGCCCATCGGCATGGCGTCATCAACCGGCTGGGGCAGACTCACCGGCACCGATTCGTGCGGATGTTCGCCGCGGGGGGCGGCCCTGCGCGCCTGTCGCAGGGATTGCGCCGCCTGCGCCGATATCCGCTCGAGCAACGCTCGGACGACCGGATCCTGATCGGGGTCTGGCTGCATCTCGGCCCGGGCCTCCCTGCCCGGTAGAATCGGGGTGCTGCGCGCAAGCAGTCCGTCGCGCGCTTCTTCTTGGTCTGGTCTTACGGATGGTGCGCCGGCCGGCACCGCCTTCACAGGAACTTTTTCATGGCATCGGATTTCGAGGTCGCTGGCGGCGGCCGGCTCACCGGCCGTCTGCGGGTTCCCGGCGACAAGTCGATCTCGCACCGCTCGATCATGCTCGGTGCGCTGGCCGAGGGCACCACGCAGGTGAGCGGCTTTCTCGAGGGGGCCGATGCCCTGTCCACCCGTAACGTCTTCCGGGCCATGGGCGTGCGCATCGAGGGTCCCGACCAGGGCCGGGTCAGCGTGCACGGCGTGGGCCTGCAGGGTCTGCGTCCGCCCGCGGGTCCGCTCGATTGCGGCAATGCCGGCACCGCCATGCGGCTGCTGATGGGCCTGCTCTGCGGCCAGCGCTTCGAGACCGTGCTGGTGGGCGACGAGAGCCTGTCGCGCCGGCCCATGCGTCGGGTGTCCGAACCGCTTGCCCGGATGGGCGCGCGCATCGAGACCACGGCCGGGGGCACTCCGCCGGTGCGCATCCTGCCCTCGGGCGGGCTGCGCGGCATCGAGTTCGACATGACCGTGGCCAGCGCCCAGGTGAAATCGGCGGTGCTGCTGGCCGGACTGTATGCCGAGGGCATCACCGCGGTGACCGAGCCGGCACCCACCCGCGACCACACCGAGCGCATGCTGGCCGGCTTCGGGGTGGAGGTGCATCGCGAGGGCCCGCGCGCCTGGCTCCGCGGCGGCCAGCCCCTGCGTGCTGCCACGCTCGATGTGCCCGCCGACATCTCTTCGGCGGCCTTCTTCCTGGTGGGTGCCTCCATCGCCGAGGGCTCCGACCTCACGCTGGCACACGTCGGCATGAACCCCACGCGCACCGGCGTGATCGACATCCTGAGGCTGATGGGCGCCGACATCACCGTGCTCGATCCGCGCACCGTGGGCGGTGAGCCGGTGGCCGACCTGCGGGTGCGCAGCGCCGCGTTGCGCGGCATCACCGTGCCGCCGGAGCTCGTGCCGCTGGCCATCGATGAGTTCCCGGTGCTGTTCGTCGCCGCGGCCTGCGCGCAGGGCCGCACGGTGGTCACCGGTGCCCATGAACTGCGGGTGAAGGAGTCCGACCGCATCGCGGCCATGGCCGATGCCCTGGCCGCGGTCGGCATGCCGGTGCAGCCGACCGAAGACGGCATGGTGATCGAGGGGCGCGGTGGCGAGGCCTCGCCGTTTGCGGGCGGTGTGGTCGAGTCGCTCGGCGACCACCGGATCGCCATGGCCATGGCCATCGCCGCGCTGCGCGCCTCGCGCCCGGTGCGCATCCGCGACACCGCCAATGTCGCCACCTCGTTTCCCGGATTCACCCGGCTGGCCGCCGAGGCCGGCCTGGGCATCGCCGAGCGGAGCGCGGCGTGAGCGCGGGCGCGGCCGCCGTGGCGCCCGCGCCGGTGATCGCGATCGACGGCCCCACCGCGTCGGGCAAGGGCACGGTGGCCCTGCAGGTAGCCCGTGCCCTGGGCTGGCACATGCTCGACTCTGGCGCCCTCTACCGCCTGCTCGCCTGGCGGGCGATCGACCAGAACATCGCGCTCGATGACGGGCCGGCGCTGGGCCGGCTGGCCGACACGCTGCCGCTGGCCTACACCGATCACGGCCTGACGCTCGCAGGCCGGCTGGTGGGCGACGAGATCCGCCAGGAGGCGGTGGGCGCCGCGGCCTCGCGCATCGCCGCACTTGGGCCGGTGCGTCAGGGCCTGCTCGCCATGCAGCGGGCGGCGCGCCGCCCGCCCGGGCTGGTGGCCGACGGCCGCGACATGGGCACGGTGGTGTTCCCTGACGCCCCGCTGAAGATCTTCCTCACGGCCAGCGCTGCCTCGCGCGCCGAGCGTCGTTATAAGCAGTTGATCGAAAAGGGAATTTCTGCTAGCCTCCCGGGTCTTTTGCAGGATCTGCAGGAACGGGACGCGCGCGACACCTCGCGGGCGCTGTCGCCCCTGCAGGCTGCCGAAGGGGCGGTTGCCATCGACTCCACACAGCTCGACATCTCCCAGACGGTCGAGCGCGTGTTGCAGGCCTGGCGCCGCCAGGGCGGCTGACACCGCCGGCCGGGTGACTCCGGCTGGCTGCAGGCCGTCCGCCAAGGGTGTCCGTGCCCTGGTCATTCCGTCACAGGCTGGCGCTTCCGGCTCCCCCGGGGGTGCGTCTGTCGGCTGGCCTGGTGCGGGCTTGTGTCAACACCGCCGCTGGCCGGTATCCCGTGCAGGTGCCTTGCAAGGCCCTGCCGACCCGAGTTGCGGCGCGATCGATCCGGAAACCAAATTGACCACTGCAACCACTGCCGCCCCCGCCACCGAAAGCTTCGCCCAGCTCTTTGAAGAGTCGCTCTCCCTGAAGGAGATGCGGGCCGGTGAAGTCATCATGGCCGAGGTCGTGCGCATCGACCACAACTTCGTGGTCGTGAACGCCGGACTGAAGTCCGAGAGCTACATCGACATCTCCGAATTCCACAACGATCGCGGCGAGCTCGATGTCGCCGAAGGCGACTTCGTCAGCGTCGCCATCGATTCGCTGGAGAACGGCTACGGCGAGACCCGCCTGTCGCGCGACCGCGCCAAGCGCCTCGCGGCCTGGATCAACCTCGAGAAGGCGCTCGACAGCGCCGAGCTGGTCACCGGCACCATCACCGGCAAGGTCAAGGGCGGCCTCACCGTCATGACCAACGGCATCCGTGCCTTCCTGCCGGGCTCGCTGATCGACACCCGGCCGGTCAAGGACACCACCCCCTTCGAGGGCAAGACCCTCGAGTTCCGCGTCATCAAGCTCGATCGCAAGCGCAACAACGTGGTGGTGTCGCGCCGTGCTGTCATCGAACTCACCCAGGGCGAGGAGCGCGCCAAGCTGCTCGAGACCCTGCACGAGGGCGCCATCGTCAAGGGCGTGGTCAAGAACATCACCGACTACGGCGCGTTCATCGACCTCGGCGGCATCGACGGCCTGCTGCACATCACCGACATGGCCTGGCGTCGTGTGCGTCACCCCTCCGAGGTTCTGGCGGTCGGCCAGGAAGTCACCGCCAAGGTGCTCAAGTTCGACCAGGAGAAGAACCGCGTCTCGCTGGGCGTCAAGCAGCTCGGCGACGACCCCTGGATCGGCATCGGCCGGCGCTATCCCCAGGGCACCCGCATGTTCGGCAAGGTCACCAACATCACCGACTACGGTTCGTTCGTCGAGATCGAGCCCGGCATCGAGGGTCTGGTGCACGTGTCCGAGATGGACTGGACCAACAAGAACGTCAACCCCGGCAAGGTGGTCTCGCTCAACGACGAGGTCGAGGTCATGGTGCTCGAGATCGACGAGGACCGTCGTCGCATCTCGCTGGGCATGAAGCAGTGCAAGCCCAACCCCTGGGAAGAGTTCTCCGACAACCATCGCAAGAACGACAAGGTCCGCGGCACCATCAAGTCGATCACCGACTTCGGCGTGTTCATCGGCCTGCCCGGCGGCATCGACGGCCTGGTCCACCTGTCCGACCTCTCCTGGAACAAGTCGGGCGAGGAGGCTGTGCGCGAGTTCAAGAAGGGCGACGAGGTCGAGGCGATGGTGCTGGCCATCGACACCGAGCGCGAGCGCATCTCGCTGGGCATCAAGCAGCTCGAGGGCGATCCGTTCAACAACTCCGCCGGCACCCACGAGAAGGGCAGCGTGGTGCGCGGTCTGGTCAAGAGCGTCGAGCCGCGCGGCGCGGTCATCGATCTGGGCAACGACATCGAGGGCTATCTGCGGGCCTCCGAGCTGTCGCGTGACCGGGTCGAGGACGCCCGCAACCTGCTGAAGGAAGGCGATTCGGTCGAGGCCATGGTCATCAACGTCGACCGCAAGACCCGCTCCATCAGCCTGTCGATCAAGGCCAAGGACAATGTCGAGACCGCCGAGGCGATGCAGCGCATCGCCGCGGAGAGCTCGGCGGTGTCGGGCACCACCAATCTCGGTGCCCTGCTGCGCGCCAAGCTCGACAGCCAGAAGGATCAGTGATCGCCGCGGCAGCCTGAGCGATCGCACCTGCGCCAGCGGCCATGCGTGATGACTTGATCGAGGATCGCGGGGACGAGGTCCCCACGATGACCAAGTCCGAGCTCATCGGTCGGCTGGCAGAGCGCTACCCGCAACTGGTTGCCAAGGATGCCGAGTTCGCGGTCCGCACCATCCTCGATGCCATGGCCCGTACCCTCGCCGAGGGGCGGCGCATCGAGATCCGCGGATTCGGCAGCTTCTCCCTGTCGCATCGCCCGCCGCGCATCGGCCGCAACCCCAAGTCGGGAGAGCGCGTGCTGGTGCCCGAGAAACGGGTGCCTCATTTCAAGCCGGGCAAGGAGCTGCGCGAGCGGGTCGACGCCGCCCCGCGCGCAGACTGAGCCATGCCGCCATCGGCCAGCCGGATGAGGCTCTCGCCTGATGCGCCGCGCCCTCCATCCATGAGACGCTCCCGGCTGCCATGAAGCTGATCGCCTGGACTGCCCGCGTGCTGCTCTTTCTCGTGGCGCTCGGCTTCGCGTTGTCGAACACCGGCGTGGTCGAGTTGCGCTTCTTCGGCATCGATGCCGAATGGCGAGCCCCGCTGGTCATCTTTCTGCTCGGTTTCTTCGCCGCCGGAACGGCCCTGGGCATTGCCGGTGTGGTGCCCACCCTGTTTCGCCAGCGCCGCGAGATCGGACGGCTGCGTCGCGAGCTGGCAGCCGCCGCCCGGGCGCCGGCGGCCGCTGCCGCGCCCAGCCTCGGGCCCGATGCCGCCGACGGCGCGGCCTGAGCCCGATGGAATTCCAGACCTGGTGGCTGCTCGCCGTCCCGCTGTTCTTCGGCCTGGGCTGGTTCGCGGCCCGGCTTGATGCCCGGCAGGCGGCCAGGCCTGCCGGCGGCTTGCCCGACGCCTATTTTCGCGGCCTGAACTTCCTGCTCAACGAGCAACCCGACAAGGCGATCGACGCCTTCCTCGATGGTGTGCGCCTCGATCCCGAGACCATCGAGCTGCATTTCGCGCTGGGCAGCCTGTTCAGGCGCCGCGGTGAGACCGACCGGGCGATCCGGGTGCACCAGAATCTGGCCGAGCGGCCAGGACTGGGCGAGGCGCAGCGCGAGCATGCGCTCTTCGAGCTTGGTCAGGACTTTCTGCGCGCCGGGCTGCTCGATCGTGCCGAAGACGCCTTCAATCGCCTGGCCGGGTCCGGCTATGCCGCGGCAGCGCTGCGCCATCGCCTGTCCATCGCCCAGATGGTGCGCGACTGGCGTCAGGCGATCGAGCTCGCGCAGCGCCTGCGCCAGGATGCCGGTGACGCCGGGGGCGGGCTGTCCCGCGAGATCGCGCAGTTCCACTGCGAGCTGGCCACGCAGACGCTGGCCGGTCAGTCTCCCGACCGGCTGGCGGTGGCCGGGCGCGAGATTGCCGCCGCGCTGCTGGCCGATCCCGACCATCCCCGCCCCCTGTTGCTGCGTGGCGAGCTGGCCCTGGCCGAGGGCGATGCTGCCGGGGCGATCACGCACTGGGCGCTGTTGCTGCGCCGCCATCCTGCCCATGCCGCGCTGGTCGCGCGTGGCTGGCTGCAGGCGCACCTCGAGCTCGGCCGGCCTGCCGAGGCGCTGCCGGCGCTCAGCGTGGCCCACCAGGAGCAGCCCGGTGCCGACACGCTCACCGCACTGGCCGATGCCATCCAGCAGGAGCAGGGTGCCGCCGCCGCGCTCGCCTGGGTCGAGGCCGAGCTGCGCGTGCGCCCTTCGTTGCCAGGGCTCGAGAAGCTGCTGGTGCTGCGCAAGGCGCTCGGTGCCGGCGCCGCCGACAGCGACACCGACCTCATCCAGCGCCTGCTCGCGCCGCAGGCCGGTCAGGCACTGCGCCATGTCTGCAGCCACTGCGGTTTCAAGGCCAGGCAGTTCTATTGGCAGTGCCCCGGCTGCAGCCGCTGGGACACCTATCCGCCGCGCCGCGGTCAGGCCGCGGAGGGCGCGCGATGATCAGCTTCGCGTCGGCCCGGGTGCTGGTGGTGGGCGATGTCATGCTCGACCGCTACTGGTTCGGTGAGGTCGCCCGCATCTCGCCCGAGGCGCCGGTACCGGTGGTGCGGGTCACCCGCCGCGACGAACGCCTGGGCGGTGCAGCCAATGTGGCCCACAACCTGGCCTCGCTCGGCGCGCCGGTGAGCCTGGTGGGCGTCGTGGGCAACGACGAGCCCGGCGCCACCGTGGAGGCCATGGCGCGCGCCGCAGGCATCGATTGCCGGCTCACCCGCGATCCCGCCATGCCCACCATCATCAAGCTGCGGGTGATCGGCCGGCAGCAGCAGCTGCTGCGCATCGATTTCGAGGAGCCTCCGGGGCCGGCCGCGCTCGAGCGCAAGCTCGACGGGGTGGCCGCCGCGATCGCGCAGGCGCGCGTGCTCGTGCTCTCCGACTACGGCAAGGGCGGTCTCGCCCAGATCGGCCGCCTGATCGCCATGGCCCGTGATCGCGGGCTGCCGACCATCGCTGACCCCAAGGGCGATGACTACGCCCGTTACCGCGGCGTGACGCTGCTCACCCCCAACCGTGCCGAGCTGCGTGAGGTGGTCGGCGCCTGGTCCGACGAGGCCGACCTGCACCGGCGGGCGCAGGCGCTGCGCGAGTCGCTCGACATTGCCTATCTGCTGCTCACCCGCTCCGAGGAGGGCATGACCCTGTTCTCGGCCGGTGGCGCCGCGCATGTGCCGGCGCAGGCCCGCGAGGTGTTCGATGTCTCTGGCGCGGGCGACACGGTGGTGGCGGTGCTCGCGGCCATGACCGCGTTGGGCCGGCCGATGGACGAGGCCATGCGGCTGGCCAACCGCGCCGGCGGCATCGTGGTCGGCAAGCTGGGCACTGCCTCGGTGACCCCGGCCGAACTCTTTGGAGAGCAGGCATGATCATCGTCACCGGCGCGGCCGGATTCATCGGCAGCAATCTGGTCCATGCCCTCAATGCCCGGGGCAGGCGCGACATCATCGCCGTGGACAACCTCGCCCGTGCCGAGAAATTCCGCAACCTCGTGGGCGCCGACATCGCCGACTACCTCGACAAGCGCGAGTTCCTCGAACGCCTCGATGCCTTCGCCGGCGCCGAAGCCATCCTGCATCAGGGCGCGTGCTCCGACACCATGGAGTCCGATGGCCGCTACATGATGGAGAACAACTACCGGTACTCCATGCGCCTGCTGGAGTTCACCGCGCGCCACCGCATCGCGTACATCTACGCCTCCTCCGCGGCGGTCTACGGCGGCGGCAGCGAGTTCGTCGAGGAGCGCCGTTGTGAGTCGCCGCTCAACGTCTACGGTTACTCCAAGTTCCTGTTCGACCAGATCGTCCGGCAGCGTCTCTCGGCGGGCGCGCCCGAGGCCACCCTGGTCGGTCTGCGCTACTTCAATGTCTACGGTCCGCGCGAGACCCACAAGGCGCGCATGGCCTCGGTGGCCTTCCACTGCGTGAACCAGTACCGGGCCGAGGGCCATGTACGGCTCTTCGAGGGCTGGGGCGGCTGGGGTCCGGGTGAGCAGACCCGCGACTTCGTCCATGTCGATGATGTGGTGGCCCTGAACCTGCATTTTCTCGATCGGCCGGGCTCGCAGGGCATCTTCAACGCCGGCACCGGCCGCGCCCAGCCCTTCAACGATGTGGCGGTCACGGTGCTCAACACGCTGCGCCGCCTCGAGGGCAAGCCGGCACTGACGCTGCCGCAACTGGTCGAGGCCGGCCTGCTGCGCTATGTGTCCTTCCCCGATGCCCTCAAGGGCAAGTACCAGAGCTTCACGCAGGCAGATCACGCCCTGTTGCGTCAGGCCGGGTGCGAGCACCGCTTCCTGACCGTCGAACAGGGCGTGGCCAGCTACGTCGAGTGGCTGGTCGGGCAGTCATGATCCGCGCGCTGCGCCTGCTGGCGCGGCAGGCCGGCGCGCGCAGCGCTCCGCTGGTGCTGGTGCTGGTGCTGGTGGGGGCGGTATCCGCAGTCCCTGGCGTGGCCGGGCCTGCGGTCTCGCCAACTCAGCCCGCCCAGCCCGCCCGCAGCAGCCCCGCCGTGCCGCGGATCGATGCCAACCGCGCCACCGAGGCGCAGTTGCAGACCGTCAAGGGGATCGGCCCGGCGATCGCGGCCCGTATCCTCGAGGCGCGGCGCGACGGGCCCTTCCACGACCTCGCTGACCTCGAGGCGCGGGTCAGGGGCGTGGGCCCGGCCAACATCCAGCGCTTCGCGCAGGCCGGCCTCGTGGTGGGCGCGCCGGCGTCGGGCGCCGCCCGGGTCACGGCCGGTGGCCTGTCGGCTGGCGCGCCGGCCGCGCATGCCGCCCTCAGCCCCTCGTCGCCGCCCGGCCCGACCACCCTCGTCACGCCGCTTGGCAAGGGCGTGATCCGGGAATCGTCTGCGCCGCCGGGTGCCGTCGCTGCCGGCAGTGCCACCCCCAACCAGGGCAGCCGGCCATGAGCGCCGCGGCGCCGCGGCGTATCGCCCTCTACTGGCGGCTGGTTCGGCTGCACCGGCCGATCGGCATCCTGCTGCTGCTCTGGCCCACGCTGTGGGGCCTGTTCATCGCCTCGCGCGGCGAGCCCGACCCCTACCCGCTCCTGGCCTTCCTGCTGGGCACGGTCCTGATGCGTTCGGCCGGCTGCGCCATCAACGACTGGGCCGACCGCGACTTCGATCGCCATGTGGCTCGTACCAGGGACCGGCCGCTCACTGCCGGCCTGATCCGCCCCTGGGAGGCGCTGGCGGTGGCTGCCGCGCTGTCGTTGCCGGCACTGCTGCTGGTCCTGCCCTTCAACCCGCTGACCTGGCTGCTCACCGGGGTGGCCGGTTTCCTGGCGGCGAGCTATCCCTTCACCAAGCGCTTCCTCGCCATCCCGCAGGCCTACCTGGGCATCGCGTTCGGCTTCGGCATTCCCATGGCCTTTGCGGCGGTGACCGACAGCGTTCCGCTCACCGCCTGGTTGCTGCTCGCGGCCAACATCTGCTGGGCGGTTGCCTACGACACCGAGTACGCGATGGTCGATCGCGATGATGACCTGCGCATCGGCATCCGCACCGCCGCCATCACCTTCGGGCGCTGGGATGTGACAGCCGTGATGCTCTGCTACGCGCTGACCCTGGTCTTGCTGGCGCTGGTCGGTCATTGGCAGGATTTCGGTCTCTGGTACGGGCTCGGCCTGGGGGTGGCTGCCGCGATTGCGGCCTACCATGGGACGCTGATCCGTGGGCGCAGCCGCGAGGGCT
>CAIZPE010000162.1 GCA_903934795.1 uncultured bacterium | reverse complement strand
GGCAACTTCACGGTCTCGCCGGTAGTGCTCAAGAAGCAGCGCAGCCGCGACTTCCAGCGTCATCTGATGCTGTTCTTCACCGGCTTCTCACGCATTGCCGCCGAGGTCGCCAAGTCGAAGATCGCCAACCTGAACAAGCGTGACACCGAGCTCAGGCGGATGCGCGAGATGGTCGAGGAAGCCACGCAGATCCTGCAGAGCGGCAACCGGCCGATCGAGGAGTTCGGCGACCTGCTGCACGAGGCCTGGCGCCACAAGCGCAGCCTGTCCGACAAGGTGAGCACCCCCGAGGTCGATCAGATCTACGAGGCAGGCCGCAACGCCGGCGCCATCGGCGGCAAGCTGCTCGGCGCGGGCGGGGGCGGCTTCATGGTGCTGTTCGTGCGACCCGAGCAGCAACCGAAGGTCAAGGAGGCGCTCAAGCACCTGGTCCATGTGCCCTTCGCCTTCGAAGAGTCGGGCAGCCGGGTCGTGCTCTACCAGCCCAACGGGCTGAACTGAATCGAGGGGAATGATGATGATGACACCAGCACAACTGATCGCCTTCGAGGACCGCGTCGCGGCCACCTTCAATGCCGGCCGCATCCGGGCTCCCGTTCACCTGTACTCGGGCAACGAGGAGCAGATGATCGAGGTGTTCCAGGATGTGGCGCCCCAGGACTGGGTGTTCTGCTCCTGGCGCTCCCACTACCAGTGCCTGCTCAAGGGCGTGCCCGAGGACGAGGTGTTCGCCGAGATCATGGCCGGCCGCTCCATCTCGCTGTGCTTCCCCGAGCATCGGGTCTACTCCTCGGCGATCGTCGGTGGCGTGCTTCCGATCGCGGTGGGCACCGCGATGGCGATCCAGCGCAGCGGCGAGAACGCGCGCGTGCACTGCTTCATGGGCGAGATGACCGCCGAGACCGGCATCGCCCATGAGTCGATGAAGTACGCGCGCAACCACCAGCTCCCGATCCGCTTCATCGTCGAAGACAACGGCAAGTCGGTCTGCACGGACACCCGTGAGGCCTGGAACCAGTCAACTCTCAGTTTCGAAGGGCGTCGTGATGACCATGTCCACTACTACCGCTATGAGACCCGTTACCCGCACGCCGGCGCAGGCCAGCGCGTCCAGTTCTGAGCGCGCCGCGCCGCGCTACTTCGACGAGCTCAAGCGCTCGATGGAGTTCCTGGCGGCCGATCCGCGGACCGTCTTCATGGGCCAGGCGGTTGCGGTGCCCGGCACCGCGATGAGCAACACGCTGAAGGACATCGATCCCTCGCGGCTGCTCGAACTGCCGGTGGCCGAGGAGATGCAGATGGGCATGACCACCGGCATGGCGCTGGCCGGACTGATTCCGGTGAGCATCTTCCCGCGCTGGAACTTCCTGCTCTCGGGCATCAGCCAGCTGGTCAATCACCTCGACAAGATCACGCTGATGGCCGGCGACGGCTTCGGGGCCAAGGCCATCGTGCGCACCGGCATCGGCTCGGAACGCCCGCTGCATCCGCAGCACCAGCATGTCGGTGACTTCACCGATGCCATCCGCGCGATGTGCCGCTCGATCGAGGTGATCCGGCTCGATGACCCTGCCGAGATCTTCCCGGCCTACCGGCGCGCGCTGTTGCGCGAGGACGGCCGCAGCACCCTGCTCGTGGAGTGGGGCGACTACTACAACGAGAAGTGACCCCATGGCGGCCAACAAGTACCCGCTGATGCGCAACAACATCGCGCGCGAGGACCTCGACGCGGTGATTGCCCATCTGCAGCAGGACGATCCCATCCTCACCAACGGCCCGCACTGCGCGCAGTTCGAAAAGGAGTGGTCGCAGTGGCTGGGCGTTCGCTACAGCGTGTTCGTGAACTCGGGCGCCTCGGCGAACCTGATCTCGATGGCGGTGCTGCGCCTGAAGCACCCGGATGGCGGCGAGGTGATCGTGCCGCCGCTCACCTGGGTGTCGGATGTAGCCACGGTGCTGCAGAACGGCTTCACGCCGGTGTTTGCCGACATCGACCCGCGAACCCTGTCGATGGACACCGAGCGCATACTTGAGAAGATCACCGACCGCACCCGCGCGGTGTTCATGACCCATGTCCAGGGCTTCAACGGCCTCACCGACCGTCTGCTCTCGGAGCTGGCGCGTCGCGGCATCCCGCTGATCGAGGATGTCTGCGAATCGCATGGCGCCTGCCATCGCGGCCAGCGGCTGGGCAGCTTCGGCTGGATGTCGAACTTCTCGTTCTACTACGCCCACCACATGTCGACGATCGAGGGCGGTATGGTGTGCACCAACGATCCCGAGGTGTACCAGCAGGTGCGCATGCTGCGCTCCCACGGCATGGTGCGCGAGGCCAATGACACGGCGGTGCGCGATGCCTACCGCGAGGGCAATCCGGCGCTCAACCCGGACTTCATCTTCGCCTACCCGGCCTACAACCTGCGCAACAACGAGATCGGCGCCATCATCGGCCGGCGTCAGCTCACCCGGCTGGATGCCAATGTGGCGCAGCGCACCCGCAACCTGCACCGCTTCCTGGATCGCATCGATCCGCGCCGCTATCAGGTGGACTTCGAGCTCGACGGCAGCAGCAACTACGCCTTCAACCTGATCATGAACGAGGCCGACGACGACTATGTCGCGCGGCTGATGGCGCGGATGCGCGCCGAGGGCGTGGAGTTTCGCCGCGGCAGCGCCGGCGGCGGCAACCAGATCCGTCAGCCCTATCTGCGCGGCATCGTGCCGCCCGATCACCATCTCGATTTTCCCAAGACCGAGCATGTGCACTTCTACGGCTTCTACATCGGCAATTTCCCGTCGATCCGAGAAGACGAGATCGATGCGATCTGCGCGATCGTCAACGCGGTCTGAGCCGCGATGACCACCGCGATCGTCCTGGCGGGCGGCCTGGGGACCCGGCTGCGCAGCGCCGTGCCCGACCTGCCCAAGCCGATGGCCCCGGTTGACGGCCGGCCTTTCCTCGAGCACCTGCTCGGTCACTGGATCGGGCAGGGTGTCGGGCATTTCATCCTGTCGGTGGGCTACCGGCGCGAAGCCATCATCGGTCACTTCGGCAGCCGTTGGCAGGGCGCGCGCATCGACTACGCGGTGGAAGAGCAGCCTCTGGGTACCGGCGGCGCGCTGCTGCTGGCCGCCTCGCTGCCGCGCCCGCAGCCCGATGAGCGATTCCTGCTGCTCAATGGCGACACCTGGTTCGATGTGCCGCTGCCGCGCCTGTCGGCGTTCGCGCACGCGAGCGACGCCGACTGGTGCTTCGCGATGTTTCCGGCCACCGAGCCGGGGCGCTTCATGGGCATGCGGGTGGCCGACGATGGCCGGGTACTCGCCCTGCGCCATGACGACCAGCGCATCGGGCGGCCGGCCAATGGCGGGGTGTGCCTGGTGCATCCCCGGCTGATCGCCGGCCTGCATCCCGGCGAGCGTCCGGTGTCGCTCGACGACGACCTGCTGCCGGCCTGGCTCGACACGGGCCGCCGCTGCTTCGGGCTGTCCTGTGACGGCGCCTTCATCGACATCGGCGTGCCCGATGACTTCCGGCGCGCGGCGGCGTTCCTGCCGCGGCCGCATTCCCTTGCAGGAGCAGAGCACCATGTCCTCGGCGCTTGAGCGGCTTGGCCGCAACATCGCGGCCTCGGTCCAGGCCAAGCAGCAGCTGCTCGCCGATGCCGATGCCCTGGCCGCATTCTCGGCTGCCACGGCGCTGGTCATCGAGCGTTACCGGGCGGGCGGCCGTCTCTACATCGCCGGCAACGGCGGCTCGGCGGCCGATGCCCAGCACCTGGCGGCGGAGTTCGTCAGCAAGCTGGCGCGCGACCGCGCGCCGCTGCCCGCCGAGGCGCTCACCACCGACAGCTCGATCCTCACCGCGATCGGCAACGACTACGGCTTCGACAAGGTGTTTTCGCGCCAGCTCGCCGGTAAAGCCCAGCAAAAGGACATCTTTCTGGGCATTACCACCTCGGGCGAGTCGGCGAACATCCTGCATGCGCTGGAGCACTGCCGCAGCGCGGGCCTGCCCAGCATCGTGCTGACCGGCCGCGGCGGCGGGCGGGCGCGCGCGCTGGCCGATCACTGCATCGCGGTGCCGGGCAGCGCCACCAGCACCATCCAGGAACTGCACATCGTGCTGGCCCACACGCTTTGCGAGAGCGTCGAAGCGGCGATCTTCGGGCACTGAGCGGGCCGGCCCACGAACCTTCGGAGAACTGTTTCCATGAGCTGCGAAATCCTCGTCACCGGCGGCGCCGGCTATCTCGGTTCCACCCTGGTGCCCGACCTGCTCGCGGCCGGCCACAAGGTGACCGTGCTGGACAACTTCATGTACCGGCAGTCCAGCCTGAACCATGTCTGCCACCACCCGAACTTCTCGGCGGTTCGCGGGGACATCCGCGTCGAGTCGACCATGGCGCCGCTGCTGCGCAAGGCCGACATCGTCATCCCGCTGGCCGCGCTGGTGGGCGCGCCGCTGTGCAATGTCGATCCGGTGGGCGCCAAGACCATCAACCATGACGCGATCATGCTGATGCTCAAGCTGCTCTCGCCAAGCCAGCGCGTGCTGATGCCCACCACCAACAGCGCCTACGGCACCGGCGACGAGAACAACTTCTGCACCGAAGACTCGCCGCTGCGGCCGATCTCCACCTACGCCCGCGAGAAGGTCGCGATCGAGGCCGAGCTGATGCAGCGCGAGAACGCGATCAGCTTCCGCCTGGCCACCGTGTTCGGCATGTCGCCGCGGATGCGCATCGATCTGCTGGTCAACGACTTCACCTACCGGGCGGTGCATGACCGCTTCGTGGTGCTCTTCGAGGCGAACTTCAAGCGCAACTATGTGCATGTGCGCGATGTCTCGCGGGTGTTCCAGCACGGCATCGCCAACTTCGACGCCATGAAGGGCCAGATCTACAACGTGGGCCTGTCGGAGGCCAATGTCTCCAAGCGCGAGCTCTGCGAACACATCCAGAAGCAGCTGCCCGACTTCGTTTTCGTGGAGGCGCCGGTGGGCAAGGATCCCGACCAGCGCAACTATGTGGTGTCCAACGCCAAGCTCGAGGCCACCGGCTTTCGCACCGCGATGTCGCTGGGCGCCGGCATCGGTGAGCTGATCAAGGGCTTCACGATGATCCGCAACACCGTGCACGGCAATGTCTGAGGCCTCAGCGCAGACCGATCTCTTACGGAGCCATCCATGATCCGCATGTATCCCAAGGCGGCGGTGCTTACCGCGCACCATCCCTACGGGGGCACCGAAATGATGGCGCAGAGCCTGGCCTACGCGCTCAACGCCAATGGTTACGATGCGGCGATATTCAACATCAATGATGAATCCCTGCAGCGGCTTCCCGCGCTGCTGCAGGACAGCGACCTCGGTCTGGTGATGACCACCGGCACTCTGCCGCTGGGAGTGCGCATCGGCCAGACGCCGATCTGGGAAGCGATCGGCCCGCAGGTCGACTTCATCACCTACCTGATCGATGCCTGGCCCTACGACTACGTCCGGGTCAAGCCCTTCCGGGACTACCTCGCCGCTCACCGCCGCACGCCGAATCTTCATCTCGCAAGCCTCGAGGGCAACGATGCCCGCCTGATCGGGGAAAGGGTGTGGCACATGCCCACGGGCGCCTACCCTGCCCCCTGGAAGCGTGGCGCCAGGGCTCACCCCGAGCGGCTGATCATGTGGGCGTCGGCGCACGCCGAGCTGGCCGTCACCCCGATCCATGACGACTTCGAGTCGACGCTGCGCGACAACAATCCCTGGGGCTTCGATGACCCGGCGATTCGGGCGATCGGCGAGCGTCTGCGCGGCACGACCATCACCCACGGCTTCACGGCGATCGCCGAGGCGCTCGGCATGGCGCCCGAGGAACTGGGCAGCGATGCCGATCTGGTCGCGGTCAGCGCGATCGATTCCTGCCTGAAGCGTTACCGGCGAGTGCTCGTCGTGCGGGCGCTGCGGGATTTCCCGCTGGACATCTACGGCACCAACTGGGAGCGGTACATCGAGGGCAACCCCAATCACCGGATGCTCACGCCGAACCCCAACCACAACCACGCTTTCAGTTACATCTGCCAGGACTATGCCGGGCTGATCAATGTCGATCCCAATTTTGGCGATGGCACCAATGAGCGCGTCGTGAGTGCCCTGTCGATGGGGCTGCCCGTCGCGAACAACTTCAACCTGTGCACCGACGCGCTGGCCGGCTGCTATCCCTACCACTTCAACCCGGAGTCCATCCGGGCGGCCGCTCGCCGGGTGCTTGCCCACAGCGGTCCGATTCCCTCTCCCGTGGCCAATGCCTGGGAGCATCGGGTCGGCGTGCTGCTGCGCGCGATCGCCGAGCCCGCGCTGGCGTCCTGAGGAGGGCAACCCGAGATGGCTGCTTCAATCCCTGGCAGGGTCGCCGAGCGGCCCCTCGATGTCCTTTTCATTCAGCCCGATTCCTCCGCTCAGGCCTATCAGGGCCTGGCGGTCACCTACGCGGCCATCGAACCGCCAACCTGGGCGCTGCTGCTGGCGCAATCCTGTCGGGCCAAGGACTTCGGGGTCGCGATCCTGGATTGCGATGCCGAGCGGCTGACGCTCGAGCAGAGCGTGGCGCGGGTTCAGGATCTGCGGCCGCGGCTGGTGGTCTTCGTGGTCTACGGTCAGAACCCCAATTCCGGCACCACCAGCATGATCGGTGCCACCCGGCTCGCCGAGCAGCTGAAGGCGACGATGCCCGAGACCCCGATCGGCTTCGTCGGCTCGCACACCAGCGCGCTGCCCCGCGAGGTGCTGGCGCTGCCGTTCGTGGACATCGTCTTTCAGAACGAGGGTGTCTACGCGCTGCACAACCTGCTGCGCGGCAACCTCGGCAGCGATGTCCGCAAGGTGGCCGGCATCGGCTACAAGATGCGCGACGGCCAGGGCAAGGCCGTGCTGATGATGAATCCCTCCCAGTCGGTGGTGCCGCAGGAGCGCATGGACGAGGACCTGCCGGGCTATGCCTGGGACCTGCTGCCCTACCGGGAGCGGCCGCTCGATCTGTATCGGGCGCACTTCTGGCACGCCGGCTTCGATCATGCCAAGCGCACCCCGTTCGCGGCGATCTACACCTCGCTGGGCTGCAACTTCGCCTGCGACTTCTGCATGATCAACATCGTCAACCGCACCGACCAGGCCGAGGACGCCCACGCCGGGCATTCCCGCGGCATGCGGTTCTGGAGCCCGGGCTTCATCGCCGGGGAGCTCGAGAAGCTGCGCCGCATGGGCGTGCAGACCGTGCGGATCAGCGACGAGATGTTCTTCCTGAACCGCAAGTACTACGAGCCGCTGCTGCAGCAACTCGTCGAGCGCGAGCTCGACCTGCGGATGTGGGCCTACTCGCGCGTGGACACCGTGCGCCCGGCGGCGCTCGAGCTGTTTCGCCGCGCCGGCATCGGCTGGCTGGCGCTGGGCATCGAGGCCGGCAGCCAGATGGTGCGCAAGGAGGTCTCCAAGGGCAGTTTCCTGGAGGTCAACATCCGCGACATCTGCGCCACGGTGCGCGCCGCCGACATCAATGTGATCAGCAACTACATCTTCGG
>CAIZPE010000161.1 GCA_903934795.1 uncultured bacterium | reverse complement strand
TGCACGTCGCGCACCTCGAAGCCGGCGCGCTCGCGGGTCAGGCCGCCCGGGCCCAGCGCCGACACCCGCCGCTTGTGGGTGATCTCGGACAGCGGGTTGGTCTGGTCCATGAACTGCGACAGCTGCGACGAGCCGAAGAACTCGCGGATGGCGGCACTGATCGGCTTGCTGTTGATCAGGTCATGCGGCATCAGGTTCTCGGTCTCGGCCTGGCCCAGGCGCTCCTTGACCGCGCGCTCGACCCGCACCAGGCCGGCGCGGAACTGGTTCTCGGCCAGCTCGCCGACGCAGCGCACGCGGCGATTGCCGAGGTGGTCGATGTCGTCGATCTCGCCCTTGCCGTTGCGCAGGTCAACGAGGATCTTGATGACCGCGAGAATGTCGTCGTTGAGCAGGGTCATCGGGCCCACGAGTTCATCGCGGCCGACCCGGCGGTTGAACTTCATGCGGCCGACCTTCGACAGGTCGTACGCTTCCTCGCTGTAGAACAGCCGGTGGAAGAGCGCCTCGACCGCATCCGGGGTGGGCGGCTCGCCGGGGCGCATCATGCGGTAGATGGCGACCCGGGCAGCGTTCTGGTCGACGGTCTCGTCAAGGCGCAGGGTCTGCGAGATGTACGGACCCTGGTCCAGATCGTTGGTGTAGAGCACCTTCAGGTCGCGGGCCTTGGCCGTGCGCAGCTTGCGCAGCAGCTCCTCGGTGAGCTCGTCATTGGCGTTGGCCACGACCTCGCCCGTTTCAGCGTCGATCACCGCGTGCGCGAGGATGCGACCGAGCAGGTATTCCTCGGGCACGGAGATGCGCGTCATCTGCGCCTTCTCCATGTCGCGGATGTTGCGGGCGTTGATCCGCTTGTCCTTGGCCACGATCAGGTTGCCATCGCGGTCGGTGATGTCGAAGCGGGCAATCTCGCCGCGCAGGCGCTCGGGCACCAGTTCGAGCATGGCGCCTTCGGCCATCAGCTGCACGCTGTCGAAGACGAAGAAGTGCGCCAGGATCTGCTCGGGATTCAGGCCGATGGCCTTGAGCAGGATGGTGACCGGCATCTTGCGACGGCGGTCGACACGGAAGTAGAGGATGTCCTTGGGATCGAACTCGAAATCGAGCCAGGAGCCGCGATAGGGAATGATCCGGGCCGAGAACAGCAGCTTGCCCGAGCTGTGGGTCTTGCCGCGGTCATGTTCGAAGAACACGCCCGGCGAGCGGTGCAGCTGGGAGACGATCACCCGCTCGGTGCCGTTGACGATGAACGAGCCGGTGGTGGTCATGAGGGGAATCTCCCCCATGTAGACCTCCTGCTCCTTGATCTCCTTGACCGTGGGCTTGACCGCCTCCTTGTCCATGATGACCAGACGGACGCGGGCCCGCAGGGGCGCGCAGAAGGTGAGGCCGCGCTGCTGGCATTCCTTGACATCGAAGACCGGGTTGCCGAGCTGGTAGCTGACGAATTCCAGCCGTGCCATCTGGTTGTGCGAGACGATCGGGAAGATGGAGCCGAACGCCGCCTGCAGACCCTCGGGCTTGCGCTCCAGGGGCACCGCCTCGGCCTGCAGGAACTGCTGGTAGGACTCGATCTGCGTGGTCAGCAGATAGGGGACGTCGAGCACGACGGGGCGCTTGGCAAAGGTCTTGCGGATGCGCTTCTTCTCGGTGAACGAGTAGGACGAGGGCTGGCTCATGGACACTCCGTGATTCACGCAGAGGCTGGGGTCCGGGCGGCTGCGCAGACCGTCGCCGGATGGCGGCGGCCGGCAACTCGCCAGACCTCAGTCCCCGCAAAGACGCGAAAACCCGGAACCGCCCGACCCTGAGGAGGGGCGGGTTCCGGGTGCAGTGCGTCGTCGGGGAACAACTTACTTGAGCTCGACCTTCGCGCCGGCGTCTTCGAGCTGCTTCTTGAGGGCCTCGGCGTCGGCCTTGGAGATGCCCTCCTTGACCGGCTTCGGAGCGCCGTCGACCAGGTCCTTGGCTTCCTTCAGGCCCAGGCCGGTGGCCGCGCGAACGACCTTGATGACCTCGACCTTCTTCTCGCCGGTGGCGGCCAGCACCACGGTGAACTCGGTCTTCTCTTCGGCCGGCGCGGCGGCAGCGGCCGGGGCGGCAGCCACGGACACGGCAGCGGCAGCAGCCGACACGCCGAACTTCTCTGCCATCATCTTGATCCGCTCGGACAGCTCCAGCACGGACATGCCGGCGACGGCGTCGAGGATCTCTTGTTT
>CAIZPE010000160.1 GCA_903934795.1 uncultured bacterium | reverse complement strand
GGCTGGCGCGGTTCTTCCGCATCGGCCACACCCCGGGCACGCTGACGGTGGCGGCGGCCCGCCGCAATCCCGACCTGCCCTTCACCCTCGACATGCGCCGGCCGGCTTGACCGATCGCACACCGTCCGCCGATCTGCTGGCCGACTACCCCGCGGCCAGGGCCCGCTTCGACGAGCTCTTCGAGGCGCCCGGCCGGCCCCGCGCGCATTTCCGTGCCATCTACGAACTGCTCGCCCGCACTCCGGCGCGGCGCATCGGCGAGCGTCTGGAGTCGATCGAGCGGCAGATCCGCGATCACGGCGTCACCTACAACGTCTATGCCGATCCGCAGGGTCTCGATCGCCCCTGGGAGCTCGATGCCCTGCCGCAGGTCATCCCGGCCGAGGAGTGGTCGGCCCTGCAGGCCGGCATCGCCCAGCGCGCGGTGCTGCTCAACCGCATCCTCGCCGATCTCTACGGCCCGCAGATGCTGCTGCGCGAGGGCCTCATTCCGCCCGACCTGGTGCACGCCCACGGCGGCCTCCTGCGCGCGGCCCATGGCACCCGGGCGCCCGGCGGGGTCTTTCTGCACCTGTATGCCGCGGATCTCGCCCGATCGCCCGATGGCCGCTGGTGGGTGCTGGCCGATCGCACGCAGGCCCCCTCGGGCGCGGGTTACGCCCTGGAGAACCGGCTGATCGTCTCGCGGGTGTTCCCCGAGCTCTTCCGCGACCTCCGGGTGCAGCGGCAGGCGGCGTTCTTCGCGGGCTTTCGTGACGCACTCGCCCGCCTCGCCGACCGCGAGGACGGGCCGCCGCTCACCGTGCTGCTCACGCCGGGGCCCTTCAACGAGACCTATTTCGAGCACGCGCTGCTGGCCCGGTACCTGGGCTTTCCACTGGTCGAGGGCGCCGATCTCAGCGTTCGCGACGGCCGGGTCTGGCTCAAGACACTGGAAGGCGGTCGCCGGGTGCATGCCATCGTGCGCCGCCTCGACGAGGATTACTGCGACCCGCTGGAGCTGCGGGCCGATTCCGCCCTGGGCGTGCCTGGCCTCACCGATTGCGCGCGTCGCGGCACGGTGGTGCTGGCCAATGCGCTGGGCGCGGGGGTGCTCGAGTCGGGCGCGCTGCTGGGCTTTCTGCCCGCGGTGGCCGAACGCCTGCTTGGCGAACCGCTGAAGATCCCCTCGGTGGCCACCTGGTGGTGCGGCGAGCCTGCCGCCCGCGAGGATGCCTTCGCCCGGCTCGACTCGCTGGTGTTCAAGCCGGCCACGCCCGACCATCCCTTCGAGCCGGTGTTCGGGCGTGACCTTGCCGCGCGTGAGGCTGCCGCGTTCCGCGAGCAGGTTCGCCGTCACCCGGGTCGCTATGTGGCGCAGGAGCTGGTCGAGGTTTCGCAGGCGCCGGTCATCGAACCCGGCATGCCGGCGCGGCTCGGTGCCCGCTCCCTCGGCCTGCGGGTGTTCGCCGCCAGTGCCGGCGAGGGGTATTCCGTGATGCCCGGCGGACTCGCGCGCGTGGCGGCGGCGCCCGGTGTGCGGGTGGTCTCCATGCAGCGCGGTGGCGCCTCCAAGGACACCTGGGTGCTCTCGGCGGGGCCGGTCAATGCCGCCTTCAGCCTGTTGCGCTCCACCGTGGGTCCGGCCGAGCTCGCGCAGGCCGCATCGGCCTTGCCCTCCCGCCTGACCGAGAACCTCTACTGGTTCGGGCGCTACGCCGAGCGCAGCGAAGACTGCGCGCGGCTGCTGCGGCTGGGCCTGAACCATCTGCTCGAATCCGGCGAGGAGGCCGCCGCCGAGGCTGCGGCCGCGGTGGCTCTGGCCCGCCGCACCGGCCTGCTCGCTCAGCATGAGGGCGCCGAGGACGGCTGGCTGGTGGCGGCCTCGAGCGCCGATCGTCCCGCCGGGCTGGCCGGCAACCTGCGTCAGATGGCGCGCACTGCCCACAGCCTGCGTGACCGCCTTTCCGCCGACAACTGGCGAACCCTCAACCGCCTGATCCAGGACAGCGAGCAGCAGCTCGAGCCGCAGCTGCTCGACGCGCTGGCCTGGGTCGACCGCTCGATCACCGGTCTGGTCACGCTCTCGGGTTATGCGCTCGACGGCATGACCCGTGACACCGGCTGGCGCTTCCTGTCGATCGGACGCCGTCTGGAGCGGCTGGTCTTCATGTGCCAGGCGCTGGACAGCGCGCTCACCGAGGGGCGTGATGCCGGCCTGAGCTGGCTGCTGGAGCTGGCCGATTCCAGCATCACCTACCGCACCCGCTACCTCGGCAGCCCGGAGTGGTTGCCGGTGCTCGACCTGCTGATCCGCGACGAAGGCAACCCGCGCTCCATCCGGTTTCTTTCGCACGGGGTGCTCGACTTCCTCGGTCGGCTGCGGATGCGATTCGGTCCCTGCGGCGACGAGCTGATCGCGCCAGCGGTGCATGAGCTCGGGCGTTTCGATGCGCCGGGCCGGCTCGATCCCGATGATCCGGCGCTGCGCGACGGCCTGCGCGGACTGGCCGCGGCCGCCTTCGCGGTCAATGACCGGCTCACCGAACGCTTCTTCGGACACGCGGCGGCCATGCGCCAGACCCTGCTCTCGGGCTGATCCATGGCCAGCCGCTACCGGATCCACCACGAGACCGAGTACCGCTACGAGTGGCCGGCCGACAGCGCCTGGCAGCTCGCTCATCTTCGGCCGCGCCAGACGGCGCGTCAGACCCTGTGCGATCACACCCTGCGGGTGGCGCCCGCCGCCGCCGAGATGGCCGAGGGCGTGGACTACTTCGGCAATCCCGTGCAGCGATTCGCCGTGCCCGGCGCGCATGCCGGGCTGCAGGTCTTCAGCAATGCCGAGGTCCTGGTGCGGGCC
Source organism: uncultured bacterium (assembly GCA_903934795.1). Taxonomy (GTDB): domain Bacteria; phylum Pseudomonadota; class Gammaproteobacteria; order Burkholderiales; family Burkholderiaceae_E; genus Quisquiliibacterium. The sequence continues at coordinate 38,475 of CAIZPE010000160.1, read as the reverse complement.
GCGGCGCTGCCGTCCCAGGCGGATGCCTGGGAGGTCTCGGCGCGCGCCCTGCGCGAGGGCGAGCCGGCACTGCGCTGGGAGCTTGCCCAGTTCGGGCTGGGCTCACCCTTCGTGCCGCTGCTGCCCGAGGCGCTGTCGCTGGCGCGCCAGGAGTTCGTGCCGGGGCGCGATGCGCTGGCCGCGCTGCTCGGCCTGGCACGCCGCATCCGCGGCAGCTTCCGCTTCGACCCCGACGCCACCCAGGTGGGCACACCGCTTGCGGAGGTGCTCTCGCGCCGTCGCGGCGTCTGCCAGGACTTCGCCCACCTGATGATCAGCGGACTGCGTGGGCTGGGCCTGCCAGCGCGGTATGTGAGCGGCTATCTGCTCACCCAGCCCCCGCCGGGCCAGCCGCGACTGATCGGCGCCGATGCCTCGCATGCCTGGGTCGCGGTCTGGCTGACCGGGCTGGGCTGGGTCGATGTCGATCCCACCAACGGCCGCCTCGCCGACCAGGGATTCATCACCCTGGGATGGGGGCGCGACTACGGCGATGTGCCGCCGCTGCGCGGCGTGGTGCGCGGCGGCGGCGCCCAGCAACTGACGGTGCGCGTGACCGTCATGCCGGTCTGAGTGCCGACGCGTCAGTCGGCGGTGGCGCCCGAGGACTTGACCACCGGCGCCCAGCGGGCCTGCTCGGCACGCTGCATCGATGCCATCTGCTCGGCGCTGGTGCCCAGGATGAGGTAGCCCAGCTCGCTCATGCGGCGCACGAAGTCGGGCGAGCGCGTGGCCTTGACCGCCTCGGCATTCAGCCGTGCGACCACATCGGCGGGCGTGCCCGCCGGCACCGCCAGGCCGAACCACACCCCGGCCTCGTAGCCCGGCACGCCGGCTTCGGCCACGGTGGGCAGATCGGGCAGCGCCGGGTCCCGGCGCGCGCCGGTGGTGGCCAGCGCCCGCAGCTTGCCGGCCTTGATGTGCGGCAGGGCCGAGGGAATGTTGTCGAACATCATCTGCACCTGTCCACCAAGCAGATCGGTGAGCGCCGGGGCGCTGCCCTTGTAGGGCACATGGACGATGTCGGTGCCGGTGAGATGCTTGAACATCTCGGCTGACATGTGGATGCTGGTTCCCGAGCCGCTCGAGGCATAGGTCACCTTGCCGGGGCTGGCCCGCACCAGCGCCAGCACCTCGGCCACCGAGTTGGCCTTCACCGAGGGGTGCACCACCAGCACATTCGAGAGCGAGACCAGCGCCGAGACCGGGATCAGGTCCTTGTTGGGGTCGAAGGGCATCTTGCGGTACAGCACCGGGTTGATGGCGCTGATGCCGCTGGTGGTCATGAACAGCGTGTAGCCGTCCGGTGCGGAGCGTGCGGCTTCCGCACCGCCGATGTTGCCGCCGGCGCCGGGCTTGTTCTCCACCGTGACCGGCTGGCCCAGGGTCTTGCTCATCTCGGCGGCCACGGCCCGCGAGGCGATGTCCACCGCGCCACCCGGCGGGAAGGGGCAGATCAGGCGCACGGGCTTGGCCGGGAACGCCTGGGCGGCCGCCAGGCCGGGCAGGGCGGCGAGAGGCAGCGCGCTCAGCGCGCGGCGGGTGAGGTTGGGCATGGGACGACTCCGGGATCGACGAGGCCCGCGATGATAAGCCGGCGCAGGCGGGCATCGCCGGGGCATCCCTGGACGCGGCATGGCGAGCCACCCGGCCGGCAAGTCGGTCTGCAGCATCGGCCGATGCGGTCATGGCGGGTGGGTGGGTTTAGCGGAATGGCCGGCCGGTTGCCCGCGATACCATCGGCGGGTGGCGCCGTTGCCGGGCACGGGCCGCCCATCCGTCACAACGCCCCGCGGGAGTCACTTCCATGATCAGCTACGACGTCATCGAGCACGGCAAACCCCTGCAGGTGCGGCTTCGCGAAACGCCGCGTCCCCAGGGCAAGGAGGTGCTGGTTCGTGTCACCCGCTCGGGCATCTGCCACTCCGACCTGCACATCTGGGACGGCTACTTCGACCTCGGCGGCGGCAATCGGTTCTATGTCCGCGATCGCGGCTGCGTGCCGCCGTTCACCGTCGGACACGAACCGTTCGGCGTGGTCGAGGCGGTCGGGCCCGAGGTCACCGGCGTCAAGGTGGGCGACCGGCGCCTGGTCTATCCCTGGATCGGCTGCGGCAAGTGCGCGGTCTGCGAGGCCGGGCAGGACAACTACTGCCTGGCCGGCCGGTTCATCGGCGTGATGTCGCAGGGCGCCTACGGCACGCATCTCGTGGTGCCCGATGCGAAGTACCTCATCGACTCCGCAGGCCTTGACGAAGCCTATGCCGCCACCCTGGCCTGCTCCGGTCTGACCGCCTACAGCGCCATCGGCAAGCTCCCGGAGCTCACCGCCCGCGACTGGGTGGCGGTGATCGGTTGCGGCGGCCTGGGCATGGCCACCATCGCGATCCTGCGCGCCCGCGGCGTCGAGAACATCGTGGCCTGCGATGTCGACCAGACCAAGCTCGACCAGGCGGTCGCTCTCGGTGCGCGGGTCAGCCTCGACACCCGTGGCGCCGATGCGGTCGCCCGGCTCAAGGCGCTCACCCAGGACAACCTCGCCGGTGCGATCGACCTGGTGGGCATGCCGGCCACGGCCGAGCTGGCGATCGGCGCCTTCCGCAAGGGCGGGCGCTACATCATGTGCGGTCTGTATGGCGGTCAGATCACGCTGCCGCTGCCGCCGCTGGCCCAGCGCGCGATCACCGTGGGCGGGTCGTACGTGGGCAATCTGGCCGAGCTGCGCGAGCTGGTGCTGCTTGCCCAGTCGGGCAAGCTCGCCCGCACCCCGGTGGAAGTGCGCGCCTGCAGCGAGATCAACCGCACCCTCGATGAACTCAAGGCCGGCCGTGTGCTCGGCCGGGTGGTCATCGACATGGAGACCGCGGCCGCCTGAGTGCGGCCCGTGGTGGGCTCAGCCGCCCACCGCGTCCTTCTCGCACTTCTTCATGAAGCTGGTCTTGGCGGCGCCGGCCAGCTTCTTCTCGGCCGACGCGCTCTCGCAGGCCGCCTTGGCGTCCTCGGTGCATTTCTTCATGAAGCTGGTCTTGGCCGCGCCGGCCAGCTTCTTCTCGGCCGAGCGGGCGCTGCAGGTTTCGCCTTCGGCGAAGGCGGTGGCCGCGAAGGCCGACAGAACGATTCCGACGAGAATGGCGCGCATGGTGTGCTCCCTGGATGAACCCGCCGCCCGGTGCGGCCGGTAGCCGCGATCGAACCACATCGGGGCCGATCCGACAAACCCGGCGGGTGAGGGCCGCGCCACCCGAGGGTCCGATTCCGCTGACGGGCCGAGGGCGGCCATTCCGGGGCTTGGTCCGCGGCCGGCCGGCCGCCGCGGAGGGCGGCTATGATCGACCGATCCCGCGACGCGAGCCGAAGGCCCTGCCTTGACCCCCACCCCCGCCAGTCCCCCGCCTGCCTTCGACGATCCGCACGCCGCGCCGCTCGACTCCGAGATCACCCGCGTCCGGTCCCTGCCCAGCGCCTGGCGCTGGCTGCTGATCGGCGCCGCCGCGCTCACCATCTTCCTGTGCGTGAACCAGCAGTTCACGCTCAAGTTCTTCGTCGGCTTCACGCCGCTGAACACCGAGTACTACTACGGCCTGCTGCTGGTCTCGCTGCCCTTTGTCTTCCTGGTGTTTCCGGGCTCTGCTGGCGCGCCGGTCAACCGGGTGCCGTGGTACGACGCGCTGCTGTTCGTGCTCACCGCTGCGGTGTCGGTGTTCCTCATGGTCAACATCCGCCGCGCCGCCGAGCTCGGCTGGGAGTTCACCGGCGCGCCGACCTCGGTCATCTGGGCCAGCTACCTGATGTGGGCGGTGCTCATGGAAGGCCTGCGCCGCACCGGGGGCTGGAGCCTGCTGCTGTCCATCCTCCCGTTCACGCTGTACCCGGTGTTCGCCGACTCGGCCTGGCTCGGTCCGCTCAAGGGCCAGCAGTACACCCTCGAGCAGGCGGCGGTCTACCACATGCTCTCGGCCGAGAGCCTGCTCGGCATCCCGCTGCAGGCCTTCGCCGAGACCGTGATCGGCTTCCTGGTGTTCGGCTCGGCGCTGATGATGACCGGGGCAGGGCGTTTCTTCATCAACCTCTCCTTCGCCCTGTGCGGCACGCTGCGCGGCGGCGCGGCCAAGGTCTGCATCTTCGCCAGCGCGCTGCTGGGCATGATGTCGGGCTCGATCGTCTCCAATGTGCTCACCGCCGGCACCATGACCATCCCGGTCATGAAGCGCACCGGCTTTCGCGCCACCTATGCCGGGGCGATCGAGGCCTGCGCCTCCACCGGCGCGGTGCTCGCCCCGCCGGTCATGGGCGCCACCGCCTTCGTGATCGCGCAGTTCCTGGGCGTCAGCTATGCCGAGGTGGCGCTCGCCGCGGTCATCCCGGCGCTGCTCTACTACTTCGGCCTGTTCATGCAGGTGGACGCCTATGCCGCGCGCCACGGTCTGGCCGGCCTGCCGCGCAGCGAACTGCCCACCCTGCGGCAGACCTTCCGCGAGGGCTGGTACTACCTGTTCGTGATCGCGCTGCTGATCTTCATGCTGCTGGTGATGAAGCGCGAAAGCCACGCGCCGTTCTGGGCCACCCTGCTGCTGCTGGTCCTCAACCAGGCCCTCAACCGCGAGAAGTGGACCTGGGCCACGGTGCTCAAGTTCTTCGAGGTGAACGGCCGCACCTTCGTCGAGCTGATCGGCATCCTGGCCGGCTGCGGCCTGCTCATCGGCGCCTTCTCCATGACCGGGGTGATCTCCAGCCTGGCCAGCGATCTGCTTCGCATCGCGGGCAGCGATGCGCTGCTGCTGCTGGCCATGACCGCGGTCACCAGCCTCGTGCTGGGCCTCGGCCTCACCACCACCGCCTGCTACATCTTCCTCGCCATCCTGGTCGGCCCGGCCCTCGAGAAGGCCGGCCTGAACAAGATGGCCGTCCACATGTTCGTCTTCTACTGGGGCATGCTCTCCTCGATCACGCCGCCGGTGGCGATCGCCTCCTTCGCGGCCGCCGGCATTGCCGGCGCCCCGGCCATGAAGACCGGCTGGGAGTCCATGCGGGTGGGCTCGATCATCTACTTCCTGCCCTTCTTCTTCGTGCTCGACCCCGCGCTGGTGCTGCAGGGGTCCTGGGCGCAGGCGCTTTGGCTCACCGCCAAGTGCGGCATCGGGATCTGCTTCATCTGCGGGGGCATCCAGGGCTATCTGCTGATGGTGGGCAACCTGCAAGGGCTGGGCGCGCTGGAATGGCCGGTGCGACTGCTGCTCATGGTCGGCGGGGTGCTGCTTGCCACGCCGGCCGGTCCGCTGCTGCCGGTCGGCGCGGCCACGCTGCTCATCGCCGCGGCGGTCTGCCTCGTGCTGGCCACCGGCCTGTCGGTGTTCCGACTGCGGCGGGTCTGACAACGCGGGCGCGCGGCATCGCGCGTCCATCCTCATCCGGAACCGGGAGAACCAGAATGCTGATCGACGAGATGGTGGGCGAACGGGTGCGGCTGCGCATCGATGCCGATGGCGTGGCCGATGTCCGCCTGTGGCGCGCCGACAAGATGAACGCGCTCGATGCGGCCATGTTTGCCGCCCTGATCGAGACCGGCGAGCGGGTCTCGCGCATGCCGTCGGTGCGTGCGGTGGTGCTCTCCGGCGAGGGCCGTGCCTTCTGCGCAGGCCTGGACACCTCGCGCTTCGGCCAGATGGCCCAGGGCGGGCAGGGCGCCGGGCCGGTGGCCGGCACCACCGGCCGCGACATCACCTGGCGCAGCCACGGCCTGGCCAATGCCGCGCAGCAGGCCGCCATGATCTGGACCCAGGTGCCGGTGCCCGTGATTGCCGCGGTGCACGGGGTGGCCTTCGGCGGCGGCCTGCAGGTCGCGCTCGGCGCCGATCTGCGCTACATCGCGCCCGACGCCCGTCTGTGCGTGATGGAGATCAAGTGGGGTCTGGTGCCCGACATGGGGGGGGCGCTGCTGATGCGCACGCTGATGCGCTCGGATGTCATCCGCGAACTCACCTACACCGGCCGCATCGTCGATGGCCGCGAGGCGCAGGCGCTGGGCCTGGCCACCCGGGTCTGCGATGACCCCTACCAGACCGCGCTGCAGACCGCCCGCGAGATGAGCCAGAAGAATCCGCACGCCCTGCGCGCGGCCAAGCGGCTGCTCACCGTGGCCGATCAGGGCGATCCCGCCGCCATCCTGCTGGCCGAGTCGGTGGAGCAGGCCCGTCTGATCGGCAGCCCCAACCAGGCCGAGGCGGTGCGTGCCAACCTCGAGAAGCGGCTGCCGAACTTCGCCGACCCGGTCTGATGCCGCCTGCGTTCAGCGCGGCAGCGAGGCCGTGAAGGTCTGCAGCGCAGCGCGGTAGGCATCCGCGGCCTGCGCATGCAGGTCGCTGTGGTTGCCCTGCGCGATCGCGATGAAGCGCGCGCCCGGCGGTGCAGCCTCGAACAGCCGTCGGCCGAGGCCGATCGGCACGGTACGGTCGGCCTCGCCATGCAGCATCAGCAGGGGCAGTCGCAGCGTGGCCAGGCGTTCGCGCGAGTCGAAACCGAATCCGGCGATCCGCGCCAGCCAGGCCGCCGGCCGCGCCTGCTGGCCGGCCAGATCGGGCAGGCTGCTGAAAGTCGATTCCAGGATCAGCCCGGCGCACTCGCCCCTGGGCAGGGCTGCGGCCAGGGCCACCGCCACCGCGCCGCCCAGGGAGTGGCCGAAGATCAGGCGTTGACTCGGATCGGGCTGGCGTCGGACGAGTTCACGCCAGGCTCGGTGCGCGTCGGCCAGCAGGCTGGCTTCGTCGGGCACGGCCGGGCTGCTCTCGCCCCAGCCGCGATACTCCACCGCCAGCACCGACAGGCCTGCCTCGCGCAAGGCCTGCATCTTGGGCTGGTTGCGGTAGAGGTTGCGGAAGCTGCCGTGCAGGTAGAGCACGGTCGGCGCGTCCGTGCGGGCGGCTGGCATCCACCAGAGCTGCAGGCGCTGCCCGGCGGACTGCGCGTCGTCGGAGGTCACGAACCAGCGCTCGTCGGGCGCGGCCGGTGTGGGCAGGGGGTCGGGCAGGGCACGCGAAGGCCGGTAGACCGCCATGCGCAACTGCTCGTCAAGCGCGGCGCAGCCGCTCTGGAGGAGCACGCCGGCCAGGACCAGGGGCAGCGCGGCCCGTCGCGCCAGTGAGCCCCCCCGCGCCGGTGGGCGCCCTTGCCTCAGCGAATCGCGTAACCGACGGTCCACATCACCCCGGAGTTGCCGAAGAGCACCATCTCCAGCGAGCCACGACCGATCTGCCAGCCCACCGAGGGGATGACCACCGGCGCAATGCCGGAGCGGTTGAAGGGGATCTTGTCGCGGTACTCGCCCTTGTAGCCATGAAGCAGGCCGCCCACGACCTTCAGGTAGGCTCCCGGCAGCCGTTCGGTGGAGTCCCATCGTCGGCCGATGAAGGCGAGCGTGCTGGGTTGGTCGAACGAGTTGTGGAAGTGGGCCAGTCCGGCCAGCCAGCCGTCATCGCGGATGCGTTCCAGGCCGATCAGGCGCTGCTGGTTGTTGTGATCGGGGCTGGGATGGAAATGCCGGGTGTAGAGGCTGGTGCTGATGACCCAGCGGGCAGCCTGAGCGTCCTTGCCGGCAGACTCGCCCGAGCCGGTCGGGCCCGATTGGGCGCGCGCGACGCCCACGGTGCCAAGCAGGATCAGCAGAGCCAGGAACCGCATCAGGCGGGCAGGCGACACAGCGGTCATGGAAGGTATCCGGGCAGAGGGCGGGGCACGGGCGACGGAGCGTTGCCCGCGGTAGGCACTATAGCGGTGCGCCGGCAGTCTGCCCGAAACCTCCTCTCCTCATGCGGCCTTTGGGGCCGATTCATCCCGCGTGTAGCATCGGCGGTCCCCTAGTCTGCTGGCCTTGCGCCGTCCGAATGGTGACCTTCCAGACCTGTCAAGCCGTTGCCGCGCCTCCATCGCGTCGCGTCGCCGGTCCGGTGCTGGCCTCGGCGCTGGCGCTGGCCTTGTGTGTCGGCGCGCCCCATGCGCTGGCCGCCCCCGCCCTGGGCGGCATGTCGGTGCTTTCCGAGTTCGGTGATCCGCTGCGGGCCGAGATCGAGATCCGCGATGTCTCGGCGGCCGATGCCGACAGCATCGATGCGGCGATCGGCTCGCGCGAGGACTATGCCCGTCTCGGACTGCCCTACCCGGCAGCGCTGGAAGGCGCGCTGGTTCGCGTCCAGCGGCGGCCGGGCAACACGGTCACGGTCCGGATCGCCAGCCGTGGCCCGGTGGCTGATCCCGAACTGAACATGGTGCTGGTGCTGTCCGGCCGGTTCGGACGGTACCTGCGCAACTACCAGCTCTCCACCACCGCATCAGCCAGTGCGCCGGTGGCTGTCTCGCCGGTGCCTGCGCCCGCCGCAACGCCCGCGCCAGCCGCGGGACCGGCTTCGGCGTCCGGGCCTTCGGCCAGCACGCCCGATGCCGCCGAGCCCAATCCGCGGCGCCTGGACCTCACGCCCGTGCCCTCCCGGGTCGAGGAGCCCGAGCCCCCGCGGGTGGCCGAGCCTGCGCCCAGCCAGACTGCCGTCGCTCCTGCGAGCCTGCCGCCCGTCAATCCGGTGGTGTCTGCCGCGGGCGGCGCTGCGCCGGGCAAGCCCGACGCCCGATCCCTGGTGGCCGAGGCGAAACCCGGGCGCAGCGTGCGCGTCCGTCCGGGCGACACCGCCTCCACCATCGTGCGGCAGTTCAAGCCGGCCGATGTCACCGACCGGCAAGCGGTGCTGGCCTTGTATCGGCGCAACCAGGCGGCGTTCGGGGGCAGCCCGGATCGCCTGGCTGCCGGCGTGCTGCTGCAGGTTCCCGACGACGCCGAATTGCGCGCCGCGCCCCGGCACGAAGCCAGCGCCGAGGTGAAGCCCGCAACGCCCGCTCGCGCCGCCGGTGCGCCGCCGGCCGATCGACTGGTGCTCTCGGGCGAGGGTGGCAAGGCGGGCGGCAAGGGTCGTCTCGGCAGCGACAAGGCCGCCAGGGTGGCCGCGCTTGAGACCGCCAAGGCCGAGGCGGATTCGCGGATCCGCGATCTGCAGAAGAATGTCGATGACCTGAACCGGTTGCTCGAGATCCGCGATCGGCAGCTAGCCCGCCTGCAGGAGAACGCGCAGCGGCGTCCGGTCGAGCCGGGCGCGGCGGGCGTCACGCCGGTCTCGGCGATCGGGCCGGCCCCCGGCGCGGCGCCGATCCCACCCGCGGGCAATCCCCCCGTTCAGGTCGCAGCCGCCGATGCCTCAGCGGTCCCGGCTCCTGCGCCGGCCCCCGCGGCTGCCCCCGCAATCACGCCGCCCGCGCCGCCCCAGCCACCAGCGCCGGTTGCTGCCAAGGCACCCGAACCCGCTGACGACGATATCGGCAGCCTGCTCGCCGACTGGCGGGTGCAGGCCGCGGCGGGTCTGTTCGCCGCCATGCTCGTGCTCACCGGGGTGATGCTCACCCTGCGCTCCACCAAGCCGGGCGGCAAGCGCAGCCTCACCGCCCGCGATGGTCCGCCCGCGGCGCAGCGCTCCAAGGCCCCGCGGGGTCGGGCGGCAGCGCGGTGACCCCGGCTTGCCGGACTCTGAGGGCGCCTGCGGGCGCCCTCTTGCTTGAGGCCTTCGGTGTTCGGCCCGTGTGAGCCTGACGCCGCCCTCGCCTGGGCGGCGGAGCACCGGGCCATTCGGCGCGCGGCGTTGATCCGGCGCTCGCCCTGGGGGATCACCCTGCGGCTCGATGCGCAGCCGGGCCCCTGCTTCCTGAAGTGCCTCCCCCCGGCACAGGCCGCAGCGGCAGCGACCACCGCCGCGATCTCGGCCTTGCTCGGGGACGCGGTCTCCCGCGTGCTCGCAGTCGATGCCGAGCGCGGCTTGCTGCTCAGTGCCGATCACGGCGGTCATGCCATCGCGCCCGACGCGCCAGTCGAGGAACGGCAGGCTGTCCTGCAGGCCTATGCGCGCCTGCAGGCCGTCGCGGTCGCGGGGCTTGACCGGCTCTCGGCGGTGCCGCGCTGGTCGCTGAGCGAACTGCTGGCGCGCGTGGATCGGTTCCTCGGTGGCCGGTTCGACGACCCTCAGGCGGATACCGTCGCCCGCCTGGCCGACTTCCTCGGTCCGCGCCGCGCCGGGTTGATCGGCGATGCGCTTGCCGCAGCCCGGACGCCGCTGCGGGCCCGGCTCGAGGCTTGTGATGCGTTGCCGCTCACGCTGGAGCACGGTGATCTGCACCTCAGCAATGTGGCGGTGCTGGCCGACGGGCAGCGGGTCTTCCACGACTGGGACAATGCCCTGATCGGCCCGGTCGGCCTGTCCCTGAGCAGTCTGATCGGGCCGGCCACCGCCTTGACCGATGGGCTGCACGACCGGGATGAGTCGTCGTTCCTCGCCGCCTGCTACGCCGAGTGCCTGGCCTCGGAGGGCGTGGCACCGCTCGCCTCGATTCGCGCCGGCCTGCCCGCCGCGGTGCTGGCCGGCCTGCTGGTGCGGCTCACCGCCTATGCCCAATACCCGCCCCACGATGACGCCAGCCGCGAGGTCTGTGTGCCCGATCTGGTCGCGATCTCGGACGCGATCCTGGCCTGGTGCGCGCGCCTCGCGCTGCCGCACCCGTTGGCCAGCAGCGCGATCATTCATCTGCTTGCCGCGCATCAGCGCGAGGATCTTCTGCTCGATCTCGCCCGTGAACGCGGCGCCGAGGCCTTGCTGGGGGCGGCGGGAGGCACGCTTGCGGGCGATGCGGGCGATGCCGGCGATGTCGGGAACGGCGCTGGCGAAACCCTCATGGCCCGCCGGCCGGCGACCGCGCTGGCCGTGGCCCGCTGGGCCCAGGCCGAGGCGGCGGCGCGCGCGCCCGGCACCGTCCCCGCGCTCTCGGTCGATGGCGCTGCCCGACAGGATGACTCGCTGCTGACGATCGCGGCCGATGTCGGTTCGGGCATGCTCGCCGAGCATGGCTGTCTGGCGCTGCAGAAGGCCTTGCCCGCCCGTCTGCTCGCGGCCTGTCTCGCGCATCACGGTGCGCAACCGCCCGGCTCCCAGGAGGGCCTGCCGGTGGGTGATCAGCGTGTGATGCACCCGTTGCCGCTGGCGGGCCCCTTCAACACGCCGGCGCTCTACGCCCAGCCGCTCGTGTTGCGGCTGATGTCGTCTCTGCTCGGACCCGATTTCCTCATCGGCAGCATCACCCTGGTGGTCTCGCGCCCGGGCGCCAGCGCCCAGCACCTGCATGCCGATCATCCGCCGCTCTATCCGCACGCTGCCGGCGGCGCCTGGCTGCCACCCCACGCGGTCACGCTGCTGGTTCCGCTGGTCGCCACGGATGACGAGGTTGGCGGCACCGAGCTCTTCAAGGGCAGTCATCGCGGCGGGGGAGACCCGCACGGCCTGCAGGGCGGCCAGACCCACCCGCTGCCCCTCGGCAGCGGCCTGCTCTTCGATTACCGGCTGCTGCACCGGGGTCTGGCCAACCGGTCCGGCCGTGATCGGCCGGTGCTGAGCATCGTCTACCAGCGCAGCTGGTTCCGGGATGCGGTCAACTTCAGCCGCTTCCCGCCGCTGCAGATGGGCTTCGAAGAACTCAAGCGTGTCCCGGCGCCCTTGTCGGGGCTGTTCCGCCTGGTCCACCTCACCCACGACTGAGACGCCGCCGGCATGACCTCCTCATCACATCGCGGGGCGCGTCCTGCCGCCGAGCAGCCCTGCGCGCCCGAGGGGCGCGGCTATGTGCTCGACGAGCCCTACACCGCCCGCTACTTCGATCTCCAGAGCCCGGCCCGCATGCGGCACTCGATGCGCTGTGCCGGCTTCGATCCCGCGACGCCGATCGCGGGCTTTCGTTATGCCGAGCTCGGCTGCGGCAACGGTGCCACGCTGGCGATGCTGGCGGCGCTGCACCCTGACAGCAGCTTCCTGGGCATCGACCTGAACCCGGTGCACATCGCTGCAGCCACCGAGCTTGCGCGGTCGGCCGGGCTGGGCAACCTGGTGTTCCTGCAGGCCGACATCACGCAGGCCTGTGCGATGCCCTGGGGCGTCTTCGACTACATCACCGCGCACGGCGTCTATGCCTGGGTCGACGCCGAGGTGCGTGACGGCCTGCTGCGCTTCATCGGCCAGCACCTCGCGCCGCAGGGCATGGCCTATGTGTCATACAACGCCTTGCCGGGCTGGTCGGCAAAGGAACCCCTGTGGCGGCTGCTCGATCATCACATCGCCGACCTGCCGGGGGGCTCGGTGGCGCGGGTCAGCGAGGGCCTGCGTTTTCTCGAGTTCCTGCGGGAGGCCGGGGTGCCGTACTTCGCGCAGAACCCGGTCGCGGGTGAGCATCTCGAGATGCTGCGCGCCGAAGACCCGCGCTATGTGGCGCACGAGTTCTGCAACCGTCATTTCGCGCCGCTCTATTGCTCGACCCTCTTTGCGCAGGCGCGTCGCCAGGGGCTGGTGTTCGTGGCGCAGGCCGAGACCCGGCCGAACCTGCCCTTCGAGCGTGTGCCGCCAGCCTGCCTCGACTACATTGCCCGCATCGCGGACTTCGAGGAACGCGAGATCGCGAGCAGCCTGCTGCGCAACGACGGTTTTCGAACCGACCTCTACATGCGCGCCTGGCCGGCCGCAACCGACCTGGAAGACAGCCCCCTGTGGGATCAGGCCTTCACCACGATCACACCGCTGCGTGACATTCCGGCCGAGCTGATCTGCGGCTCGCGCCGATTCAGCCTGACGGATGATCTGGTCGATGCGATCACCACCGGCTGCGTGGCCGGCAGGCTCACGCTGCGCGAACTCGCGGCCCTGCCGAGGCTGCGGCGCCACTCGCCGCGGCTGGTGCTCGAGACCGCGCAACTGCTCGAGCTCTCCCGCCACTATGCGTTCCTGATCGAGCCTGCACCAGACGATGAAGCGTGCGTCGCCGAGGACTGGTCTCTCGCGGCCGACAGCGCCCGGGTGCTGCTGGCATCCCGGTTGCGCGATAACGGCTTCGGCCACATGGCAGCCCCTCGGCTGGGCTCGGCGATCCGCCTCGATGTGAGCTCGTCACTGGCCGTGCTGTGTCTCGATGCAGACGGCCCCGGTGTCCCGGGTGCGCGTCTGGCAGATCGGCTCAACCGGGACTGGCCGGAGCTGCTTGCCTTCCGGGTGACCGAGGCCTGGGCGAGCGGCTTTCTCGACGACTTCAAGGCCCACTGGGGACCGGTGCTGCGCAAGCTCGGCGCAATCCGCCCGCGCTGAAGGCAGGCGTGGGCAGCGGGCTGCTGTCGGCGCGCTCGGCCATCGGCGTGGTGCGTCGGGCTCAGCAGCCCACGCCGTGCTTGCCGTAGGCGCCGTGCTTGCCATGCCCGCCGCTCACGCCATGCTTGCCGTGATGGACGGGGATGGGGCCGCAGCCCGGGTAGACAGGGACGCTCTCGCAGCCATGCTTGCCCAGGTAGGTGCTGCCGCCGTGCTTGCCGTGATGCACGCTCGCACCGTGCTTGCCGTGGTAGACCGGCGAGGTACCGCAGTCGGAGCCGCTGATGCCGTGCTTGCCATAGCCATGCCCGCCGATGCCGTGCTTGCCATACCCGTGCTTGCCGGCGTGAACATCGCAGCCGTGCTTGCCATAGCCGGCCCCGCCGATGCCGTGCTTGCCATACCCGTGCTTGCCGTGAACCGGCTGGGTTGCGGGTTCGCAGCTCCCGCAGTAGAGCGACTGGAGCTGGCGACGCAGATCTGGCAGTGATGGGCCGCTGGCGCAGGCGGTGCCCGCGCCTGCCGTGCTGATGGGGGCACAGCCCGCGCGGTCGGGAGTCCATCCGCTGCCTTGCGCGGTCTCGCGAACGGTCGGCATGCTGTTGCCCAGCAACCGGTCGAGTGCCTGACCGTTCAGGCCGGGCAGGCAGCGCAAATCGCCGCCGCGACGCGAACCCAGCCCATCGACGATCAGCGACTGCTCGTCGCGGGTGACCACCAGGCCTTCGATGCGCGGCCCGGCACCGTTCGCGCCGGGGCTCACCTGCAGGGTGATCTTGGTGCCGTCATTCAGCATGAACCGCAACGGGCCCGACAGATCGGAGCCGCTGCCGGTCCTGCCCGAGAGATCGTCAGGCAGGGTGGTCGTCACCGGCGGCTGGGCCTCGGTGTTGATGATCCGCACCTGGCTACTGGCCTCGTCGATCTGCAGCTGGTGGCCGTTGCTCAGGCGGATCGCCACGCCGTGTGCATCGCCGCCCATCGGCATCACGCGCCAGAGCGCCGGTTGGCTGAAGGCGGCGGGCAGTGCCTGCTGGAAGCTCGGTAGGACGGTTGTGACGGTCATGGCGGCGCTCGAAGGACGGCAGTGCGGCGATGCGGCGGCCGCCGCTTCGCGAGCTGCGATTGAACCCGGCGATCAGGTGGCTTGCCAGATGGGGCGCGTGCTAGCTCGGGTCCGCCCTAGCTGGGGTTGACCCCAGCATGGGCAGCCGTTGTTGCGGGACGGCCTGCCGGGCTGTTGCCCGGCGGGCCGTCGTCGGCATCAGCCGGCGCGTGCCAGGCTCTGCAGGGCGGTGCTGAGCGAGTTGGTCATGGTCATGGCCTGGGTGGAGTAGATCTGGAACTGCTGCGAGGCGACGGTCAGCTCCTGGGTGATGCTCGGACGCAGCTTGTCGTCGGTGCAATCCTGCAGCTTCTTGGCCAGCTCTTCCATCTTCTTGGCCTGGCGGTCGAGCAGGTCGCCCCACTTGCCGGCGATGATCTCGAGCCAGCTCGGGCAGCAGAGCTTGTCGCCGCCGCCGCAGTCGTCGTCATCGTCGCAGTCGCCGCCACCGCCGGGCTTGCCGCAGCCGTAGAGGGTCTCGAGCTGCTTGCACAGATCCGGGGCCTTGGGGTCGTCGGCGCAGACCTTGGTCTTGTCGAAGTCGGATTGCTTCGCGAGGACGCAGCCGCCCTTTTCGGTCACCCAGCCGATGCCGTTGGCGTTCTCGTACACGGTGAGCTTGCCGTCGCCCACGAGCTTGTCGAGTTCCTTGCCGTTCATGCCCTGGTAGACCTTGAAGTCGCCCTTGGTGGTCTGGGCCAGGCCATCGACGATCAGCGACTGGTCGCCCTTGGTGACGACCACATTGTTGGCCAGCCACTCGTTGCCGTTGTTGTAGGGCACGGTGTTGACGGTGATCTTGGTGTCGTCGGCGAGCACGAAGGTTGCGGTGCCGAAGAAGCGGCCCTCGTCGCCGGCCACACCGTTCCAGTCCACATGCGGGTCGCCCCAGATGGTGGTGACTTCCGGCGGCGTGGTGCAGTTGTTGATGATCTTGATCTGGGAGTTGTTCTCGCTGAACTGCAGCTCGTAGCCGTTGTCGAGCTTGATGTTCATGGTGCCACCCGTGGTGGCGCTGCCGCTGTTCTGGGAGGTGATCTGCCAGGTGGGCTTGTTGCAGGTCGGCGAAACGGTGTTGCAGTTGACGGCGGAGGTGGCGGCGACGGTCATGATGGGTGTCCTCGTGGTGTTTGGATGGCGCCGGTGTGTTGGCGACGACCGCAGTGGACCATCGTGGCGCAGGCCCGGGAAAGCTGGGGCGTGCGATAGCTGGGGTTCGCCCCAGCCCGGCAAGCGGTGTCCGCGTGAGAAAAGTCACGACAGCCTCGAAATAGCCGCTCAGACCGATGAATGGGCGCTTGGCCCGGCATCAGCGGCCATGCCAGACTGCAGGCCTGTCGAGGCTTCGCGTGCGGGTGTGCCCTGAACCTGCGCGAGCGCTCTCCCGGTCAACGCATCATCGGACGGACATCATGAGCAACCTGAACTTCCAGAACATTTCCGGCAACATCCAGACCTCGGCGGCTGGCAATGTGGCCAACGGCGGCAAGAAGTCCACCTGGTACGAGGCCCTCGCCAATGCCTGGGGCCAGTCGCTCGACGGTCAGGCCGGTCAGCTCGAGAGCCTGGCGCAGCAGATCAACGAGGGTGACGACAAGCCCTCCACCCTGACCATGCTCTCGGCGGAGTCGGCCAAGATGCAGTTCATGGCCACCAGTTCGTCGTCCTCGCTCACCTCGGTGGGTCAGGCGCTCGAGACCATGGCTCGCAAAGGCTGACAAAGGCCGCTCCCGCCATGTCCGTCGCTTCTCTCGGTTCCGGCGTGCCTGCGGCAACGCCCGCGATCAAGCCCGCCGACCCGACCTTCTCGCTCACCGACCTGTCGCGCTTCGATGCTGCCGCCGCGCGCGCAGGCGGTCAGGCATCGTCCGTGCAGCCGCCGGCCTCGGCCGCCAGCTCGCCGACCATGAAGCAGCTGATGAAGCCCTTCGAGCACCTGAGTGCCGAGGCCTCGCAGATGCAGGCGAAGGCCGGCGCCCTGAGCGCGAAGGGTTCCACCCTGACGCCGGGCGAGATGATCATGCTGACGGTGCGCTGCCAGGAATTCATGTTCCACTGCCAGCTCACCTCGAATGTCGCCAACCGCACCTCGGACGGCCTGCAGCAGCTCTTCCGGCAGCAAGGCTGACCGCTGCCGCGGCGGCATGCTCAGCCCGCCGCGGTCTTCGCGGCTGCCTGATCGCGCATGCCCTTGGCCCAGACGATCGCCTGGGCCACGGCATCGAACAGATCATCGGGCACGATCTCGCCAACCTCGGCGCGGTGAAGCAGGGTGCGCGCCAGGCTGATGTCGCGCAGCACCGGCACGCCGGCCTGCTGGGCCCGGTCACGCATCTCCATGGCCAGGGCATCCTCGCCCTTGGCGCTGACCACCGGGATGGGCGTCTTCTCGGGGTGGTAGTCGAGCGCGATGGCCACATGGGTGGGGTTCATCACCAGCAGGTGTGCCTGCTCGGCCGACAGCACGGCATTGTTCTCGGCCCATTCACGATGCAGCTGCTTGCGCTTGCCCTTGATGTGCGGGTCGCCCTCATCCTCCTTGTGCTCGCGCTTGATCTCGTCGCGGCTCATGCGCATCTTCTTGAGGTAGGCGTACCGCTGATACAGCACATCGGCCACCGCCACCACGGAGAAGATCGCCACGGTCCAGCCCAGCAGCAGCACGGTGGATGATCGCAAGGCCTCGCCGAAGGCCTGTGCCGAACCGTGGTGCAGCGCGCTCACCCGCATGAACATCTCGCGGGTGACCAGCCAGGCGATCAGGCCGAGCAGCGCGGTCTTGGCCAGAGACTTGATCAGCTCGATCAGGTTCTCGGCCTGGAACATCCGCTTGAGGCCTTCCACCGGATTGAGCCGCTCCAGCTTGGGGCTGAGCGGTTCGGTGCTGAAGACCGGACCCACCTGAAGGAACTCCGCCAGCAGGACCAGCAAGCCCACGGGCGCGGCCACCGACAGCACGATGCCCACCAGCGCCCAGGCGCCGGCGCGGCTCACTTCCCGCATGGCGATGTCGAAGGGCTTGTCGATCGAGCCGATGGCCAGCTCGATGAGGGCCGACAGCTGCGCGCCGGCGTAACCGACCACGAGACTGCCCACCACCAGCGTGGCCAGCAGCCCCACCGTGGCGCCCACCTCGCGGCTCTTGCTGACCTCGCCGCGACGGCGCGCATCTCTGAGTCGCCGCTCGGTTGGCTGTTCGGTGCGTTCGCCGGAATCCTGCTGGTCAGACATCGGGCTCGCTGCTAGAAGGGCGGTTCAGGGTGGCCCCGAATCCGTGATGCATGTCCGTGGTGGCCACGCTTGTTCGTGCATTAGTGCACCGCCATGGCGCGCACCGCTTCAGATAATAAGTTCGATCATGAGCGCCAAGCTGTCCGTGTCGTCGACTCAAGCCTGCCGTCCGGCGGATTCGTCCGGGACTGCGCGCGGTCGTCTGGCGTGCGCGGCTGTGGCGCTGTGGCTGCCGGTGGTCCTGCCGGCATCGGCTTGGGCGCAATCGATCCTGTCGCGATTGCCGGCAGATGCCCGGGAGCCCATGGGCTGCGCGCTGACGCAGACCCTGATCGGCGGCGGCCAGGAATCTCCAGCGCGAGCGAAGTTCGCGCTGGCCCTCGGACCCTGCGCGGCCGTGACCGTGCCGCAGCAGGCCGCAGCATCGCGTGATGTGCCGGTCATGCCGGCGTTGCGCCGCATCGACCCCGACCCCGCCACGGCCCGGCTGCTTGCCCCCGAGCCGCCGCCCGCCGAGCCTGCGGCGATGCCGGTGCTGCCCGCGCCCTTGCCGGTGTTTCCGGCATCGCCCGCACCGCGACCCGAGGGCGGTCGCGCCGAGCCGCCGGCCTCGCGTCCGCCTGCCGAGCGCCCGCCGGCGCCGCGGGTGCAGGCCGGGGAGCCGCGGTCGCTTTCCCGCATGCGGGAGGCCGATGGCGTTCTGATGGCCGCGGCTCAGCGCAACGACATCGACCCCCTGCTGCTGCATGCAGTGGCCTGGGTGGAGAGCCGTCATCGTCCCGAGGCGGTGTCGCCCGCAGGCGCGCGCGGCCTGATGCAGGTGATGCCGCAGACCGCAGCCCGTTTCGGCGTGCAGTCGGAAAGCCATCTGCATGATCCGGCGCTCAATGTCGCTGCGGGTGCGGCCTACCTGAAGTGGTTGCAGGGCGAGTTCGGCAATGACCTGTCGCTGGTGCTGGCGGCCTACAACGCTGGCGAGGGCGCGGTGCGCCGCCACGGCAGCCGCGTGCCGCCCTACCCGGAGACCACGGCCTATGTGCGTGATGTGCTTGCAGCCTACCGTGAACTGAGCGCGGGCCGCGCACCGGAAGGAGCGCGTCGATGAGCCTGGAAGCCTACTTCCGCGCCAGCGGCAAGCCGCAGGCCGAGGGCCTGCTCTCGCGCTTCAGCGACCTGGTGTTGGTGGCCGGCGTGATCGCGATCGTGGCGCTGATGATCCTGCCGCTGCCGGCGCTCGCGATCGACGCGCTGGTGGCGGTGAACATCCTGTGCGGCGTGACCCTGCTGCTGCTGGCGATCTACATCGCCTCGCCCTCGGAGTTTCCGGCCTTCCCGAGCGTGCTGCTGGTGACCACGCTGTTCCGGCTGTCTCTGGGCATTGCCACCACCCGCATGATCCTGCTCGAGGGCAATGCCGGTCACATCATCGACACTTTCGGCGCCATGGTGGCCGGCGGCAATCTGGTGGTCGGGCTGGTGACCTTCCTGATCATCACGGTGGTGCAGTTCATCGTGATCGCCAAGGGCGCCGAGCGGGTGGCCGAGGTGGCAGCGCGTTTCTCGCTGGATGCCATGCCCGGCAAGCAGATGTCGATCGACTCCGACCTGCGCGCCGGTCTCATCGACAAGCACGAGGCCCGTCGCAAGCGTTCGGCCCTGGAGCTCGAGAGCAAGCTGCATGGCAACCTCGATGGCGCGATGAAGTTCGTCAAGGGCGACGCCATCGCCGGCATCGTGATCATCCTGATCAATCTGGTCGGCGGGTTGGCGGTGGGCGTGCTGCAGCGGGGCATGGACATGTCCAGCGCGCTGGTGAAGTACTCCATCCTCACCATCGGTGACGGCCTGGTCTCGCAGATCCCGGCGCTGCTCGCGGCGATGTCCGCCGGCCTGATCGTGACCCGCACCAATGGCGACGAGACCGACCGCCATCTCGGCGATTCCATCCGCAAGCAGGTGATGGCCAAGCCGCGGGTGCTGTTGGTGGCCGGTGGCATCTCGCTGCTGATGGCGCTGGTACCGGGCTTTCCGGCGGTGGTCTTCGTGGTGGCCGGTCTCACGCTGATGATCACCGGCGCCATGCTGACGCCGGAGTTGCGCGAGCGTCTGCAGTGCTACCTGCGCCCGGCCGGCAGCTGGCGCAAGCGCCCCGAGGAGGAGAGCGCGGTGGTGGTCACCCGCTCTGCCGAGGTGGTTCCCCAGCCGATGGTGATGCTGCTGCTCGAGATCAGCGGGCCGCAGGCGCGGCAGGTTGACCCGCCCGATCTTGCCCGCCGGCTCGATGCGGTGCTGCGCGATTTCAACCTTCGGCTGGGCGTGGCCCTGCCGCGGGTGTCGCTGCACTTCGATCCCTCGCTGCCGCGCTCGAGCTGGCGCCTGCTGGCCTTCGAGGTGCCGATCGCCAGCGGCGAGACCGCGCCCGACGGGGTTCAGGGCATCGTCACCGCCTGCGCTCAGGCGCTGCGCCGGCAGTGTTCGCTGTTCGTGGGCTCGCAGGAGGTGTCACAGCTCTTCACCCGCGCCGCCGAGGACCTGCCCGACCTGGTCAAGGAGGCGCAGCGGCTGGTGCCGGTGTCGCGCTTTGCCGAGGTGTTCCGTCGGCTGGTGGAAGAGGAGGTGGGGGTGCGCAACCTGCGTTCCCTGCTCGGCGGCATCGTCGAGTCGGCGGACCGCGACAGCGATGTCCACACCCTCACCGAGTTCGCGCGGATCGCGTTGCGGCGCGAGCTGTGTCACCGCCATGCGCCCGGCGGCGTGCTGCGCGCGCTGCTGCTCGACCCCGACCTGGAGAATCATCTGAAACAGTCCGTTCGCACCGCGGGTCACTCCCAGCAGCTGGCCATTGATCCGCCCTTTGCCGAGCGGCTGGTGGCGGCGATCGGCGCCGAGGTGGCGCGCACCGGCACGCCGGTGCTGCTCACCACCATCGAGGTGCGGCGTCATCTGCGCAAGCTGATCGAGAACGACCTGTTCGATGTGGCCGTGCTGTCCTTCCATGAGCTCGTGCCGACGCTGCGCATGGAGGTCACGGGCAAGATCGCGGTGCCGCCCGAGCCGGCCCGGCAGATCGCGGCGGAGGCGGCATGAGCCCGTCGCGGATGATCCGGGGTCATGCCCGCGCGCTGGCCATGCTGGCGGTGGCGGCGGCGCTTGCGCTGGCCTCGCTCGCGCTGCCCCAGGAGGCAGCGGCCGGCGTGGCGCCCAACCTCGGACGCAAGGTGAGTCTGGTGGCCCGCGAGCAGCAGCTGCCGGCTTTCCTGAATGACCTGTTCTCGCAGATCGATGTGCCGGTGGCGGTGAGCCAGAGTGCCACCGGCGTGGTCAACGGCCGCTTTGCCGGCACTGCCGACTCGGTGTTCCGCGAGATCGCCCGCAGCTTCTCGCTGGTGGGCTATCACGACGGCGCGGTCATGCATGTCACCTCGGCCTCGGAGATCGGCACGCGAACCTACGGCATCGATCCCGCCCAGGCCTCGCGGGTGCTGCGCTCGGCCGAGGATCTCGGGCTGACCGACCCGCGCAACACCCTTCGCACCACCCGCAGCGGCACGCTGGTGGCGCTGGGGGCGCCGCGCTTTCTGCAGCAGGTGGATGACCTGGTGCGCGCCGAATTCAGCGTGCCGGCGCCGCGCGTGCCTGCCCCTGCCACGGTCACTTCCGCGGCAATGGCGCCGGGTTCGGTGCCGCCAGGCACGATCGGCTTCCGGGTCTTCTATCTGCGTCACGCCTGGGCCCAGGACACGCGGGTTGCCTTCGGCGGGCGGCAGCTGGTGGTGCCGGGTGTGGCCTCGGTGCTGCGCAATGTCACCGCCGGGCTTGGTCAGACCCTGGTTCAGCCGATGGTGCCGGGACAGGCGGCGCCGGGCGCCGCGATGGCCGAGGGCGAGACCCTTCTGCGTCCGTCGCAGCCTCGTCTGCGCGGCAAGGGACTGGCCGACATCGGGCGGATGCCCACCCTCGGGCAGAACGGGCAGGGCGGCGATGCCGGTGATGCCGGTGCCGAGCGCGCGGTGGTCGAGCGCGGAGCCGACCGTGGCGCGCTGGGTGCGGCGGCTGCGGTGGGCCCGGGCTCGCGTTACCTCGTGAGCCAGGTGGGCGGCGCGCATGTCGAGGCCGATCCGCGCTCCAACGCCGTGATCGTGCGCGATGTGGTCGAGCGACTGCCGATGTACGAGCAGCTGATCGCCGCCCTCGACTTCGAACCGCAGATGGTCGAGGTCGAGGCCACCATCGTCGATGTGAATATCTCGCGGCTGCAGGAACTGGGCATCAACTGGCGCTGGATCAACGGCCGCAACGATGTGCTCTTTGGCCGCGGGAACGACTCCGACTCGCGGCTGGCCGCCGGCCAGCAGATCACCCCGACCGGCATGGGCATGTATGTGTCCACGGTGCTGGGCAGCGGCTACAACTTCATCTCGCGCATCAATGCCCTGGCCTCCGATGGCGCGGCCCGGGTGGTATCGCGGCCACAGCTGATCACGCTCTCGAATGTCGAGGCGCTGTTCGACAACAACTCCACCTTCTATGTGCGGGTGGCCGGCCGGCAGGAGGTCGACCTCTTCAATGTGTCGGCCGGCACCTCGCTGCGTGTGACCCCCAATGTGTTCCGCGACCGCGAAGGCTGGCGCATCAAGCTGCTCGTCGCGGTGGAAGACGGCAGCATCTCGAAGCAGCAGGTGGATCAGATCCCGGTGGTCGACCGCTCCACCATCAACACCCAGGCGCTGATCCAGGAGGGCGAGAGCCTGCTGATCGGCGGCATGACGCGCGAGAGCAGCGAGCGTGGCACCGATCGCGTGCCGGTGCTCGGCGATGTCCCGGTGATCGGCAACCTGTTTCGCAACCGCAGCGAGACCACCCAGCGCTTCGAGCGTCTCATCCTGATCACGCCGCGGCTGGTGCAGTCGGGTCGGGTCCAGGCGGCGGCCGCCGCGTTCACCGGTGCGTCCGGTGGCGCCGCAGCCACCGGTGCCGGCGCGGGTGCCTCCCCCGCACCGCGCGTGCCGATGCCGGCGCCCGCGATGCCCGCCGCGGTGGCGCCTGGCGCCCCCGCCGGCCGCACCGAGCCGCGGGTGGACAGCACCTACCGGCATGTCTGGCCCGGCAGTCGGCCTCCCGCCAGCACGAGCGGCTGTCGCGACGCCATGGGGGCGCCATGCTGAGGCGTCAGCGCGAGGAGCCGGTGGTGGCCGAACCCCATCTGCCGGTGGAAGAGCGCGAGGACACGCTGCTCGCGGTGGTCAGCGGACCGCGCGCCGGTGCGCGGCGCCCGCTGGTCGACGGCGAGCGGCTGAGCATCGGCTTCGATCTCGGCTGCGATGTGGTCATCCGCCATCCCTCCCTGCTCGGTCTGCGTGCCACGCTGATCCAGGAAGGGGAGGATGTGCGGCTGCAGGTCGAGCAGGGGCAGGTGAATCTGCTCGGCATGACGGTGCCGGCGGGCCGTTCGGTGGTGCTGCCCCGCTGGGTGCCGTTCGCCCTTGGCGACGCCATGCTCGCCGTGGGCTCGTCGCGCGGTCGTGGCTGGTCTGCCTGCCGGCGTCTGGCCAACCAGCTCGCCCAGGAGCGGGCCATCGAGCCCGATGCCGCGGACGAGATCTCCGATGTCGCCGCGAACGCCGACGGCGATCCCGCCCCCGTGCTCGATGCACGCGGCGCCGAGCCCTCGGAGGCGCAGGTCCGAGAGCTCAGCCAGTCCTGGCAGCGCAGCAGCCGCGCCGCCGCTCGCGGCCGTCGCCTGGCCTGGCAGGTGCCGCTCGCGATGGCCGGCTGCCTGATGATTGCCCTGTCGGTGGCCTGGCTCGCCCCCATGGTGATCGCGATGAACAGCGCGCCCCTCGGCTCGCTGTCGGAGCGCCTGCGCGCGGTGCTGCGCGACCACGGTCATGGCCATCTCAGGGTGGAGCAGGGCGCCTCCAGTCCGGTGGTGCGAGGCTTCGTCGACACCGACTCGCAGCGCGCGCAGATCGCTGACCTGGTGACGCGGGCCGGTACCGGCGCTTCGGTGGAGCTCACGTCTGGCCAGCACATCGTGCGCCAGGTGTCCGATGTGTTTCGGGTCAACGGGCTGCCGGCGCAGGTGCGTCATGTCGGCCGCGGGGTGATCCATGCCGAGGTCGGCGTGGCCGATCCCGAGCGGGTGCGTCGGGCCGAGGAGGCCGTGCGCCGCGATGTGCCGGGTCTGGCCGGTCTCGAGATCCATTTCACGCCGGCGCCCCGTGCGCCGGCGGTGAAGGCCCCCCTCGTGCCCGATGACCCCGGCAAGCGGGTGGTGAGCGTGGCCTATGGACCGAACGGCCATGTGGTCACGGCCGACGGGGCGCGCTACTTCGTGGGCGCAGTGCTGCCCACCGGGCACCGGATCACCCGGATCGCCGAGGGCGAGGTGGAACTGATGCGGGACGGGCAGACCACCCGGCTCGCGATCTGAGGCAGGCGCATGACACGACTGAGAAACCGGCTGGCCATCCTGTTCACCTGTCTGCTGCTGGCGGCCTGCAGTGCGGCCGACCTCTATTCGAACCTGAACGAGCGGCAGGCCAACGAGATGATCGCGGCCCTGCAGACCGCGGGCATCGAGGCCAGCAAGCAGTCCAAGGACTCCACCAACTGGACGGTGCGTGTGTCGCGTGGCGACTTCGCGCGCGCGGTGGACACTCTGCGCGCCGAGGGCCTGCCGCGCGACGAATTCGAGTCCCTGGGCCGGGTGTTCAAGAAGGAGGGCTTCGTGTCCTCACCGCTCGAGGAGCGGGCCCGGCTGATCTACGGCCTTTCGCAGGAGCTCTCCAACACCATCTCGGCGATCGATGGCGTGGTGGTGGCGCGCGTTCACCTGGCGGTTCCCGATCGAGACCCGCTTTCGGACAAGCCGCGCAGCGCCTCGGCGTCGGTGATGGTCAAGCATCGGCCGGGCGTGGATCTCAGCGGCCAGATCGGGCAGATCAAGGCGCTGGTGGTCAACAGCGTCGAGGGTCTCACCTACGACAGCGTTACCGTCTCGCTGTTCCCGGCCCGCGAGGCGGTGCAGGGCGCCCGCGCGCGTGGCGAGGCGGGTGCCGCGCCAGCAGGCCTGTCGCTGTCCTCCCTGCTTCCCTATGGCGGCGCGGCGGTGCTGCTGCTGCTGCTGATGGCCGGGTTCTGGATGCTGCGTGAGCGCCGCTGGCGCATGCGCTCGGAGGAGGAATGAGCGAGAGCACGCTGCCAGCCCGTCTCGCCGATGCCCGGGCGCGCCGCGCGCGCTGGTGCCACGAGGCCCGGGTGCTCGGCCAGATTGCCTTCGAAGCCGACGCCTCCCGTGCGCCGCTGAGCGCGCCGGCGGGCGGGCGCGCCAGCGCGCTGCTCACCGCGGCCTGGGAGCGCCGCGCCGGACTCTGGAACTTCGACGCGTCGGCGATCGGGCCTCTGCCCGACTGGGCTGACTGTCCGCGGGAGCGTCGGCAGGAACTCGCGGTGCTCGCCGGCGCGGTGCTCTGCGCACGGGCGCTTCGGCAGTGCATCGACGGCTCGGTGCTCAAGCGGGTGGCCGAGGTGATCGGCGAGGAGCGTCTGGATGTGCTCACCCGCCTGTGCGTCGGCCGGGCGGCGGCTCTGGCCGTGACCTGGGAGGCCGACCCGGTGGCGCAGCTCCATGCGCTCGGCGGTGAGGTGCTGCTGCGCAGCGCCAGCGCGCCGGTCGCGATGCGCCGGCGGCTGGCCATGCTGTTCCCGCGCTCCAGTGCGCTGGGCGGCGTGGAGCCCGCCCTGCTGGCGCGGGTGGCTGACGACGCCCGGATGCTCTGGGCGGGACGCCAGCGCGACTCGCAGGGCAGGGCAGCATGAGCCGTCTTACCCTCTTTCGCAGTCCCGAGTTCTCGCTCGTGGCCAATCGCGCGCTGATCAAGCGCGATGAGGTCTCGGCGGTCGATGACACGGTGGGCATGCTGCGGCGGGTCGCCCGTCTGCGGGAGGCCCTGGACGCCGAGTGCGACGCGCTGCGCGCGCGGGCCGCCGAGGAAGGGCGCGCGCAGGGGCTGGCCGAGGTGCGTACCGAGTTCGCCCAGGCGGTTGCCGCCGCTACGGCCTCGGCCGACCTGTCGTTGGCGCGCGAGCAGGCCGCGATGCAGGCCCGGGTGGTGCACCTGGCGATGGCGGTGGTCGAGCGCATTGCGGGCCAGCTCGGACCGGTGGCGATGGTCGGTGCGATCGCCGCCCGCGCGCTCGAGGAACTCGAACCGACCGCGACGATCCGGGTCCGGGTCGCGGCCGATCTCGTGGATGCGGTCAGGCAGGGGCTGGTCAGCGATCATCCCCGCGTCCAGGTCTTGCCGGGCGATGGCCTGGGCGCCTTCGACTGCGAGATCGACACGGGCGGTGGCCTGATCGAGGCGGGTCTGCCGGTGCAACTCGCGGCCGTGCGTGCCGCCCTCGCCGCAGCGAGTGGGCGGGGTGACGAGGGAGCCGCACGCGGTGACTGATCCGGCTGCGAGCGGGGCGGCCCCGCTGCGATCCCTGCCCGCGGGTGATCCGCTCGCGCGGGCCCTGGCCGATGTGCGAACCATCCGGCGTCGCGGGCGGCTCGTCGAGGCGGTCGGCGCCACGCTGCGCGTGGCCGGCCTGGACGCCCGCATCGGGCAGCAGTGCGAGCTGGTCGATCCCGATTCGGGTGTGCGGATCGCCGCCGAGGTGGTCGGCCTGTCGGGCGGGCAGGCGCTGCTGATGCCACTTGCGCCCTTGAACGGCGTGTCGCTGTCCGCCGAGGTGGTGGTGGCCTCGCAGGAACTCACCGTGCCCTTCGGTGCCCCGCTGCTCGGTCGGGTGCTCGATGCGCGCGGTGTGCCCATCGATGGCGGTCTGCCGCTGCCGGCTGCGCTGCCGCGCCGGCCGGTGTTCGCCGATGCGCCCAACCCCTTGCGGCGTCGTCCCATCCATGAGCTCTTCCCCACCGGGGTGCGGGCGATCGACAGCCTGCTCACGGTGGGCGTCGGGCAGCGGGTGGGCATCTTCGCGGGGGCGGGCGTGGGCAAGAGCACGCTGCTCGGCATGCTGGCCCGACAACGGCGCAGCCAGGTCAATGTGGTGGCGCTGATCGGCGAGCGCGGCCGCGAGGTGCGTGAGTTCATCGATGACTGCCTAGGGCCCGAGGCGCGCGCGCGCACCGTGCTGGTGGTGGCCACCTCCGACCGGCCCTCGATGGAGCGGGCCCGCGCGGCCCATGTCGCCACCGCGATCGCCGAGGGCTTCCGGGCCGAGGGCGCCGATGTGCTGCTGATGATGGACTCGGTCACCCGCTTTGCCCGTGCGCTGCGCGAGATCGGTCTGGCCGCCGGTGAGCCGGCCGTGCGGCGCGGCTTTCCGCCTTCGGTGTTCGCCGAGCTGCCGCGGCTCTTCGAGCGCGCCGGCACCGACGCTCGCGGCTCGATCACCGGCTTCTATTCGGTGCTGCTCGAGGACGAGGACACGGCCGATCCGGTCGGCGAGGAGGTCCGCTCCATCCTCGATGGCCACATCGTGCTGTCGCGCAAGCTCGCCCAGCAGTTCCGCTACCCGGCGATCGATGTGCTCGGCAGCGTGAGCCGGGTCTTCAACCGGGTGACCCAGCCGCCGCATCAGATGGCCGCGGCGGTGATCCGCCAGCTCATGGCGCGGCATGCCGAACTCGAGTTCATGATCCAGATGGGCGAATACAAGGCCGGCACCGATCCGGTCTCGGATGCGGCCGTCCAGCGCCAGCCGCAGATCCAGGCGCTGCTCAGCCAGAAGTCCGACGAGTCGGTCTCCATGGGCGAGACCATGATGGCCATGGCCAAGGTGGTCGGATGAGCGCACAGCGGCTGGAGGACATGCGCCAGGTGCTGCGCGTGCGCCGCATCCGCCTGAGCGCGCTGGAGCGCGAGCTTGCCGAGCGCCGTGAGGCCGAGCGCGCCGCGCGCGCGCAGCTCGCCGAGGCACTCGACATCCAGGCCCGCTGGCGTGCCGCCAGCGAGGACTTCACCGGATGGACCCGCCGCTCGGTCGACCGTCTGCATCGCATGCTGCCCCTCGTGCAGGCGCGCCGTGAGCAGTTCGACAGCGGCTGCCGTGGCGCAGCCGGCCATGTCACCCGCTGCGAGGGCGAACTGGCCCAGGCGCGCGAGCAGCTCGCACAGGCCCAGGCCGCCTTCGTGCACGCGCAGGCCAGACTCGATGCGCTGCAGGCGCGTCACCGCGGCGATGCCCGGCGCTGGCAGCTGCTGACGGAAGAAGCGGTTTTCGAGGAGGCGGCTGACAGTCGCGCCGCTGCCGACCATGCCAGGAGGATCCGATGAACGCCATGCCCGAACTCAGACCGTCGACGCCGCCGGCCCGCGCTGCGGTTTCGCCGGCCGGTGATGGCCGCCGCGATGCCTTCGAGCAGGCGCTCGCGCGCCGCAGCCCGCCGCGCCCGGGTGCCGAGCCGGTGGGCCGTTCGGCCGGCGGGGCGTCGCGCGCAGGGGCGCAGGGCGAGCTGGAGGACGCATCAGCCGGTTCATCGGAGCCCGCGATGGCGGGACAGGCAGGCGACGCGGTCACCGGTCTCCAGACGATGCCCGATCCGCTCGCGTCCCTGACGCCGGCTGCGCGGATGGCGCTGAGCGTCGGCTCACCGGCGCCATCGGTGTCGGCGCTCGGGCCGGCCGGCACCGTGGCGCCCGATGCGGTCGCGATCGACGCGGTGGATATGACGGCGTTCGCAGCCCCGGATGCGGATCAGACCTTGGACGATCCGGCGCAGTCCGCGCGGGCCATCGGATCCGACCCGCGATCGGGCGCGTCTCGCGGCCATGCCGCGTCGCTCGACGGTGAGTCCGCCTTGTCAGGTCGCGAGGCAGGCAGCCTGCGCGCCCAGACAGTCCAGTCGGCCGAGGTGAAGTCCGGCGAGTCGGCGGTGGCTGAGGCCGGCGCCGTTCCTGGCCGCCCCCTGGAGCCCTTGACCGGTCAGAGCACGCCCGCACCGGCGGCCAGCGGCATGACCTCGGCCGTGGATGCCGCGGCTCTGGTGGCGCGGCTGATCGGTCAGGTGCCCTTGAGCGGCTCGGCCGACGATGCCATCCGCATGCTCTTTCCCGCGGGCAGCGGTCCGATCGAGCAGATCGTGCTGAACCGCGAGGCCGGCCAGCTCAATCTGGTGGTCAGTGCCACGCCCAGCGCCCGCGAAGCGGTGTCGCGCAGCGTGCTCGAACTCGAGCGCCGGCTGCGTGACCGGGGCCTGCCGGTGGGTGCGGTGCGTGTCTCGGAGCGCGAGTCCGGGCGGTGAGCCCGGGGGGCCATCGCTCCGCGTGAGCCGCGCTCAGCGCGGCTTCCAGGTCGGTGCGCCGAAGCGGTCGCCTTCCGGCGCGCTTGCGATCGTCAGCGCCCGGGCCGCGATCTCGCGCGGCGACTCCCCCGTGGCCCACAAGCGGCCGATGGCCTCCAGCAGGGTGCGGGTCTGGCGGTTGAACTGGCCTTCGGTGGATTCCAGCGCCTGCGCGATGAGCATCTCGGCGTAGATCCTTGCCGCCTGCGGCGCGGCATTGAACAGCGACATCAGGCGCTGCAGGGCGAAGGCGAAGTCGTCCCGCGACAGGCTGGCCGGTGCGCCCGGGTGCAGCAGCCAGGCGCACAGGTATTCCATCGGCCCCACCCGTCGGCGAGCGCGGGTCGGC
Organism: uncultured bacterium; assembly: GCA_903934795.1. Classification (GTDB taxonomy): domain Bacteria; phylum Pseudomonadota; class Gammaproteobacteria; order Burkholderiales; family Burkholderiaceae_E; genus Quisquiliibacterium. The sequence goes on along the minus strand of CAIZPE010000160.1, from coordinate 9,256 downwards.
GCCGGCGCGGCGGCCGTCGCCGGCATCGGCATCGGCAGTTCGGTGGATCCGGGCAGAAGATCCGCAAAGAGCAGACTGGCATCGAGCGGCGGCGGCTGGTTGACCCAGCCGGCTGCACCCCAGGCGGGCAGGCTACCGGAAGGCAGGCGGGCTGTGCCAAGCGCCGTGGCCAGGGTCCTGGCGAGCACGACGCGGGCACGGGCATTGCCGAACTGTTCGACCGCGCAGAGCAGCTGCACGAAGACCGGGTACTGCTCGTCACCGGCCTGGGACCAGACCCGGTCGAGCAGCTTCACACGCGCATCATCATCGGGCTGCGCACCCAGCGCCGACACCAGCTGCTGCGCGGCGGCCTGCCAGTCGGGGGAGGCGCGCAGCGTGCGCTGCACCGGAAGGGCGGGCACGGTGGATCACGCGTCGGGCAGGAGCAGCGAATCGAGTACCGACTGGGCGATCGCGCGGTGATCGGCCGCATCACCCACGAACGCTGCCTCACCCAGCACCGTGGCCTGCCCGGGGCGCTGCGGCCAGCCCTCGAAGCGAAGGCCGCCGGGCGCGCCTGCCGATCCGGCTGCGGCGCTTGCGACGCCGGGCGCAGAGGGAAGGTCGATCGGGCCAGGCCGGATGGCCAGACTGGCTGCAAGGCCGGAGAGCGGGTTCATGGCAGGGGTCATGGAGGCAATGAACGCAGTCTAGTCCCGGCACGCCGGCCTTGTAACTGGGGCGGACCCTAGCCTGTCGTGACCCCCGGCCGGCGCGTCCGAAGGCCGCCGCGCCGACAGGTCTCAGGGCGCGAACAGGCTGCGCACCACGCCGAGCAACGCGGGCACCCGCTGGGTGAACTCGACCACCATCAGGTCGATCATCGAGCCGAGCAGCACCATCACCACGCCCAGGGCCAGCAGGGACTTCACCGGCGGCGCGATGGTGAGCAGGTTGATGGTGGGCGCGTAGCGGTTCACCAGGCCCAGGGCCGCATCGACGATGTAGAGCACCACCAGCACCGGTCCGGCGATCATGAGCATCAGCAGCATGATGCGCCCGAGCGCCCCCTCGAAGTGGCCCACCGCGTCCGGGCGCAGCGCCGGCAGCGCGCTGGTCACCGGCCAGGCCACATAGCTTTCCAGCAGCACCCCCACCAGGAACATGAAGCCGCCCGAGGCCATGAACACCCAGCTGCCGATCCGGGCGAGCAGCACGCCGGTGTTCGAGCTCTGGTTGCCGCTGAAGGGATCGACCATCGCGCCGAGCGAGGCTCCGGACTTGGCGTCGATCAGTTGCCCGGCCGATTCCACCGCCCACAGCAGGCTGCTGGCGAAGAAGCCGATCACCGCGCCGATGAACGCCTCCTTGGCGAACAGGGCCACCCAGCTGCCGATGTCGATGCCTGGCGGCACCGCCGTGGGCTGCATGGCCAGCGTGATCACGCCGATGCCCACGAACAGGCTGTTGCGCACCAGCGCGGGCAGCGACTCCTGGGTGAACATCGGCAGCAGCAGAAAGGCCACCGCCAGCCGCACGGTGGACAGACCCAGCAACAGGGCGAGGTCGCTCAGCCGGCTGAAGGCTTCCATGCGCGCGCGGCCGGCGCCTCAGCGCCGCACCATCGTGGGGAAGTCGCTGAAGATCCGGTCGCCATAGGCCTGCAGCGACCCGGCCAGGAACGACCCGGTGGCAAAAAGCGTGAACACGATCGCGATGAACTTCAGCGTGTACTGCAGGGTCTGCTCCTGCAGCTGGGTGGCCGCCTGCACCAGCGCCACCACCACGCCCACCAGCGAGGCCACCACGATCGGCGGGCCGGAGAGCTGCAGCACCAGCCACAGGGCATCGTAGGTCAGGCGGATCGCCTCGGTCTGCTGCATGAGCGCTCGCCTCGCAGGTCAGTGATAGGACAGGACCAGGCCGTGGGAGAGCTTCACCCAGCCATCGATCAGCACGAAAAGCAGCAGCTTGAAGGGCAGCGATACCGTCACCGGCGAGAGCATCATCATGCCCATCGCCAGCAGGATGTTGCTCACCACCAGATCGATCACCAGGAACGGCAGGAAGATCAGGAAGCCGATCTGGAAGGCCGACACCAGCTCGCTCACGGTGAACGCCGGGATCACCACGATGAAGTCGTTCTCGCCCACCTGGTCGGCACGCTGCTCGCCCACCATCCGTTGCGCGGTCTTCTGGAAGAAGGCGCGTTCCCGTGGCGCGCTGTGCTTGATCAGGAAGGTGCGCAGCGGCTCCTTCACCGCGTCGATCGCGCCGAGCATGCGGTCGGTGTCGCGTGCGGCACTGGTCGCGGTCTGGCCGGAGCTCTTCCAGCGGTCGGCCACATCGAGCATCACCGGGTACATGACATAGAGGGTCAGCACCAGCGCCATGCCGTTGATCACCACATTGGGCGGAGTCTGCTGCAGGCCGAGCGCGGTACGCAGCAGGCTGAGCACCACCACGATCTTGGTGAACGAGGTGACCATCACCGCCACGAAAGGTGCCAGCGACAGCACCACCACCGTGATGAGCGCAGTTGCCGGGGTGAAGGAGGTGAGGTCCATCGGCTGAGGCGGGAAATGAACGGAAGGAGAGCCCGCGGCGCGATCAGCGCGGAGCGGCCACCAGCTCGCGCAGGCGCACGCCGAAGCCGTCACCCAGGGCCACCACCTCGCCGCGACCGATCAGCCGGTCATCCGTGAGCAGGTCCACGGTGAGCGATTGCGCGGTGCGCGCCACATTGATCACGGCGCCAGGTTGCAGGCCTGCCAGCACGCCGAGCGGCACGCTCACCCGTGGCAGCTCGAAGCGCACCCGGATCGGCAGCGACTCCCAGTCGGCGCCGGTGGGGACCGCGGCATCGGCCGACTGGCGGCCGCTGAGGGGATCGTTCATGGGGTGATGCTCCTGATGGGTGAATTCGAGCCGGCCCTGCAGCGGGTGGAACCAGGCCGTTGCCTCGTGGCGCTGGTGGAAGACGGTGGCCCGTACCGGCCAGGGCTGGGTGGGGTCGTGGGCCGGCAGCAGCACATCGCCGGATTCAAGGCCGAGCCATTCGGTGCGGCTGAGCAGACAACTGCCCAGGGCAACCCGACAGGGAAGGCGCACCGGCAACAGGCCTGGCGGCAGGCTGCGCATCAGTGGCAGCGGCAACTGTTCGCAGGCCTGGTGGCTGAGTCCGATGCGGGCGGCATGTCCATCGGCGCTCTGCAGCCGGACCGCGCAACTGCCCTTGCCGGGTCCGGAGTGCAGCGCGCGCGGCAGCAGGGGGGTGGCCAGCACCGTCTCGAGGTGGCCGATCAGCGGCTCGCTCGCCTCGAGCGCGTGGCTGACCGCGCCCGCGTCGATGCGCCCGTCGATCGGGCGCACCGCGACCGGGCGGCCGGCCGCGCGCAGCGGCGAGATGCGCACCTCGCCGAGGTCGGAGTCGAAGGACACCCACACCGTGGCGGGATCGAACTCGCGGCGCTCCACCGGCTCGCGCCACGGCGCCGCGCTCAGCCCGGCATGGGCAAGCACGCCGAGCAGGCGGTTGAGAGCCTCGGATTCGGCCACCGGCACCTGGGGCAGCCGGCGCAGCAGCGCGGCGTCGAGCATCAGGCCGCGACTCCGCCGTGCGTGAGCATGCCGCGCATCAGCTCCGCGAAGGAGCGCGCGCCCATCTTGTGCATCACCCGCGAGCGGTGCAGTTCCACCGTCTTGATGCTGATGCCCAGACGATCGCCGATGGTCTTGTTCAGCAGGCCGGCAATCACCAGATCGAGCACCTGCCGCTCGCGCGGTGTGAGGCTGTTCAGCCGGGTGCGATGCGCCTGCGCGGCAGGGTCCTCGTCGCTGTCGTCGGCCGGCGTGGCGGACTCGTTGACCAGAACCCCAGCGCCCGCCGGCAGGCCACCCGTGATCGGTGTCGTCGCGGGCCGCGCGCCGCGCTCGAAGGCCTGCTCCAGGGTGCGCTCCAGCACCGAGTCCTGGAACGGTTTTTCGAGGAAGCTGTAGGCGCCCTTCTGCATGGCCTCGACCGCGAGCGGTACATCGCCGTGGCCGGTCATGTAGACCACCGGCCAGGTGGCGCCGCGCGCGATCAGGGCGTCATGCACCTGCAGTCCGGACAGCCCGGGCATGCGCATGTCGAGCAGCACGCAGGCGGGGCTGGCGGTGTCGATCCCGTCGAGCGCCTGCAGGAAGCCGGCCGGGGTGTCGAAAGCGCGCACGTCATAGCCCAGGCTTTCGAGCAGCCAGGCGGCCGATTCCCGGAAGTGTTCACTGTCGTCGACCAGCAGGATGGTGCGTGTCATGCGGCGAGCTCCGTGGCTTCGGTGGCGCGGGGCAGCGACACCCAGAAGGTGCAGCCCGGACCTTCGTCACGGGGCGTGAACCAGAGGCGTCCCTGCTGCAGTTCGATGATCGAGCGGCAGACATGCAGTCCGACCCCCATGCCGCCGGGCTTGGTGGTGAAGAAGGGCGTGAACATCCGTGCCGCTGCGCTCTCGTCGATGCCCGGCCCGCGGTCGGCAATGCCGAGCGTGGCGCTGTCTTCGTCGAGATCGATCAGGATCTCCAGGCGGCGATCGGGACGGGCCACGCTGCGCATCGCCTCGATCGCATTGCGCGCGAGATTGACGAGCACCTGCTGCTGGAGCACCCGGTCGCCGCGCACCACGGCAGCCTGCGCGCCGGGCGCCTCGCGCACCTCCACCGAGACGCCGTCGCGCTGGATCTCCCAGTCGAGCAGCGAGATGGCGTCATCGACCAGCCCGCGCAGCGCGATGGTCTCGGCCTTGGGCTGGCGGTGCTGCACATAGTCGCGCACCCGCGTGATGATCCCGGCCGCGTAGAGGGCATGCTCCACGCCACGCTGCACCGCAGGCCGCACGCTGGCCGGCTCGAGGTTGCCGCGGTCGATGCGGATCAGCAGGCCGCGCAAGAGGTTGGTGAGCGCGCCGATCGGCTGGTTGAGTTCGTGGGCGAGGGTGGACGCCATCTCGCCCACCGACAGGGAGCGCGAGAGCAGCAGCAGTTGCTCGCGGTCGTTCAGGTGCCGGGCTGCGGCCTGCTGGTCAGAGCGCAGATCGGCCAGTCGCAGATGCAGCCTGCCCTCGGCATCGGTTGCCGCCTGCGCGCCGAGCGGATGTCCGTCGGGCCCGGTGAGCACCGCTTCGGCGCGGCCGCTCTCGCGGACCTGGTCGATGAGTTCGGTGAGGCCGCGAAAGGCGGCGCCCAGGTCGGCGAGCGATTGCCCGGCCTGCCACTGGGGCAGGCTGGCAGCGAGCGCCTGCGTGCACCAGCTGATGCGTTGCGCAGGCGGATCGATCGTGGCGATCCACTGGCCGAGTGTTTCCAGACTGAGCGCCGCGTCGGGCAAGCCTTGCTCCCATACCGGGTGGGCGCCGGCCGGTCGCCGGCGCACCCACAGGTCCGCTGAGGACCGGTCGGTCGAGTATAGGCAGCGCCGCCGCGGGGCGCCGTGAGCTATTGCTCAGGCCACCGGTGACGCAGTGCCCGGGCGCTCGTGGCGCAGCGGCTAGAAGAGGCGGAACGCGATGATGGCCATCAGCGTGGGCGGCGTGGCCGCCACGAACAGCCAGAGCGGGCTCACCGCCTCGTCCTCGAAGTGCGGCCGCAGGATGGCCATGCCGGCAGGGTTGGGGGCGTTGGCAATCACGGTGAGGCCCCCGCCGGTGACGGCACCGGCCACCAGCGAGTACTTGAATTCGTCGCTCAGACCCGGCACCAGCGAGCCCAGGTAGGTGAGCGCGGCATTGTCGGTGATCGCGGTGAGGGCCGTGGCACCGTAGTAGACCGCGGTGGAGTCCATGCGGGTGAGCAGCGGCTCCAGCCACCACTGCTGCTGACCGCCGAGCACCACCAGCCCGGCGAGGAAGAAGGCCACCATCAGGCCCTCGCGCAGGATGAGCCGGTCCTGGAATTGCGGATAGGCGGTGGCAAAGCCCATGAAGAACAGCAGCAGACCCATGAAAGCGGCAGGGTGGTGCGCCAGCACCACCACCCCGAGCAGGAACACCATATGCAGCACCGCGACCCAGGCCGGCAGCGGCTCGCGCGTGCTTCGAGGCGGCGGCGCGAGCCTGGCCAGTTCGCGCCCGAAGAGCAGGGTGCAGGTCAGCGCGCTCACCGCCACCGCGACCGCGGCCTTCCAGCCGAACTGGCTGAGCATGAACATCGAATCCCACTGCCAGGTGGCGGCCACCATCAGCACCGGCGGCGCGGCGAAGGAGGTCAGCGTGCCCCCGATGGAGACATTGACGAACAGCGTGCCGATGGTCGCGTACTTGAGCCGGCTGGAGACATCGGCCGAGAAGATCCGCTCACGCAGCATCAGCGCCCCCAGCGTCATCGCTGCGGGCTCGGTGATCAGCGAGCCGAGCAGCGGCACCGCGGCGAGGAGCACGAAGTAGGTCGCCATCGCGCCGGGCAGCGGCACCGCACGCGCGATGATCTCGACCGCGCGGCGTGCCACCTGCAGCACCGCCCGGCTCGCGGCGATGACCATGATCGCGAACACGAACATCGGCTCGGTGAAATTGCGCGAATCGAGGTAGTCGGTGGCCTCCTGCCGGCCGAGCATGAACGCCATGCACACGATCAGCACCATGGCCCAGAAGCCGAACACCGCCTCGACTTCGCCGAGCAGGTGCCAGACCCCGGCGTGGCCGGGCTGTGCGTGAGCGAGTTTCTCGAAGAACTTGGTCGAGAAGGTGTGGGCGATCGCCAGTGCGAAGATGATCGCGGCGACCCAGGGCATGGCGTTGGACAAGATGGTTTCCTTCAGAAGACGATGCCGACGATCGCGGCGGTGATGCAGGTGGAGAGCAGGCCTGCCGGCAGGCTGAGCATGGCCAGGCGGCCGAATTCCGTCCGGCGCTGCGCTGGCAGCATGGGGCTCAGTCCGCCCACCATGATTCCCAGGCTGCCGAAGTTCGCGAAGCCGGCCAGTGCATAGGTCATCAGCAGCCGGCTGCGTGGCGACAGGGCGTCCGCGGGCAGAGCGGCGAGGTCGGCAAAGGCCAGGAACTCGTTGAGCACGGTCTTCTTGCCCAGCAGCTGGCCGGCGGTGGCCGCCTCCGCCCAGGGCACACCGGTGAGCCAGGCCAGCGGTGCGAACAGCACGCCCAGGATGCGCTCGGCACTGAGCGGCGCGCCGGCCACCGCCGGCAGCAGGCCGAGCGCCGCGTTGACCAGCGCCACCATCGCGACGAACACCACCAGCATCGCGATGATGTTCAGGAGCAGCTGCAGCCCCTCGCTGGTGCCGCGGGCTATCGCGCCGATGGTGCTGTCGTCCTCGCGGGGCAGGCTCAGGCGCGAGCGATCGGCGGCTCGCTCGCAGGGCACCATCAGCGCGGCGACCGCGATCGCCACCGGGATGGCGATCACCGAGGCGGCCACCAGGTGGCCGAGCGCATCGGGCAGCACCGGCTTGAGCAGGCTGGCATAAAGCACGAGCACCGTGCCGGCGACGGTGGCCATGCCGCAGTTCATCACGATGAAGAGCTCTCCGCGGCTCATGCCGGCCAGCCAGGGGCGGACCACCACCGGCGCTTCCACCATGCCGACGAAGACATTGGCCGCCGCCGACATGCCGGCCGCGCCACCAATGCCCAGCGTGCGCTCCAGCAGCCAGGCAAATCCGCCCACCAGCCGGCCCATCAGCCCCCAGTGGAAGAGCAGCGCCGACAGCGCTGACACCACCAGCACCAGCGGCAGCGCCTGGGCAGCCAGCACGAAGCTGGAGCCCGTGCCCGAGGGCTGGAAGGGCAGGGGTGCGCCGCCAAGGTAGCCGAAGACCATGGCCGTGCCGGCAGCGGTGGCCGCCTGCAGCGCGTCGAGCGCGGCGTTCAGCCGCGCCAGCACGGTGCCCACGCCCGGCAGCCAGCGCAGGAGGGCCGCAAGTGCCAGGGCGAGCCCCAGGCCGGCCCAGACCGGGCGCCAGGCGACGACGCGCCGGCGCTCGCCGATCGCCCAGGCCAGGGCCAGCATGATGAGGATGCCGATCAGAGGGTGCAGTCGGTCCATTGCGCGAATCCGCGACACAGGGCGAGCCCCTTGCCGCATGGGACGATCGCCGCGATGACCGGCATCCTACCCGGACGGTCAACCTCAGCCGACGGATGGCCATGGCAGCGGCTGGCGCCATTCATCCCGCCGGGGATAAAGTCCATGACAGCTCCTCAAGTTTCGCGGCTTGCTGCCGTTGTCCGGTCATGTTCGCAAGTCGCTCCTGGAAGTCGGTGCGGTCCGACCCTCAGGCTTTAGCCTCGGGAACCGGCCGCTCGCCATTCCGGCTGATGCGCTACTTCGCCCTGGCCAGCCTCCTGGGCGTCACGGTGGTCACCGTCGGCCTGATCTGGACCTACCGCGACCTCACCGAAGAGAACCTGGTCCGGCACGAGAACCGGGCCAATGCCAATCTCACCCGGCTGTTCGCCACCGAGGTCTGGGCGCGCTATCGCGCGCTGGTGCTGGCGCCCGCCGGGCGCAGCCGCGACGAACTGCTTGCCCATCCCCTGCAGGCGCCGCTGCGTGCCGAGGTGCTCGACAGGATGGCCCGCCTTCAGGTGGCCAAGGTCAAGATCTACAGCGTCGATGGCATCACCGTCTTCTCCACCGAGGAGCGCCAGATCGGCGAGGACAAGTCCGGCAATGCGGGCTTTCTCGCCGCCCGCCGCGGCGAGGTTTCCAGCCTGATCACCTTCCGGGATCGCTTTGACGCGTTCGAGGGCGTCATCAGCAACCGCAGCCTGATCTCCACCTACATCCCCGTCATGGCCGCCGGCACCGATCAGGTCGAGGGTGTGTTCGAGGTCTATTCCGATGTCACCGAGATGCTGGCCCAGCAGAACGAGGCCCAGTGGCGAGTGGCCGGGGTGGTGCTGGCCCTGCTCGGTCTGCTCTATGTCTTTCTCTCGGGCGTGGTCGGCAAGGCCGATCGCACCATCTCGCGGCAGGACCAGGAGCGCACCCAGCGCGAGGCCCGCATGCGCCATGAGGCCTATCACGACGCGCTGACCGGCCTGCCCAACCGCGCCTACTTCATGGAGCGCATCCAGGAGTCGATCGAGCAGTCCTTGCGTGCGGGGCAGTCCGGGGCGCTGATGTTCATCGATCTCGACCGTTTCAAGATCGTCAACGACAGTCTGGGCCACGACAGCGGCGACCGGCTCCTGCGCGAGGCGTCCTCGCGCATCCAGGGCTGCCTGCGCGACAGCGATGTGCTGTTCCGAATGGGCGGTGATGAATTCACGGTCATTCT
>CAIZPE010000159.1 GCA_903934795.1 uncultured bacterium | reverse complement strand
CGCCGGCCTCTGGCGTCGCGCAGCGCCTGCCCTGGGCACGGCCCTCGATGCCTGGCTGCCGAGGGCCTGCGCGCTGTGCGAGGGGCCGCTGCGCCAGCCCGGCGCGGGCCTTTGCCGGCACTGCCGACTCGCCCTGCCTGGCCGGGCGCGCGCGCGTTGCCCGCGCTGTGCGCTGGGCCTGAGCGCAACGGGCTGCACCGCCTGCACCGCGCAGAGATTCGCCTTCGAAGCCTGCTGCGTGCTGGCCGACTACGCACCGCCGCTCGACCGCCTGATCGGTGCCGTCAAGTTCGACCGCCAGCTCGGCCTGGCGCACGCGCTCGGCCGCGAGCTTCGGCTGGGCCTGGCCCCGGCGCTGCGAACGGCGCTGGGGGCGACGCCGCAGACCGCGCCGGGGGCGGCACGGCGGCACGCACCGGCAGCCACCAGCGAGGCGGGAACCCGCGCTGAGGCGGCGACCGACGGGCAAGCCGCCGTGGTGGCCGTGCCGCTGTCGGCCGGACGGCTGCGCGAGCGCGGCTTCGATCAGGCGGGCGTCCTGGCCCGCGGGCTTGCCGCCGGCCTGGGCCTGCCGGTGCTGCCGGCGCTGACGCGGGTGCGGGCCACCGAGGCGCAGTCGCGTCTCGACCAGGCCGCCCGCAGCCGCAACCTGCGCGATGCCTTCCGGGCTCGACCCATTCGCCTGCCGGCGCAGGTGGTACTGGTCGACGATGTGATCACCACCGGCGCAACCGCCGATGCCGCAGCCCGGACGCTGATCGCCGCCGGGGTGCGGCGGGTGATCCTCGCGGCGGTCGCGCGAACCGCCTGAGCCGATACCGACGGCTCCACGAGCGCCTCGTCGACACGCACGCGGCCCGCAGAGCCACGCCGGCCAGGGCCGGCAAGCCCGACACCCACAAACCCCGGCCCGACACGGCCAGACAGCGCCGTCGTTGCCCGGACTGGCACCATGGCGGCCCGCGCCCATCGACCGCCCAGCCGTGATCCACGTCGTCCTCGTCCATCCGCAGATCCCGCCGAACACCGGCAATGTGATCCGGCTGTGCGCCAACACCGGCGCCAGCCTGCATCTGGTGCGCCCGCTCGGCTTTCCGATCGACCACGCCCGCATGCGCCGCGCCGGACTGGACTACCACGAGTTCACCCGCATGACCGTGCATGAGGACTGGCCGGCACTGCTCGCCGCCAGCGCCGGCGGACGGCTGTTCGCCCTGACCACCCGCGGCACGCGCAGGCCCGACGAGGTGCGCTTCGCGCGCGGCGACTGGCTGGTCTTCGGCAGCGAGACCGAAGGTCTGCCCGAGGCGGTGCTGGCGCAGTTCGCGCCCGGGCAGCAGTTGCGGCTGCCGATGCGTCCGGGCAACCGCAGCCTGAATCTCTCGAATGCGGTGGCGGTGACGGTCTTCGAGGCCTGGCGGCAGTTCGGCTTCGAGGGCATGGCGCCCTGAGAGGGCCTCAGCCGGCGATCGCGTCGAGCGTGGTCTCGATGCTGTCGGCGGCGCGCAGGGTGCGCAGATCGGCGTCGTGCACGAAGCCGGCCTCGACCATCGCCCGGCAGGCGGCAAGCAGCGGATCCCAGTAGCCCTCGAGATTGAACAGCGCCGAGGGCTTGGCGTGGTAGCCGATCTGCGCCAGCGTGAGCACCTCGAAGAGCTCATCGAGCGTGCCCAACCCGCCGGGCAGGGACACGAAGGCGTCCGACATGGCGATCATCCGGGTCTTGCGCTCGGCCATGTCGGCAACCACCTCCAGCCGGGTGAGGCCGCGATGCGCCACCTCGCGCTCCACCAGCTTGCGCGGGATCACCCCCACCACCTCGCCGCCGCCGGCGAGCGCCCCGTCGGCCAGCGCGCCCATCAGGCCGACATTGCCGCCGCCGTAAACCAGCGTCCAGCCGCGGGCAGCCAGCGCCAGGCCGAAGTCGAAGGCCGCGTTCACCCAGCGCGGATCATTGCCGCTCTTGGCGCCGCAGAAGACGCAGACCGCACGCGCGGCGCCGCTACTCATGCCGCGGCTCGCGAGCCAGCAGGGCCAGCACCGCCTCACGGGCGCTCAGCCGGCCATCCATGACCGCCTGCACCGCCGCCGCGATCGGCACCTCGACGCCCGCCTCGGCGGCCTGGCGCAGCAGCTCGGCGGTGCAGGGCACGCCCTCGGCGACATGGCCGAGATCGGCCAGCACCTGCGGCAGCGGTGTGCCGGCGGCCAGTGCCATCCCGACCCGGCGGTTGCGGGAGAGGTCTCCGGTGCAGGTGAGCACGAGATCGCCCAGGCCGGTGAGCCCCATGAAGGTCTCGGGCCGCGCGCCACGGGCCACGCCGAAACGGGCGATCTCGGCCAGACCGCGGGTGATCAGCGCCGCGCGGGCGTTGTGGCCCAGGGCCAGGCCGTCGCAGATGCCCGCGGCGATGGCGATGACATTCTTGAGCGCCCCGCCGATCTCGACGCCAACCACATCGTCGGAGCGGTACAGGCGCACCGCGCCGTGGTGCAGGCCGCGCAGCGCCGCCTCGACCACCGGTGGCGGCCCGGCGACGGTGAGCGCCACCGGCAGCCCTGCGGCAACCTCCTGCGCGAAGCTCGGCCCGGACAGTGGCGCGCCGACCGCCTCGGGCCAGACCTGCGCCAGCACCTGGTGCGGCAGGCTGCCGGTGTCGCGTTCGAGCCCCTTGCACAGCCACAGCAGCGGCACCTGCGCGAGGCGCGCACCCGCGGCATCACGCAATGCGGCGAGCGAGGGCCGCAGCCCGGCCACCGAGGTGCCGATCACCAGCAGCCCGTCGCGCGGACCCGCCTCGGCCAGGAAATCGATCAGCGCGCCGAGGCTGGCACTGGCCTGAAGCGCCGACGGCAGGACGACCCCGGGCAGATAGCGCTCATTGCGGCGATCGCCTTGCAGACGGGCCGCCTGCAAAGCGTCGCGAGCATGCAGCAGCACGGCATGGGCCGCCGCAGCGTGCACGGCCAACGCGGTTCCCCAGGCGCCCGCCCCCAGCACGGCAATCCGCACCGCGCGCTCTCAGAGACCCCAGACGTCGGCCGCGCGCACCCAGCCGGCGGTGCCGTCGCGGTGGCGTACCCGGACCCAGCCCGAGACCAGGGCCGGGTCGAGCAGCTCAAGGGCCACGCCGCGATCGGCGGTGAACAGCACCTCGGCGCCTTCCTGCCCGGCGCTGCGCACGCCGGCCTGCAACCGGGTGACCACGGTGCGGGTGGCGGAGAGATCGCCGCGCTCGACCCAGGCGAGATCACCCGAGGCGTCGCGCACCTTGACCCACTGGTTCACCGTGGACACCACTTCGAGCGGCGAGTGGCGCGGCGCGAGCCAGAGCTTGCGAGCCTGCGGCGAGGGGGCGTCATAGAGGACGGCCGCCGCCACACCCACAGACCGGTACTCCGAGGCCGCCGCCGCCGCGGACAGCAGACCGCCGGCCAGCAGGCACAGGACGCGAACGGGCAGCGAGGCAGCCACGACCCGGTGCCGGCAGGCGCTTAGCGCGCCCCGTTGGGCACGTAGATGCCCGGCCGCGCGGCGGCCTCTTCGGCCTGCTGCTGCGCCAGGCGCTGCTGGTACAGCGCCTCGAAGTTGATCTCGGCCATGTGCATGGGCGGAAAGCCGGCGCGCTGGATGACATCGGCCACATTGGCCCGCAGGTACGGGTAGACGATGTTCGGGCACACCACGTTCAGCACCAGCGGCAGCTGCTCGTCCGGCAGGTTGCGGATCTCGAAGATGCCGGCCTGCTTGGCCTCGACCAGGAAGGCGGTGTTCTGGCCGATGCGGGTGGTGATGGTGACGGTGACGGTGGCCTCGTGGATGCCATCGGCCACGGTCTGGGCGCCGACATCGAGCTGGATCTCGACCGCGGGCGGCTGGGTCTCGAGGAAGACCTGGGGCGCGTTGGGGATCTCGAGGGAGAGATCCTTGAGGTAGATGCGCTGGATGCCGAAGACGGTGTCGGTGCTGGGCTGGGCGGACATGGCGGTTCCTGGAGAGAGGGCGGGCGCTCAGCCGGCCAGCAGGGGCACGAGGCCGCCGGCACGGTCGAGGGCGGCGAGGTCATCGAAGCCGCCGACATGGGTGTCGCCGATGTAGATCTGGGGCACGGTGCGACGGCCGGTGCGGGCCATCATCTCGTCGCGCAGCGCGGGATCGGCGTCGATGCGGATCTTGTCGATCTCGGCCACGCCACGCTGGCGCAGGAGCTGCTCGGCGCGGACGCAGTAGGGGCAGACCGAGGTGCTGTACATGGTGACTCTGGCGGTCATGGCGGGCTCCTGGGTGAGAACGGCCTGGACGGCGGGGGCTGACGGCGGCGGGTGATGGACGCGGCGGGCGGGGGCGGCAGCGCAAGCGGCGCGCCGGCTACTGCCGTACCACCGGCAGGCCGGCCTGGCGCCAGGCCTGCAGGCCACCGGCGAGGTTGAAGACCTGGTCGCGACCGGCCTTGCGCAGCACGCCGGCCGCACCGGCCGAGCGCTGCCCGGTGTTGCAGCAGACCAGCACCGGCTTGCCTGCCGGCAGCTCGCCAGCCCGACCAGCGAGCTCGGCCAGCGGTATGTGGCGTGCGTTGGGCAGGTGGCCGGCCTCGAACTCCTTGGCGTCGCGGATGTCGAGCACCACGGCATGGGCGTCGTTGATGAGACGGGTGGCAGCCAGGCTGTCGAGGGCCGGGCCGCCGGTGCGCCGCTGGATGGCGGGCCACAGCAGCATCGCGCCCGAGACGAACGCGATGGCGATGAGGACGATGTTCTCGGTGACGAAATTCACGGGCGGGGTAGGGCGACCAGCGGGAGGGACACGGCCGGCGCGGCGCGCGCGGCGGGACGGGCCGGCAGAACCGGCACAGGCCGAACGGGTACCCGGACGGCTTGTGCACCGAGTATAAGCCAAGCCCGGACGCCGACCCCGGTATCCTTCGGGTCTGGCGCGGCCATGCGCCGCACCCGCCCCCTCATCACCCCGCCCCGATCATGCCCCACACCCTCGTGCTGCTGCGCCATGGCGAAAGCCAGTGGAACCTCGAGAACCGGTTCACCGGCTGGACCGATGTCGACCTCACCCCGAACGGCCGCGAGGAGGCGCGCCGCGCCGGCGCGCTGCTCAGGGCCGAGGGCTACGACTTCGACATCGCCTACACCTCGGTGCTGCGGCGGGCGATCCGCACGCTCTGGGGCGTGCTCGACGAGATGGACCGCATGTGGCTGCCGGTGCAGCACACCTGGCGCCTGAACGAGCGCCACTACGGCGCGCTGCAGGGCCTGAACAAGGCCGAGACTGCGGCCCAGTACGGCGAGGAGCAGGTGCTGGTCTGGCGCCGCGCCTACGCGATCGCGCCCGAGCCGCTGCCGGCGGGCGACCCCCGCGGCTCGGAGACCGACCCGCGTTACGCCGGCGTCGACCCGGCGCTGATCCCGCGCACCGAGTGCCTGAAGGACACCGTGGCCCGGGTGGTGCCCTACTGGAACGAGGTGATCGCGCCGACCATCCGCACCGGCCGCCGGGTGCTGGTGGCCGCCCACGGGAACTCGCTGCGCGCCCTGATCAAGTACCTGGATGATCTCTCCGACGACGAGATCGTGGCCATGAACATCCCCACCGCCCGACCGCTGGTCTACCAGCTCGACGACCAGCTGCGGCCGCTCAGCCGGGGCTATCTGGGTGACCAGGCCGAGATCGCCGCCGCCATGGCCGCGGTGGCCGCCCAGGGCAAGTCGAAGGCCTGAGCCCACCGGGGCGCCGCCGCAGGTTTATACTGGGTCGATCTCCAGGGCGAACCCATGAATGGCAAAGTGAAGCAAGTCGGACTGCTGACGGTCGGCGCCATCGCCGGCGTGCTGATCAGCATCGGCATCTCGGCGGTCGCCCAGCGTGACAGCCGGCCACCGCTGCCGCTCGACGAACTGCGGCAGTTCTCCGATGTCTTCGGCGCCATCAAGTCCAACTATGTGGAGGCGGTCGAGGACAAGAAGCTGATCACCGAGGCGATCAGCGGCATGCTCTCCGGCCTGGACCCGCACTCGCAGTACCTCGACGCCGACGCCTTCAAGGAGCTCCAGGTGGGCACCCAGGGCGAATTCGGCGGCCTGGGCATCGAGGTGGGCACCGAGGACGGCTTCGTGAAGGTGGTGTCGCCCATCGAGGACACCCCGGCAGCCAAGGCCGGCATCAAGGCCGGTGACCTGATCATCAAGATCGACGAGAAGCCCACCAAGGGCATGCCGCTGAACGACGCGGTCAAGCTCATGCGGGGCAAGCCACGCACACCCATCACCCTCACCATCTCCCGCAAGGGCGAGCCGCGCCCGATCGTCGTGCAGATCATCCGTGATGTGATCCGGGTGCAGTCGGTGAAGTCGCGCCTGCTCGAGCCGGGCTACGGCTATGTGCGCATCACCCAGTTCCAGGAGCACACCGTCGAGACCATGGTCAAGGCGCTCGACGGGCTCTACAAGCAGCAGCAGGGCCCGCTCAAGGGACTGGTGCTCGACCTTCGCAACGACCCCGGCGGGCTGCTGCATGGCGCCATCGGCGTGTCGGCAGCCTTCCTGCCGGCCCGCACCCTGGTCACCAGCACCGACGGCCGCACCGACGACGCCAAGCGCAAGTACCTCGCGGTGCCCGAGGACTACCTGCGCGGCACCCGAGAGGACTTCCTCGCCCGCCTGCCGGCCGGGGTGCGCTCGGTGCCCATGGTGGTGCTGGTCAATGGCGGCTCGGCCTCGGCCTCCGAGATCGTGGCCGGCGCGCTGCAGGACCACAAGCGGGCCACGGTGCTGGGCACCCAGACCTTCGGCAAGGGTTCGGTGCAGTCCATCCTGCCGCTCACCAACAACACCGCCATCAAGCTCACCACCGCGCGCTACTACACCCCCAGCGGCCGCTCCATCCAGGCCAAGGGCATCGCGCCAGACCTGCTGGTCGAGGAAACCCCCGAGGGCGACGTGAACCAGTTCCGCGTGCGCGAGGCCGACCTCACCCGGCACCTGTCCAACGACAAGGAATCCGAGGCCAAGCCCAGTGTGCCCAAGCCCACCGATGCCGCCGGCGATGCCCGGCTGCGCGAGCGCAAGCCGGTGGAGTTCGGATCAGCCGACGATCACCAGCTCGCCCAGGCCATGAACCACCTCAAGGGCAAGCCGGTGCAGCTGGCCAGGCCCAAGGACAGCGCCGCACCCGCCGAGGCCGGCGCCGCCAAGACCCCCTGAGCCCGGCCCTGGCCGGCGGCAGCACGCCTTGAACGACGAACAGCTGCTGCGCTACAGCCGGCACATCCTGCTGGACGAGATCGGCATCGAGGCCCAGGAGCGGCTGCTCGGCGCCACGGCGCTGGTGGTGGGCGCAGGCGGCCTGGGATCACCCGCGGCGCTCTACCTGGCCAGCGCCGGCGTGGGCCGCATCCTGCTGGCCGATGGCGACAGCGTCGACCTGACCAACCTGCAGCGCCAGATCCTGCACCGTCAGACCAGCCTGGGGCGGGCCAAGGCCGAGTCGGGCCGCGACGCGCTGCTGGCGATCAACCCGCACATCCGCGTCGAGGCGATCGTCGGGCGGCTGGAAGGCGCGGCGCTCGCCGACGCGGTGGCCGCCAGCACGGTGGTGCTCGACTGCTGCGACAACTTCGCCACGCGGCACGCGGTCAACCGCGCCTGCGTGGCGCACCGCGTGCCGCTGGTCTCGGGCGCGGCCATCCGCTTCGACGGCCAGCTCTGCGTGTTCGACCCGCGCCGCGAGAGCTCGCCCTGCTATGAGTGCCTGTTCCCGGCCGCCAGCGCGGTGGACGAGGTGCAGTGCGCCACCATGGGCGTGTTCGCGCCGCTGACCGGCATCGTGGGCACGATGCAGGCCGCCGAGGCGCTCAAGCTGATCGGCGGCTTCGGCGAGCCCCTGGTGGGACGGCTGCTGCTGATCGACGGCCGGGCCGGCCGCTTCACCGAGGTCAGCCTGCCGCGCAATCCGCAATGCGCGGTGTGCGGCGGGTCCAGCCAGTGACCTGATCGTAGGCATGCGCCACCTGCAGCACCCGCAGGTCGGCGCCGGGCGGGCCGATCAGCTGCATGCCCATGGGCGCGCCGCCGGGGCCGAAGCCCACCGGCACGCTGATCGCCGGCGCGCCGGCCAGGGTGGGCCCGATCACCACCTCCATCCAGCGATGGTAGGTGTCCATCTTGCGGTCGCCGATGCGCTCCGGCCAGTGGGTCTCGGCCGCGAACGGGAACACCTGCGCCGTGGGCAGCACCAGGATGTCGTAGTGGTTGAACAGGCCAAGCAGGTGCCGATGCCAGGCGGTGCGCTCGCGCGAGGCCTGGTAGACCGCCAGCGCGCTGGTGGCCGCGCCGCGCTCCACCTCCCACACCGCCTCGGGCTTCATCTGCGCGCGGCGGGCCGGGTTGGCGTAGTCGTCCCAGCGGCCGCCGGCCACCACGCAGCTGCGCAGGGTGAGCCACATCTGCCACAGCCGGTCGGGGTCGAAGCCCAGGGCCGAATCCGACACATCCATGCCCAGGCCGGCCAGCGCGTTCAGGCCGCCGCGGCACAACTCGACGATGCCCGGCTCATAGGCGAGGTGACCGTCGAGATCGCCCAGCCAGCCCACCCGCAGCCCGCGCGGCGGCGCCTCCAGGGGCGCGGCGAACAACGACGGATCACTGGTGCGCGACAGCGGCGCATGCGGATGCGCACCGGCCTGGGTGGCCAGCAAGCGGGCGAGATCGGGCACCGAGCGGGCCATCGGGCCCTCGGTGCCGAACTGCTCGATGAAGACCTCCGGCGCGGGCAGCTTGGGCACCACGCCGGTGGAAGGCCGGAAGCCGAAGACATTGTTGAAGGCCGCCGGGTTGCGCAGCGAGCCGCCCATGTCGCTGCCATCAGCCACCGGCAGCAGGCGCGCGGCCAGGGCCACCGCCGCGCCGCCGCTGGAGCCGCCGGCGCACAGTTGCGGCTGCCAGGCGTTGCGGGTGACGCCGTAGACCGGGTTGTAGGACTGCGAGCCCAGGCCGAATTCCGGGGTGTTGGTCTTGCCGATCAGGATCGCGCCGGCGGCGCGCATGCGCTGCACCATCAGCCCGTCCTCGGGCGGCAGGAAGTCGCGGTAGAGCGGCGAGCCCAGGGTGGTGGGAATGTCCTTCGTGGCCGAGAGATCCTTGATCGCCTGCGGCATGCCGTGCATCCAGCCCAGCCAGCGGCCCTCGGCGGCGAGCCGGTCCATCTCGCGCGCCTGCGCGAGCAGCGTGTCGCGCGGGCGCAGGGCCACGATCGCGTTGAGCTGCGGATTGATGCGCTCGATGCGGTCGAGGTAGGCGCGCATCACCTCCTCGCAGGAGACGGCGCGGGCGTGGATGGCGGCCGAGAGCTCGAGGGCGCCCAGCGCGGTGATGTCATCGGTCATGCGGGTCTCCTGGGGGCGGGCACCGGGCGCACACCCGGCGCCGCGGATCAGCCGATCAGCAGCGGGATCTGCTGCTCGACGAGGTCGGTGGGCCGGCGGCGAAAGCCGCTCTTGGCATAGCTCAGCCAGCGGCCCTGGACGAAGGCCATCACGATGCCGGCGCGCACTGCCGCGTCGGTGTCTGGGGGCAGGCGCTGCTGGGCCACCGCCAGCCGGAAGCACTGCCGCATCGAGGTCTCGATGCGATCGTGCAGCTGGTTGATGCGCTGCTGCAGGCGATCATGCTCGGTGACCAGGGCGTCGCCGATCAGCACACGGGTCATGCCGGGATTCTTTTCGGCGAAGCCGGTGAGCATGAGGACGATGGCGCGCAGCTGGCGCTGGCCGTCGCCATCCTGGGTGCCGATCTGGTTGATCAGCCCGAACACCGTGGCTTCGATGAACTCGATGAGGCCCTCGAACATCTGCGCCTTGCTGGCGAAGTGCCGATAAAGCGCGGCTTCGGAGACCTGGATGCGCGCGGCCAGCGCCGCGGTGGTGACGCGCTCGCCGCCGGGCTCCTGGAGCATGCCGGCGAGGGTCTGGAGGATCTGCAGTCGACGCTCGCCGGGCTTGGGGCGGGACCGGCGGGCCGGCGCGGGGCTGTCGGGGGTCATCGGAGTCGGGACACGGCCCGCGGCAGGGCGACGGCGGATTGTAGCTGAAGGCCCGCGCGGCGACCCGGGCCGGCACGCGGCCGGCGCGACGGATGCGTGCCGAGATGACCGTGCCCGGCCACCAGCACGGTGCGCAGCCCCAGGGCGCGGGCGCTGGCGATGTTCTCGGGCGAGTCTTCGACCAGCACGCAGCGGGCTGGCGACACCCGCAGGCGCGCGATGATCAGCCGCAGCATGCGGCGCGAGGGCTTGGGCCGCCATCGGCCGGCAAAGCGCATGTCCTCGACGCTGACCAGGCCGTCGAGCACCGGGGTGAGGCCGAGCCGGCGCAGCACCGCCGCGGCGTAGTCACGCGGGCCGTTGGTGACCACCAGCTTGCGCCCGGGCAGCCGGCGCAGCGCGTCGCGCAGCCCATGGTCACGGCCGACCAGCCGGTGAAGATCGCCGAAGGGGTGGGTCTCGCGCAGGAACTCGTGCGGATCGATCTGGTGATGGCGGATCAGGCCGAGCAGCGTGGCGCCATAGCGGCGCCAGTAGTGCACCCGCAGGGCGCTGGCCTCATCGGTCGGTAGCGCGAGCCGGCGCGACACATACTCGGTCATCGCGATGTTGATCCACGGAAAGATCTCGCGGCCGGCGTCGTGCAGGGTGTTGTCGAGGTCGAGGAGCCAGACCGGCGGACCGGCGCGCACGCGGGGGGCGCGCTCAGTGCGAGCGGATCATCGTGCCCACCCCGAGATCGGTGAGGATCTCGAGCAGCACGCAGTGGTCGACCCGGCCGTCGACGATGTGCACCGAGTGCACCCCGCCCTTGGCGGCGTCGAGCGCCGAGGAGATCTTGGGCAGCATGCCGCCCGAGATGGTGCCGTCGGCAAAGAGCTCGTCGATCTGGCGGGCGGTGAGACCGGTGATCAGGTTGCCCTTCTGGTCGAGCACGCCGGGGGTGTTGGTGAGCAGCACCAGCTTCTCGGCCTTGAGCACTTCGGCGATCTTGCCGGCGACCACATCGGCATTGATGTTGTAGGTCTCGCCATCGCGGCCCGAGCCGATCGGGGCGATCACCGGAATGAACCCGCTCGCGCCGAGGGTGCGGATGACATCGGGGTCGATGGACTCGATCTCGCCGACCTGGCCGATGTCGATGCGCGCCTCGGGCTGCTCGCGCGAGCTCAGGGTCATGCGCCGCGCGCGGATCAGGCCGCCGTCCTGGCCGGTGAGGCCCACCGCCTTGCCGCCGGCGTGGTTGATGAGCTCGACGATCTCCTTGTTGACCTGGCCGGCAAGCACCATCTCGACGATGTCCATGGTCTCGGCATCGGTCACGCGCATGCCCTGCACGAACTCGCCCTTCTTGCCGACCTTGGCGAGCAGCTGCTCGATCTGCGGGCCGCCGCCGTGCACCACCACCGGGTTCATGCCGACCAGACGAAGCATGACCACATCCTGCGCGAAGCTGCGCTTGAGCTGCTCGTCGGTCATGGCGTTGCCCCCGTACTTCACGACGATGGTCTTGCCGTGGAAGCGACGGATGTAGGGCATGGCCTCGGCGAGGATCGCCACCTTCTGGTGACCGGCGAGGGCGAGCGCGGCGGAATCGGAGGGGGTGCTCATGGGCGATGGCGGCCGGGGCCGTGCGGTCGGATAAGATGCGCCGGATTCTACGACAGCCCCGGGCCGCCACCGACGCGCCGCGGCGCGCCCGAGAGACCGAGTCTGCCCGCCCCGCCGCGCGCCCCGATGCCCAGCCTGCCCGCTCCCGACGACCCCGCTCTGGCCGACGCGATCGACGCCGCCCTCGCGGCCAAGACCATGCCGGCTGGCGCGCTCGCCGGCCTGGCCGATCTGGCGCGTGCGATCGCGATGTGCCAGGGCAGTCCGCGGCCGCAGGTGGAGCGCAGCGCGCTGCTGGTGTTCGCCGGCGACCATGGCATCGTCGCCGAGGGCGTGTCGGCCTACCCGGCCGAGGTCACCGGTCAGATGCTCGCCAACTTTGCCGCGGGCGGCGCGGCAGTGAATGTCTTTTGCCGCGCCAACCAGATCGCGCTCGAGGTGATCGACGCCGGCGTGGGCCGACCCACCGGCAACTTTGCCCGTGAGCCCGCCATGACCGAGGCGCAGGCGCTGGCACACATCGAGGCGGGCGCGGCGGCAGCGCGCGCGGCAATCGCCCGTCATGGCGCGCAAGCCCTCGGCCTGGGCGAGATGGGCATCGGCAACACTTCCTGCGCGGCCGCGCTCACCGCGCACCTGCTCGGTCTGGACGCCGACCAGTGCGTGGGGCCGGGCACCGGCCTGGATGCGACGAGGCTGGCCCACAAGCGGGCGGTGATCGCGGGGGCGCTCGCGCGCCATGCCCACGCGCGAACGCCGGAAGCCGCGCTGGCCGCGCTCGGCGGCCACGAGATCGCCATGCTGGTCGGTGCGATCGAGGAGGCCGCGCGCCAGCGCTGCGTGGCGGTGATCGACGGTTATGGGGTCACCGCGGCGCTGCTGGTCGCCTGGCGGCGCGATCCGCGGGTGCTGCGCGCCTGCGTATTCGCGCACCGCTCGGCCGAACCCGGCCACACCCACGCCCTGGCCGCGCTCGGGGCAAGGCCGCTGCTCGATCTGGGCATGCGTCTGGGCGAGGGCTCGGGCGCGGCGCTGGCCATGCCGCTGCTGCGCGCGGCAGCACGCATGCTGGTGGAGATGGCGAGCTTCGAGCAGGCCGGTGTCAGCCGGGAGCACCAGTCGTGAGCCGGCCATCGCCCGCCGGCCATGCGGTCCACGCCAGGGACCGCTCATGAACCTGGCCCGCGAGCTGCGGCTCTTCCTGGTCGCGATGCAGTTCTACTCGCGGCTGCCGGTGCCGCGCAGCCTGCTCGGCTGGATGGGCTGGGACCCGGGCTGGCTGGCCCCGGCCACGCGCTACTTCCCGCTGGTGGGCGTGCTGGTGGCCAGCCTCACCGCGGTGCTCTACGCCGCCTGCGGCCTGGTGCTCCCGCACGGCGTGGCGCTGGCCGTGGCGATGGCCGCCGGCCTGATGCTCACCGGCGCCTTCCACGAGGACGGCCTGGCCGATTACTGCGATGCGATGGGCGGCCACCACGACCGCGAGCGCCTGCTGGAGATCATGAAGGACTCGCGCATCGGCACCTACGGCGCCGCGGCGCTGGTGCTGATGCTGCTTGGCCGATTCGAGACCCTGGCCGCGCTCGACCCGAGCTGGGTGGGCGCGTCGCTGGTGTGCGCGGCGGCGGCCTCGCGCGGCTGCTCGGTGGCGGTGATGGCCACCCTGCCCTACCTGCGCGACCAGGGTCAGGCAATCGCCAAGCCGATCGCCCAGGGGCTGAAGCCCGCCGATGGCGCGGTGGCCTTCGCGATCGCGCTCGCGCCCTGCGTGCTGGCCGCGCTCTGGACCGGCGAACGGGCGGTTTTCCTGTCAGGGCTGGGCTGCGCTGCGCTGGCCACAGCCTGGCTGCGCCGGCGCATCCGCATCCGGCTGGGCGGGTACACCGGCGACTGCCTGGGCGCGGTGCAGCAGATCAGCGAGCTCGCCTTCCTGCTCGGCGCGCTGGCGATGATGACCGCCGGCGACACGACCCCGATCGAGGTGCCGCCCCTGGAACCGATGGAGTGACCATGAGAGTCTGGCTGATCCGCCACCCCAAGCCGGCCGTGCCCGAGGGCACCTGCTACGGACGCACCGATGTCGGCACCGACGACGCGCACTTCGCGCAGGTGGTGGCGCGGCTGCGCGACCTGCACGACACCGAGCACGGGCCCACGCCGCTGCGGGTGCTGAGCAGCCCGCTGTCGCGCTGCGCGCGGGTGGCGCAGGCCCTGGCCGGCTCACCCTGGCCGCAGCCCGAGATCGAGCCGCTGCTGGCCGAGATGCACTTCGGCCACTGGGAGGGCCGCCCCTGGAGCGAGCTGCCACGCGAGGAGATCGATGCCTGGCGCGATGACATCGCCGGCTGGCGGCCGCCAGGTGGCGAGACCGTCACCGAGCTGGCAGACCGTGGCTGGCGGGCCCTGCAGTCGCTGGCGCCCGGCGGCGAGCGAGCCGACCCGCAGCGCCCGGCGGTGGCGCTGGTGACCCATGCCGGGGTGATCCTCACCCTGCTCAAGCGGGTGCGCGACGAGCCGCTGAAGAGCTTCGGCGGCATCCGCATCGACTTCGGCTCGGTGCACGGCCTGGAGCACCGCGACGGCCGCTGGCAGGTGATCAGCGAGAACGTCTGAGGACGGGGGCATCACCCCGCGGCGTCAGCGCGCCCGGGTACGCCGGCGGCAGCGGGCCCGCTGCCGCGGCGTGACGCTCAGCCCGTGTCG
>CAIZPE010000158.1 GCA_903934795.1 uncultured bacterium | reverse complement strand
CTACGGCCACGAGCTCTACGACGCGCTGCGCCAGCTCGATGCCAGCGGCGCGGCCCGCCTGCTCATCGAGACCCCGCCCGCCGGCCCTGCCTGGGAGGCGGTGCACGACCGCCTCTCGCGCGCTGCTGCAACCTTTGCCCCTGCTTCGCCATGATCGACCTCTTCAGCGACACCCAGACCCGACCCACCGACGCCATGCGCCAGGCCATCGCCCGGGCCGAGGTCGGCGACGAGCAGCGTTTCGAAGATCCGACCACCAACCGGCTGCGCGAGCGGGTGTGCGAGCTGCTCGGCTTCGAGGACGCGGTGTTCCTGCCCTCGGGCACGATGTGCAACGAGATCGCCATCGCCGTGCACTGCCGCCCGGGCGACGAGGTGATCGCCGAGGCCAGCTCGCACATCATCCACTACGAGGGCGGCGGCCCGGCCGCGCTGGCGGGCGTGATGCTGCGGCCGGTGAGCGCGCCGCCCGACGGGGTGCCAGGCACCTTCGATGGTGCGGCGCTGCGGGCCGCGGTGCGTGCCGAGAGCCGGTATGTGCCGCGCAGCCGCCTGGTGGCCGTGGAGCAGACCGCCAACACCGCCGGCGGGCGGGTCTGGCCGCTCGCGCTGTTGCGCGAGGTGCGCGATGCCGCCCGGGCGCTGGGCCTGGCCAGCCATGTGGACGGCGCGCGCCTCATGAACGCGGTGGTGGCCAGCGGCGTGTCGGCCCGCGATCAGCTCGCGGGTTTCGACTCCGCCTGGATCGACTTCTCCAAGGGCCTGGGCTGTCCGGTAGGCGCGGCGCTGGCGGGCAGCCGCGACTTCATTCGCGAGGCCTGGCGGCTCAAGCAGCGCTGGGGCGGGGCCATGCGCCAGTCGGGCATGCTGGCCGCAGCCGCGCTGCATGCCCTCGATCATCATGTCGAGCGCCTGGCCGACGACCATGCCAATGCCCGGCTTCTGGCGGTGGCCCTGGCCGAACTGCCCGGGGTGCGCATCGACCCGGCCGCGGTGCAGACCAACCTGGTCTATTTCGATGTCACCGGCACCGGCCTGTCCCCCGATCGGGTGGTGGCCGAGCTGGGCAGTCGCGGTGTCCGGATGGGGGCGTTCGGGCCCGGCCGGATCCGTGCGGTCACGCATCGGGATGTCAGCCGCGAGCAGGTGCTGCGCGCCGCTGACGCAATGCGAGACGTGATTTCAGCTTGCAAACCCTGAGGCCGGAAAGGCCTGTGAGACACTCGCCCGCGGAGCCCGCCCCATGACCCAAGCCATCGCCTCGCTGCCTGCGTACCAGACCTTGCTCACCCGCGCCGAGGGCGAGCATGTGCTGCTGGTTACCCTCAATCGCCCCGAGGTTCGCAACGCCGCCAACACCCAGATGTGGCATGACCTGCTCGACCTCTGGACGCGGCTCGAGGCCGAGCCCGGCGAGGTGCGCTGCGTGGTGCTCACGGGCGCCGGCACCCAGGCCTTCTGCGCCGGTGGCGATCTCAAGGAGCGCGACGGCATGACCGCCGCCACCTGGCGCCATCAGCACGCCCTGATCGAGCGCCAGTACCGGGCCATGATCGACTTCCCGCTGCCGGTCATCGCCGCGGTCAACGGCCATGCCTTCGCTGGCGGCTTCGAGGTCATGCTCGCCTGCGACTTCGCCTACGCGGTGCCTGCCGCGCGCTTCGCGCTCACCGAGGTCACGCTCGGCATCATGCCCGGCGCCGGCGGCACGCAACTGCTGCCGCGCGCGGTGGGCGAGCGCCGGGCCCGCGAGATCCTGCTCACCGGCAAGCCCTTCACCGCCGCCCAGGCCTTCGAGTGGGGCGCGCTCAATGGCCTGTGCGAGGCCGAGGCGCTGCTGCCCACCGTGCTCGGGCTGGCCGCCACCATTGCCGGCAATGCGCCGCTGTCGGTGCGCCAGGCCAAGAAGTCGGTGCGCTTCGGCATGCAGATGGACCTGCAGACCGCCCTGCGCTACGAGGCCGAGGCCTACGATCACCTCGTCGACACCGAAGACCGCCTCGAGGGCGTGCGCGCCTTCAACGAGAAGCGCAAGCCGGTGTTCCGCGGCCGCTGACTGCACGCGGCCTCCACCCCGAATCCAACCAACGGAGAAGACAGATGGGAATGCTCGATGGCAAGACGGTGATCGTCACCGGTGCCGGCCGCGGCATCGGCCGTGATTTCGCGCTCGTGATGGCCGCCGAGGGCGCCAATGTGGTCGTCAACGACCTTGGCGGCGACGCCACCGGCGAGGGCGCCGACCTCAGCCCCGCGCAGCAGGTGGTGGAAGAGATCCGCGCCGCCGGCGGCAAGGCGGTGGTCAATGGCGACAGCGTCGCCTCCTGGGAAGGCGCCAACCGCATCATCAAGACCGCGGTCGATGCCTTCGGCACGGTGCACGGCGTGGTCAACAACGCCGGCATCCTGCGCGACCGCATCTTCCACCAGATGTCGGTGGAGGAGTGGAAGGCGGTGATCGATGTGCACCTCAACGGCAGCTTCTACATGGCCCGCGCGGTGGCACCGATCTTCCGCTCCGAGGGGCGCGGCCGCTTCGTGCACATGACCTCCACCTCGGGCCTCATCGGCAACTTCGGCCAGGCCAACTATGCTGCCGCCAAGCTCGGCATCGTCGGCCTGTCCAAGTCGATCGCCCTCGACATGCAGCGCTATGGCGTCACCTCCAACTGCATCTCGCCGTTCGCCTGGAGCCGGCTGATCGGCACCATCCCCACCGACACGCCCGAGCAGGCCGCGCGGGTCGAGCGCATGAAGACCATGGAGACCGGCAAGATCGCCCCGCTGGCCGCCTTCCTCATGAGCGACGCCGCGGCCGAGGTCAGCGGCCAGATCTTCGGCGTGCGCGCCAACGAGATCTTCCTGATGGGCCAGAGCAGGCCGATCCGCTCGGTGCATCGGGCCGAGGGCTGGACGCCCGACACCGTGGCCAACCATGCCATCCCGGCGCTGCGCGCCTCCTTCTACAAGCTGGAGCGCTCGGCCGATGTGTTCAGCTGGGATCCCATCTGAGCCCGCGGGCGCAGCCATGAGCCGGCCCAAGGCGGTGCCCACCGTGCAGGTGTCCAACCACCGGGTGATCGTCACCGAGTGGCGCTTCGCCCCTGGTGCCGAGACCGGCTGGCACCGGCACGGCCATGACTATGTGGTGGTGCCGCAGACCAGCGGCGTGCTGCTGCTCGAGACCCCGGAGGGCCGGAAGCAGGCGCCGCTGGTGGCCGGGCAGAGCTACTACCGCGATGCCGGGGTCGAGCATAACGTGATCAACGGCAGCGACCACGAGGTGGTGTTCGTCGAGATCGAGGCGCGCTGAGCGCGCCGCTCAGGCCAGCCGCAGCGGCAGCGCGCGCAGCCGCTGGCCGGTCAGCGCGAACACCGCGTTGCCCACCGCCGGGGCGATGGTCGCCGCCGGCGGTTCGCCCGCGCCCTCGGGGGCTTCGGTGCTGTCGATGATCAGGGTCTCGATGGCCGGTGATTCGGCCATGCGCAGTTGCGGCTGGTCGTGGAAGTTGCGCTGCCTGACCTCGCCGTTCTCGATGCGCACGCCGCCGTAGAGCGCGGCCGACAGACCGAACACGATGCCGCCCTCCACCTGCTGGCGCAGCAGGCGCGGGTTGACCACCGTGCCGCAGTCGATCGCGCACACCACCCGGTGCACGCGGATGCGCTTGTCGGGGCCGAGAGACACCTCGGCCACCTGGGCCACGATCGCCCCGAAGGACTGATGCAGCGCCACGCCGCGGGCCGCGGGGGCGCCATCGGGCGCGGGCGGCACCGGCGTGCCCCAGCCGGCCGCGTCGGCCGCGCGCATGAGCACGGCCCGATGGCGGGGATGGGCGGCGAGCAGCGCGGCGCGGAAGGCGACCGGATCCTTGCCGGCGGCCGCCGCCGCTTCGTCCAGGAAGCACTCCTTGAAGAAGGCCTGGTGGGAATGACCCACCGAGCGCCAGAAGCCCACCGGCACCG
>CAIZPE010000157.1 GCA_903934795.1 uncultured bacterium | reverse complement strand
CCGCGTCATCGTGCCCTTCACCCCCGGCGGCGCGCTCGACACCGTGGCCCGCATGGTGGGGCAGCGCCTGGCCGAAAAGCTCGAGCAGCCGGTGCTCATCGAGAACCGGCCCGGCGCGGCCAATGTCATCGGCAATGACCTGGTGGCCAAGGCCGCCCCCGACGGCCACACCCTGCTGTTCGCGGCCGCGCCGCTGGCGCTGAACACCGCGCTGGGCATGAAGCTGCCCTACCACCCGGTCAACGACTTCGCGCCGATCTCGCTGGTGGCGTCCATCCCGGTGCTGATCCTGGCGCATCCGTCCACGCCCTGGCGCAGCCTGCCCGAGCTGGTGGCGGCGGCGCGGGCGTCATCGGTCAACTATGCCTCGCCCGGCGTGGGCTCCATGCCCCACCTGATCGGCGAGGCGTTGCGCGCCCGCGCCGGCCTGCAGTTCCCGCACATCGGCTACAAGGGCGCGGCCCCGGCGCTGCAGGATGCGCTTGCCGGCACGGTGCCGGTGCTGATCGATGCCTACATCCCGAGCGGCGCGCAGATCCCCGCCGGCAAGCTGCGTGGCCTGGCGGTGGCCGCCGAGCGGCGCAGCGCGGTGCTGCCCGACCTGCCCACCACGGTCGAGCAGGGCTTTCCGGATCTGGTCGGCTCGGGCTTCTACGGACTGCTCGCGCCGGCCCGCACCCCGCCGGCCATCATCGAGGCCCTGCATGCCGCGGTGGTCGCGTCGGTGAACGGCACCGATGTGCGCGAGCGTCTCGTGCGTCAGGGCTACGAGGTGCATGCCTCCACCCCGGCCGAGTACGCGGCCTACCTGCGCCGCGAGATCGAGCGCTGGACGCCGGTGGTCCGTGCCGCCGGCATCAAGCCCGAGTAGGCGCCTTGCGCAGCCATCCGGGCCCCTGATCGGCCGCGTCATAATGTCGGCCTTCGCTTTCCACCATCCCGTCTGGAGATTCCCATGCCCCTCGTTTCCATGCGTCAGCTGCTGGACCACGCCGCCGAGAACGGCTACGGCATCCCGGCCTTCAATGTGAACAACCTCGAGCAGGTGCAGGCCATCATGGCCGCGGCCGCCGCCGTCGGCGCGCCGGTGATCATGCAGGCCTCGGCCGGCGCCCGGAAGTACGCCGGCGAGGCCTTCCTCAAGCACCTGATCCAGGCGGCGGTCGAGTCCTATCCGGATGTGCCGGTGGTCATGCACCAGGACCACGGCCAGTCGCCCGGCATCTGCCGCGGCGCCATCGACCTCGGCTTCTCCTCGGTGATGATGGACGGCTCCCTCGAGCAGGACGGCAAGACCATCGCCAGCTACGAGTACAACGTCGCGGTCACCCGCGAGGTGGTCGACATGGCGCACGCGCTCGGCGTCACCGTCGAGGGCGAGCTCGGCTGCCTGGGCTCGCTCGAGACCATGAAGGGCGACAAGGAGGACGGCCATGGCGCCGAGGGCTCCATGACCCGCGAGCAGCTGCTCACCGATCCCGAGCAGGCGGCCGACTTCGTGCGCAGCACCCAGGTCGATGCCCTGGCCATCGCGATCGGCACCAGCCATGGCGCCTACAAGTTCACCCGCAAGCCCACCGGTGACATCCTCGCCATCTCCCGCATCAAGGAGATCAACGCCCGGCTGCCGAACACCCACCTCGTGATGCACGGGTCCTCCTCGGTGCCGCAGGATCTCCTCGCCGAGATCCGCCAGTACGGCGGCGACATGAAGGAAACCTACGGCGTGCCGGTCGAGGAGATCCAGCAGGCCATCCGCTATGGCGTGCGCAAGATCAACATCGACACCGACATCCGGCTGGCCATGACCGCGGCGGTGCGCAAGTACCTCGCCCAGTTTCCCGACAAGTTCGATCCGCGCGACTTCCTCAAGCCGGCGCGCGAGGCCGCCACCCGCATCTGCCGCCAGCGCTACGAGGAGTTCGGTTGCGCTGGCCAGGGCCCGAAGATCCGCCCGCAGGCGCTCTCGGTGATGGTCAGCCGCTACCGCGCCGGCGAGCTCGCCCAGGTGGTGAACTGATCGGCACACCGGCATGAGCGCGGTGGCCAACGATCCACTCATCGGCGCGCTGGCCGCGCTCGTGCGCCGCAGCCTGCCCGGCTACGAGTCGGTGCGGGGCCTCACCCGGCTCTCGGGCGGCGCCAGCCAGCAGACCTGGGCCTTCGAGGCCCACGGCCCGGCCGGTGCCTTGCCGGCCATCCTGCGGCGCCTGCCGCCGGAATCGGGGCAGGGCACCATGGCCATCGGCCTCGAGACCGAGGCCGAACTCATCCGCCGCGCCGGCGCGGCCGGCGTGCCGGTGCCCCGGGTGCTGGCGGTGGCCGAGCCCGCGGATGGCCTGGGTCGGGGCTTCGTGATGAGCCGGGTCGAGGGCGAGACCCTCGGCAAGCGCATCCTGCGCGATGCTGCCTTCGACGCCGTGCGGCCCGAGCTGCCGGCGCAGGCCGGCCGCATCGCCGCCGCCATCCACGCGGTCTCGCCCGAGGGCGTGGGCCTGCCGCGCCGCACGCCGGCTGAAGATCTCGAGCAGCTGCATCAGCGCTATCGCGCCGCCGGGGCCTCGCTGCCGGTCTTCGAGCTGGCCTTCGCCTGGCTGCGCGCGCACTGCCCCGCGCCCGACCGATTCACGCTCGTGCATGGCGACTATCGCCACGGCAATCTCATGATCGGGCCCGATGGCATCCGCGCCGTGCTCGACTGGGAGCTCGCCCATGTCGGCGATCCCATCGAAGACCTTGGCTGGATCTGCGTGGCCGCCTGGCGCTTCGGCGCCATCGACAAGCCGGTGGGCGGCTGGGGCAGCCGCGAGGCGCTCTTCGAGGCCTACCAGGCCCGATCGGGCATGCCGGTCGATCCGCAGCGCGCGCTGTTCTGGGAGGTGATGGGCACGCTGCGCTGGGGCGTGATCTGCCTGGACCTCGCCCGCTCCTATCCGCTGTTCAAGGCCACCGATCCCGGCCGCGCGGTCGAGCGCGCGCAGATCGGGCGGCGTGTGTCCGAGACCGACATCGACCTGCTGCGCCTTCTCGCGCCGCGCTGATCGCCCAGGCTGCCATGCACAACACCCCCACGCCCGACGAGCTCCTCGAGGTGGTCGCCCGTTATCTCACCGAGGTGGCCATGCCGCTGCTGCCCCCGGCGGCAGCCTTCCACGCCCGGGTGGCGGCCAATGCGGTGAGCGTGGTGCGTCGTCAGATCGCGCTTGCGCCGGCCCAGGAAGCCGCCGAGCGGGCCCGTCTGGCCGCGCTGCTCGGCTCGGCCATGCCCGAAGAGGCCGTGCCCGTGGCCGACGGCGGGCTGGTGCAGGCGAACCAGGCGCTCTCGCAGGCCATCGCGCAGGGCCGGGTGGCGCTCGATGACCCGGCCCTGCTCGCCCATCTCTGGCAGACCACGCTCGACCGGCTGGCGGTCGATCAGCCGGGCTATGCCTCGTATCAGGCCGAACTCGCGCGCACCGCGGTCGCCGCGCCGGGCGCGGCTCAGCCGCCCGCGGACAACGCCCGGTAGACCTCGGTCTCCATCGCCAGATAGAGCGGCAGCGACAGCCGATCGGCAAAGGGCAGCACCTGGGTCAGGTAGACCCCGGCCAGACGGTTGCCGCGGTCGATCCAGTAGTAGCTGTTGCTCAGGCCCGCCCACATCAGTCCGCCGGCCGGGCGGCCGGTGGGCGCCGGCGCCTCGTTGATCTGGAAGCTCAGCCCCCAGCTCTTGGGCACGCCGGGGAAGAACTCGGCGTCATTCGAGCGCGCCGGGTTCAGGCTGCGCATCGGGCTCACCCGCTGGCCGCCGATGTGGTTGCGGCTCATCAGGTCGACGGTCTCGGGCCGCAGCACGCGCGCGCCATCGTCGCTCAGGCCGTCGTTGAGGATCATGCGCAGGAATCGCAGGTAATCGGCCGCGGTGCTGTACAGGCCGCCGCCGCCGCCCTCGAACTCCGGCTGCTGGATGATCTCGAAGTCGTGCAGCGGCCGCAGGCTGCCATCGGGGTCACGCTGATGGATGCGCGCCAGCCGCTCGCGCATCGCGGTGGTGAGCGCAAAGCCGGTGCGGGTCATGCCCAGGGGCTCGAACACATGCCGCGCCAGGTACTCGCCCAGCCGCTGCCCGCTGGCCTGTTCGACGAGCCGGCCGGCCCAGTCGATGCCGATGCCGTAGTTCCAGCGCTGGCCGGGGTCGAAGAGCAGCGGGGTCATCAGCGCCGCGCGCCGGCCGCTCGCCATCAGCGGCAGTCCGAGGGCCTCCTGGTAGCGGCGCACCTCCGGGTTCCAGGTGTCATAGCCGAAGCCGGCGGTGTGGGTGAGCAGGTGGCGCAGCGTGACCGGCCGGCGCGGCGCGCGGGTGATCGGCCGGCCCTGCGCATCGAAGCCCTCGAGCACCGGCACGCTCGCGAGCTCGGGCAGCCAGCGCAAGGCCGGCGCGTCGAGCTCGAGCAGACCGCGTTCGACCAGCTGCATGGCCGCCGCGGCCGTGATCGCCTTGGTCATCGAGGCGATCCAGCCGACCGTGTCCAGATCCATGGCCTGCGGCTGGCCCAGGGTGCGCACGCCGAAGGCGCCCTGGTAGCGGGTGTGGTGCAGGTCGGTGACCATGGCGGCCACGCCCGGCACCTGGCCCGCCTGCACCGCCGCCGACAGCGCGGCGTCGATCCGGTCCTGCAGTGTCATCGGCACTCTCCCGGCCGGCCGTGGCGCCCCTGCGTCATCGCGGCGACCGGCGGGCAGTGTACCGCTGCCGCTTCGGGCATCATCGGCCCATCGGTCCAGGGAGAGCGGCGATGACGCAGGATGCAGGGCAGGGCGTGTTCGAGGCGGGCGATGTGGTGCTGGATTCGGGGCGCACCTTTCCCGGCATGCGCATCGTGTACCAGACCTTCGGCGAGCTGAATGCCGATCGCTCCAATGTCATCGTCTATCCCACCTCGTATGCCGCGCAGCACCTCGACACCCGCTGGCTGATCCGCCCGGGCGGCATCCTCGATCCCACCCGGCACTTCATCCTCATTCCCAACCTGTTCGGCAACGGGCTGTCGTCCTCGCCCTCGAACACCGGCTGGCCGCTCACCGGCGATCGCTATCCCGAGGTCACCTACCATGACGCGGTGCGGGTGCAGGAGCGCCTGCTCGCCGAGGTCTTCGGGGTGGAGCGGGTGCGGCTGGTCTATGGCTGGTCGATGGG
>CAIZPE010000156.1 GCA_903934795.1 uncultured bacterium | reverse complement strand
CTTCCATCCGCGTTCGGAGCGGCCCTACACCCCTGACGGCTCGGTCAATCTCGCCCACCTGCTGGTCGGATCCGAGGGCACGCTCGCCTGGTTCCGTCGCCTGCACCTGAAGCTCGCGCCGCTGCCCGTGCACAAGGTGCTGGGGGTGGTCAACTTCCCGAGCTTCCACCAGGCGATGGACAGCGCGCAGCACCTGGTGACGCTGGGTCCGGTGGCCGTTGAATTGGTGGATCGCACCATGATCGAACTGGCCCGCGCCAATCCGGTGTTCCGGCCGGTGATCGAGACCGCGCTGATCGGCCGGCCCGAGGCGATCCTGCTGGTGGAATTCGCGGGCGAGGATCGGGCCGCGCTGCTGCGTCGCCTGGCGCAGCTTGAAGAGATGATGGCCGATCTCGGCCTGCCCCGCTCGGTGGTGGCCATGCCCGAGGACAAGCCGCAGAAGGCGCTCTGGGAGGTCCGCAAGGCCGGCCTGAACATCATGATGTCGCTGCGCGGCGACGGCAAACCGGTGAGCTTCATCGAAGACTGCGCAGTCCCGCTCGAGCACCTGGCCGAGTACACCGCGCGCCTGACCGAGGTCTTCGCCCGCCACGGCACCCGCGGCACCTGGTATGCCCATGCCTCGGTGGGCACGCTGCATGTGCGGCCGATCCTCGACATGCGGGCGGGCGACGCCCGCAAGATGCGCGCGATCGCCGAGGAGGCCGCGGCGCTGGTGCGCCGCTACAAGGGCGCGTTCTCTGGTGAGCACGGCGACGGCCTGGTGCGCAGCGAGTGGGTTGCCTGGCAGTTCGGCCCGCGCCTCACCCGAGCCTTCGAAGACCTCAAGGATCTCTTCGACCCGCAGGGGCTGATGAACCCCGGCAAGATCGTGCGTGCCACCCGCATGGACGAGGAGCGGCTGTTCCGCTTCCCGCCCGGCTACCAGGCCCGGCCGCTGACCACCGCGCTCGACTGGTCGGCCTGGAATGTGAAGGCCGATCCGGTCACCGAGCAGGTCGGCGAGCCCGGCAGCGGCGGCGACCCCAGCGGCGGCTTCGCCAAGGCGGTCGAGATGTGCAACAACAACGGCCACTGCCGCAAGTTCGATGCCGGCACCATGTGCCCGAGCTGGCGGGTCACCCGCGACGAGCGCCACGGCGTTCGCGGCCGCGCCAATACCCTGCGGCTGGCGCTGTCCGGGCAGCTCGGCCCCGACGCGCTCACCTCGCCGGCGATGCGCGAGACCCTGAGCCTGTGCGTGAGCTGCAAGGGCTGCCGGCGCGACTGCCCCACCGGCGTCGACATGGCCCGCATGAAGATCGAGTTCCTGCACCACTGGCAGCAGCGCCACGGCCTGAGCCTGCGCGAGCGTCTGGTGGCCTTCCTGCCGCGCTACGCGCCGATGGCCGCGCGCTTCGCGCCGCTGCTCAACCTGCGCAACCGCAGCCTGCTGCTCGCCCGCCTCGGCGAGCGCCTGCTCGGCATCTCGGCGCAACGCAGCCTGCCGCGCTGGCGCTCGCGCAGCTATCTCGCGCAGGCGCGGCGTGAGGGGGGCGCAGCGGCCGGGGCCGCGGCCGCGCCGCCCGTCGCGTCGCAGGGCCTGTCTCGAGCTGCCGACGCAGGCGCGGCCGTTGCCGAGAACCGGGATCGCCCGCCGGTGCTGCTCTGGGCCGACACCTTCTCCAACCACTTCGAGCCCGAGAACCTGCGCGCGGCGCAGCGCGTGCTGCAGGCCGCCGGCTACCAGGTGGCACCGGCCATGCCCCTGCCCGACGATCCCGACCGCGCCCCGCTGTGCTGCGGCCGCACCCTGCTGTCGGCTGGACGGGTGGCGCAGGCCCGCGACCAGGCGCGACGCGTGCTCGCTGCGCTTGCGCCGCATCTCGAGCGCGGCGGCGTGGTGGTGGGCCTCGAGCCCTCCTGCCTGCTCACCCTGCGCGACGAGTTCCTCGCCTTCGGGCTGGGCGAGCCGGCGCGGCGCCTGGCCGACGCCGCCTTCCTGCTCGAGGAGTTCCTGGTGCGCGAGCAGCGCGCCGGCCGCTGGCAGCTCGCGTTCTCGCCGATCGGCGCCACGCGCGCGCTGGTGCATGGCCACTGCCACCAGAAGGCCTTCGACGCCTTCTCGCCGGTGATGCAGGTGCTCGGCTGGGTGCCCGGCCTGCAGGCGAGCGCCGTCGAGTCGAGCTGCTGCGGCATGGCCGGCGCCTTCGGCTACGAGGCCGAGCACCGAGAGATCTCGATGGCGATGGCCGAGGCGGCGCTGCTGCCGGCGGTGCGCGCGGCCTCGGCCGACACCCTGATCGTGGCCGATGGCACCAGCTGCCGGCACCAGATCAGCGACGGGGCGCAGCGCGAGCCCCTGCATGTCGCACGCATTCTCGAGATGGCGCTGCCCGCCACCGCGCCGGGCGGCTGAGCCGCGGGGCTATGATCGGCGCGTCACCCGACGCCGCCGACCATGGCCCACCCACCCAGCGCCCCCGCGCCCTCATCCGCGCCCGCCACCGGCGGCCCTGCCCCGCGGGCCCGCAATCTGCTGTTCGTGATGTGCGACCAGCTGCGGGCCGATCACCTCTCCTGCTACGGCCATCCCAACCTGCGCACGCCGGCGCTCGATGCGCTGGCCGCGCGCGGCACGCTGTTCGAGAACGCCTTCGTGCAGTCCGGGGTGTGCGGCCCCTCGCGCATGAGCTTCTACACCGGCCGCTATGTGTCCAGCCACGGCGCCACCTGGAACCGGGTGCCGCTGTCGGTGGCCGAGCTCACGCTCGGCGATCACCTGCGCGCCGCCGGCCGCGAGCTGTCGCTGCTCGGCAAGACCCATGTCATGCCTGATCTGCCGGGCCTCGCGCGCCTGGGGCTCGACGAGCACCACGGCCTGGGCCAGCTGCTCGCCCGCGGCAGCTTCGTCGAGGCGCTGCGCCATGACGGCCACCATGCCGAGCCGCAGGCCGACTATGCGCAGTGGCTGCGCGCTCAGGGCTACGCCGGCGACGATCCCTGGACCGACTGGGTGATCTCGGTGACCACGCCCGAGGGCGGCAGCGCCTCGGGCTGGCAGATGCGCCATGTCAACCTGCCGGCGCGGGTGCGCGAGCCGCACTCCGAGACCGCCTACACGGTGGGCCGTGCCATCGACTTCATCCGCGCCGCCGGCGACGCGCCCTGGGCGCTGCACCTGTCGCTGGTCAAGCCGCACTGGCCCTATGTGGCGC
Organism: uncultured bacterium; assembly: GCA_903934795.1. GTDB lineage: Bacteria > Pseudomonadota > Gammaproteobacteria > Burkholderiales > Burkholderiaceae_E > Quisquiliibacterium. The sequence continues at coordinate 14,234 of CAIZPE010000156.1, read as the reverse complement.
CGGCGCCCTACCACGCGATGTTCGAGCCCGGCGATGCGCTGCCGGTGCACCGCGATCCGCGCGAGCGCATCGACCCGCACCCGGTGTACGGCGCCTACCTGCGCCACGAGGAGTCGGTGAACTTCGCCCGCGACGAGGTCTGGTCGCGGGTGCGTCCGGCCTACATGGGCCTGGTGCGTCAGGTCGATGATCACCTCGCCCGCCTCTGGTCGGTGCTGGCCGAGACCGGCCGCTGGGACGACACCCTGGTGGTCTTCACCGCCGACCATGGCGACTACCTCGGCGACCACTGGCTGGGCGAGAAGGAGCTCTTCCACGACGCGGTGCAGCGGGTGCCGCTGATCGTGGCGGCGCCCGGTCAGGCCGCGCCGGGCCGGCGCGAATCCCGTCTGGTGGAGGCGGTCGATGTGCTGCCCACGGCGCTGCAGGCCCTGGGCCTGCCGCCAGCGCGCCATCGGGTGGAAGGCGAGAGCCTCATGCCGCTGCTCGACGGGCATGCCCCGGCGCACTGGCGTGAGGCGGTCTTCTCCGAGCTCGACTATGCCTACCGCCGGGCCCGCCTGCTGCTCGGCCGCCAGCCCGATGAGTGCCGGGCCTGGATGGTGCGCACCGCCACCCACAAGTATGTGCACTGGCAGGGTCTGCCGCCGCAGCTCTTCTGCCTGCAGCATGACCCGCGCGAGGTCATTGATCGCGGCCGTGATCCCGGCCTCGAGGGCGTGCGCGACGCCATGCGCGAGCGCCTGCGTGAATGGTCGCTCGGCCTGAAGCGCCGCACCACGGTCAGCCTCGACGACATCGCCGCCCGCACCGATGCCCATCGGCGCGCCGGCGTCTTCTACGGGCAGTGGTGAGCCGGGCCTGCGCCCGACGCGTCCGCAGCCCCTCACCGCTCATCAACCTCAAGGAGACAGCATGAATCGAGTCGACGGCAGGGTCGCCCTGGTCACCGGCGCGGCCGGTGGCATCGGATCGGCCAGCGCCCGCCTGCTGGCGAAGGCCGGCGCCATCGTGGTGGCCACCGACATCCGGCCGGCCGATGGCCAGGCCCTGGTGGCGGCGATCACCGCCGAGGGCGGTCGCGCCGAGTACCACGCCCACGATGTCACCAGCGAGCCGCAGTGGGCCGCCCTGGTCGCCGATGTCCTGGCGCGCCATGGCCGGCTGGATGTGCTGGTGAACAACGCCGGCCTGTACCGCCACGGCCGCATCGAGGACGCCGACATGGCCGACATGGACCGCCTCTTCGATGTCAATCTCAAGGGCGTCGTGCTCGGCACCAAGCACGCCTTCCTCGCCATGAAGCAGCGTCCGGCCGATCTGCCGATGGCCAGCGTGATCAATCTCTCGTCGATCGCCGGCCTGATCGGCTCGGCCAACAGCGCCCTCTACTGCATGAGCAAGGGCGGGGTGCGGCTGTTCACCAAGGCAAGCGCCATGGAGGCCGCCCATCTCGGCTACCGCATCCGCTGCAACTCGGTGCATCCCGGCATCGTCGACACCGACATGGCGCGCGGCGTGGCCGCCTCGATGGTCGAGCGCGGCGTGGCGCCGGGCCAGGTCGAGCAGATGATGGCCGGCTCGCACCCGATCGGGCGCATGGCCCAGGCCGAGGACATCGCCCGCGGCATCCTGTTCCTGGCCTCGGATGATGCCTCGTTCATGACCGGCAGCGAGCTGGTCATCGACGGCGGCTGGACGGCGCGCTGACCGCCCGCCCCCGGGCCGCGGTTCAGCCCAGGTAGTCCTCGGTGGCGGCGCGCGCGCCGCCCTCCAGGCGATCATCGGCCACCATGCGGGCGATCGCCGCCGCCACCACCGCGGGCGAGCGCAGCTCGCCCGCGTTCTTGCGCTGGATGAACGCGCCCACCGCCGGAAAGTCCTCGGCGCTGGCGGCGCGGATGTCGGCCTGCATGTCGGTGTCGATCACGCCGGGGTTGATGTTGATCGCCCGCACCGGGTGGGGCAGGGCGGCCTGCTCCACCGCCAGGGTGCGCACGAAGTGCTCCAGGCCGGCCTTGGCGCCGCAGTAGAGCGACCAGCCCGGCAGGCTGCGCTGCGCCGCCCCCGAGGAGATGTTCAGCAGGGTCTTGCGGCAGGCGTGGCCCTGGAAGGCCGCCACCGCCGCCGCCATGAACATCACGGGCGCGGCATAGTTGGTGTGGATGTTGGCGAGCACCGCCGCCGGGTCCTTGCCCGACACCGGGCCCATGGGCGCGAGCACGCCGGCGTTGGCCACCAGCAGGATCTCGTCCCAGGCGCGGGCGGCCAGGGGCGCCAGCGCGGCGCGCACCAGAGGGTCGGCGGCACCGGGGTCAGAGAGGTCGACCTTCACCGACCAGGGATGGGGGGCCGAGCGGGAGAACTCCAGCACTTCCCAGCCCAGCGCCCGGTACTGGCTGGCCAGCGCGAGGCCCAGGCCGCGCGAGCCGCCGCTGAGGACGAGCAATCGGTTTGTCATGAGGATCCGGGCCGGCAGGCCCGCCGTGGATGGAAAGCCGCGAGTATCGCTCAGCCGCGCAGGCGGTCGCGTCGCGGGTGCGGCCTCAGGGGCCGGGCGCGGCGGAATCGGACGGCGGGCTTTGCGTTGCGGGCAAAACCCCTTGAACCCGGATCGGCGTTGTCCGGCCGGCGCGCGCGGGCGGATAATCCGGCTCCCGTCACTGGCGTCGTGGCCCGCGGCTGCGCCCGCCTCACCGAGATTCCGCCATGGATCCGCAATTCCGCAAGGCCGCCCTCGAATATCACCAGCAGGGCCGCCCCGGCAAGATCTCCATCGCGCCCACCAAGCAGCTGGTCAACCAGCGTGACCTCGCCCTGGCCTATTCGCCCGGCGTGGCGGCGGCCTGCGAGGAGATCGTGGCCGATCCCGCCGCCGCGTTCCGCTACACCAGCCGTGGCAACCTGGTGGCGGTGGTGACCAACGGCACGGCGGTGCTCGGCCTGGGCAACATCGGTCCCCTCGCGGCCAAGCCGGTCATGGAGGGCAAGGCGGTGCTCTTCAAGAAGTTCGCCGGCATCGATGTGTTCGACATCGAGATGGCCGAGAACGACCTCGACAAGCTGGTCGACCACATCGCCGCGCTCGAGCCCACCTTCGGCGGCATCAACCTCGAGGACATCAAGGCGCCCGACTGCTTCTATGTCGAGCGGCGGCTGCGCGAGCGGATGAAGATTCCGGTCTTCCACGACGACCAGCACGGCACCGCCATCGTGGTCGGCGCCGCCCTGCTCAACGGGCTCACCGTGGTGGGCAAGCCGATCACCGAGGTGAAGCTGGTGTGCAGCGGCGCGGGGGCCGCGGCGCTGGCCTGTCTCGACCTGCTGGTCGACCTTGGCCTGCCGCTGGCCAACATCTGGGTGTCGGACCTGGCCGGCGTGGTGTGGCGTGGCCGCACCGAACTCATGGACCCCGACAAGGAGCGCTTCGCGCAGCCCACCGAGGCCCGCACCCTGGACGAGATCATCGAGGGCGCCGATGTGTTCCTGGGCCTGTCGGCGGCCGGCGTGCTCAAGCCGTCGATGGTCAGCCGCATGGCATCGCGCCCGCTGGTGTTCGCGCTGGCCAATCCCACGCCCGAGATCATGCCCGAGGAGGTCAAGGCGGTTCGGCCTGACGCGATCATCGCCACCGGCCGCACCGACTATCCCAACCAGGTCAACAATGTCCTGTGCTTTCCCTTCATCTTTCGCGGCGCGCTCGATGTCGGGGCCACCACCATCACCCGCGAGATGGAGATTGCCGCGGTGCGCGCGGTGGCCGATCTCGCCCGCGCCGAGCTCTCCGATGTGGTGGCCGCGGCCTACAGCTCGATGCCGATGCAGTTCGGTCCCGAGTACCTGATTCCCAAGCCCTTCGATCCGCGGCTGATCGCGCGGATCGCGCCGGCGGTGGCCAAGGCGGCGATCGACAGCGGCGTGGCCACGCGGCCGATCGCCGACTTCGACGCGTATCGCGCCCAGCTCGAGCAGTTCGTCTACCACTCCGGCAGCTTCATGAAGCCGATCTTCAGCTCGGCCAAGATGGCGCGGCGCAACCGCATCGTCTATGCCGAGGGCGAGGATGAGCGGGTGCTGCGCGCGGTGCAGGTGGTGCTCGACGAGAAGCTCGCCCATCCCATCCTGGTGGGCCGGCCGGCGGTGATCGCGCGGCGCATCGAGCGCTACGGCCTGCGCATGAAGCCGGGCGTGGATGTGGAGGTGATCAATCCCGACCTCGACGAGCGCTACCGCGAGTTCTGGACCGAGTACTGGCAGCTCACCGAGCGCAAGGGCGTCACCGCGCAGTACGCCAAGATCGAGATGCGCCGGCGGCTCACGCTGATCGGCGCCATGCTGGTGCGCAAGGGCCTGGCCGACGGCCTGATCTGCGGCACCTTCGGCACCCACGCGCTGCATCTGCATTATGTGGATCAGGTGATCGGGCGGCGCCCCGGTGCCACGGTGTACGCCGCCATGAACACGCTGATGCTGCCCAACCGGCAGCTCACGCTGGTGGACACCCATGTGAATGTCGCGCCCACCGCCGAGCAGCTCTGCGAGATCACGATGATGGCCGCCGAGGAACTGCAGCGCTTCGGCATCCTGCCCAAGGTGGCGCTGCTGTCGCACTCCAACTTCGGCACCTCGAGCAGCCCCAGCGCGGTGATGATGCGCGAGACCCTCGCGCTGCTGCGCGAGCGCGCCCCGCACCTCGAGGTCGACGGCGAGATGCACGGCGACGCCGCCCTCGACGCGCAGTACCGCCACGGCCTGATGCCGCGCTCCACGCTGCGCGGCGAGGCCAACCTCCTGGTGATGCCCACCATCGAGGCGGCCAACATCGCCTACAACCTTCTCAAGACCACCGCCGGCAACAACATCGCCATCGGCCCGGTGCTGCTCGGCGCGGCCCGGCCGGTGCACATCCTCACCCCGTCGGCCACGGTGCGCCGCATCGTCAACATGACCGCCTGGGCCGTGATCGACGCCAATGCCGAACGCTGAGCTGCGCGCCCGCCTCGCGGGCCGCCAGCCGGGCCCGTTGTCAGGCCTGGCGCCGGCAGCCGTCGGGCGCCGCTGGCTGGCCGTGCTGTGCGGCTGCCTGCCGGCGCTGCTGCTCGCGCTCGCCCTGCTGGTGCCGGCGGCCCATGCCCGCGACAACACCGGGGCCGGCGCGAGCGGCGCGTCGGGCGCCACCGTTGCCCTGGCCGAGCTGGCCCTCGAGGCCCGCACCACGCTCGCCCTGATCCGGGCTGGTGGACCTTTCCCCTACGACAAGGACGGCACGGTCTTCGGTAACCGCGAAGGTCTGCTGCCGCGTCAGGCCCGCGGCTACTACACCGAGTACACCGTGCGCACGCCCGGCTCGCGCGATCGCGGCGCGCGCCGCATCGTTGCCGGCGGCGATCCTCGTCGCTCGGGCGAGTACTGGTACACCGGTGATCACTACCGCAGTTTCCAGCGCATCCGCGAGTAGGCCGCGCCCCCAGCATTCCCGAGCGTCCGCGAGACACCTGCCATGACCCAGCCTTCCGCCCCCTCCGCCCCCTCCGCCGGCATGCCGCAGCGCCTGGATGCTGCCGGGCTGGCCGCCTGGGCGCAGCGTGCCGCGGGGGCGGGCGAAACCGTCCTGCGGATCGATCTCGCCGGTGCGGGCGATCGCGCAGCCATGCTCGCGCGCATCGCCGCGGGCCTGGGCTTTCCGGCCCACTTCGGCGGCAACCTCGATGCGCTCTTCGACTGCCTGACCGATCTCGCCGTGCCGCCTGCCGGACTGGCCTGCGTGCTCGCCGGTTTTCCTGCACGCACCGCGCTGGCCGATCGCGAGGCCCTGCTCGGCGTGTTCCAGGAAGCGGCCGAGCACCTCGCCGCGCGTGACCGGCGGCTGCGGGTGGCCTACTCGGTGGGCGTGGCCAGGGGCGACTGAGCCGGGCCGAGGTCGCCCAGCACCGACTGCAGCACCACCACGGCGGCGAGGCCGGCGGTCTCGGTGCGCAGCACTCGCGGCCCCAGGCTGGCGGGCCGCAGGCCGGCGGCCCGGGCTGCGCCGAGTTCCTCCTCGCTCAGGCCCGACTCCGGGCCGATCAGCAGTTCGGCCCGGCTCGGCCGCAGACACGCGGCGTCGGCGGCCAGGCCGGCCGCGGCCTGCGGGCTGAGTACCCAGCCCGTGGTCTGCGCATTGCGCCCGGCCAGCCAGCGCGCCAGGGGCTGCGGCTCGGTGATGAGCGGCAGGCGGTCGCGCCCGCACTGCCGGCAGGCGGCCACCACCAGACGCTGCCAGTGGGCCAGCCGCCGGGCCGCGCGCTCGGCATCGAGCCGCACCACCGAGCGCGCCGAGCTCACCGGGCGAATGACGCTCACCCCCAGCTCCACCGCCTTCTCGATGGTGAAGTCCATGTGGTCGGCGCTGCTCAGGCACTGCACCAGGCTGAGCGCGAGCGGGCTGTCGGGCAGCGCCGGCTCGGGCGCGAGCAGCCGCACCATCGCCTGATCGCGGCCCGCGGTGACGAGTTGCGCCGCCCAGCGCGCGCCGTGTCCGTCGAAGGCCTGCACCGGGTCGCCGGTCCGCAGCCGCAGCACCCGCAGCGCGTGGTGGGCCTGGGCCTCGTCCAGCACGATCTCCTGACCGGGTTCGCGCAGACCGTCGACCAGCAGGCGCGGGGTCATGGCGGCACGGCCGTGCGGCGGGCTCAGCCCGCCGGCAGCAGCTCGCGATAGAAGTTGGGCAGGGCGAAGAGCGCGCCGTGCATCTCGGGGTTGTACAGGCGCAGCTCGCCGATGCGCCGCTGCGTCAGCCGCCGCGCCACCTCGGCCGCGTCGAGCGCGCAGGGGTCGAGGCTGTCGGAGGCGCAGGCCAGGCCCCAGTAGGCACCGTAGAGCGGCACGAACACGCCCATCGGGCGCACCACCCGGAACACCGCCGCCAGATCGGCTAGCAGGCGGCGCACCCGCTGCGGCTGGTACACCGGCGAGCCCAGGTGCAGGCTGATCGCGCCGCCCGGCGCGAGCACCCGCTGCGCGGCCCGGAAGAACTCCCGGGTGTAGAGCGGCGCGGCCGGCGTGTCGGGGTCGGTGAGGTCGAGCACGATCAGGTCGAAGCGCTCGGTGGTATCGCGGGTGTAGGCGAAGCCGTCGCCGACCACCACCTCCAGGCGCGGGTCGTCGAAGGCGCCGCGATGCACGCCCGTCAGGTGGGTGCGGGCGATGCGGATCACCTCGGCGTCGAGCTCGGCCATCACCACCCGGGTGATGTCGGGGTGCTTGAGCATCTCTTCGCTGCTGCCGCCGTCGCCGCCGCCCACGATCAGCGCGCTGCGCGGCCGCGGATGGGCGATGGCCGCGCCATGCACGATCGGCTCGTGATAGAAGAACTCGTCGCCTTCGGAGGTCATGAAGGCGCCGTCGAGGCGGAACAGCCGGCCGAACTGACGGGTCTGGAAGACCTCGATGCGCTGATGCGCCGAGCGCAGGCTCTCGAGGCGGCGCTGGGCGCGCAGGCCATAGACCGCTTCGGCGTTGAGCGATTCCAGCAGCAGCTCGTCCTCGGTGCCCGGCTCGCCCTGGCCGTGATGGTCGGCCTCGGGCGTCTGGGCCGGGCCGCGCAGCAGCCGGTTGGTCACCCGCCGCCGCGGCGCGAACGCCGCCACCAGCGACTCCATCAGCAGCTCGGCCTTGGCCGAGTTGTCGGTGGAGAAGTTGCATACATAGACATCGAGGGTGACGCCGGCCCGCTCGGGCCAGGTGTGCAGGGCGAGGTGCGATTCCGCCAGCAGCACCGCGCCGGTCACCCCGCCGGGCTGGCCCTGCCAGGGCGGGAAGGTGAAGAAGCGTTCATCCACCCGGGTGAGGCCGGCGCGGGCTACCACCTCGGCGCACAGCGCCGAGAGCTGCTGGGCATCCACCAGCAGCGATGCGCCGCCGGGATGGCCTTCGCAGCCGCAGCCGTACAGATCGGCGGTGAGGTGCAGTCCTTGCATGCGGCGGCTGGGTGGGATGGGGCGCGGGAATCCGGGGCGCGAGGCAGGCGCGGCGAGGCAGGCGCGAACCGGGCGGGAAAAGCCGGCGAGTATAGCGGAGCGACCTCGCCCCGGATCTCGGCATGCGCACGCTCTTGGTAGAATGAGCGGTTGCCCGCCGTGCCCGACCGACGCCCGTCCATGAGTCAGCCCGAGTCCGCCAGCCCCTCGTTCAGCGCCCACCCTGCCGGTTCGTCCGGGCCTGATGCCGCCGCGCAGGCGCGCATGGCCGACACCCTGCGGCTGCTGGCCATCGATGCCGTGCAGCAGGCCAGCTCCGGCCACCCCGGCATGCCGATGGGCATGGCCGAGATCGCGGTGGCGCTGTGGGCGCGCCAGCTGCGCCATGATCCCGCCGATCCGGCCTGGCCCGACCGCGACCGCTTCGTGCTGTCCAACGGCCACGGCTCCATGCTGCTCTACGCGCTGCTGCACCTCACCGGCTACGAGCTGCCGCTGGAGGAGCTGCGCGCCTTCCGGCGGCTGCACTCGCGCACGCCCGGCCATCCCGAGGTCGGTCTCACCCCGGGCGTCGAGACCACCACCGGTCCGCTCGGGCAGGGGCTGGCCAATGCCGTGGGCATGGCCCTGGCCGAGCGGCTGCTGGCTCAGCGCTTCAACCGCGAGGGCCACCGGCTGATCGACCACTTCACCTGGGTGTTCGCCGGCGATGGCTGCCTCATGGAGGGCATCTCCCATGAGGTGTGCTCGCTCGCCGGCACGCTGGGCCTGTCGCGGCTGGTGGTGCTCTATGACGACAACGGCATCTCCATCGACGGCGAGGTCCGGCACTGGTTCGGTGATGACACCGTCGCGCGCTTCCGCAGCTACGGCTGGCATGTCATCGCCGGCATCGACGGCCACGATGTCTGGGCCGTCGAGCGCGCCATCGCGCAGGCCCGGCAGTGGGGCGAGCAGGGCCGCGACGGGCGCTTTGCGCCCACCCTCATCCAGTGCCGCACCGTCATCGGCCAGGGCTCGCCCAACCGCGCGGGCCAGGCCAAGGTCCACGGCGAGCCGCTGGGCGCGGCCGAGATCGCGCTGGTGCGCGAGGGCATGGCGGCGCACGGTTTCGAGATGCCGCCCTGGCAGGTGCCGGCCGATGTCCTCGCCCACTGGGACGGCCGGGCCCGCGGCGCCGCGGCCAGCGCGCAGTGGCGCGCGCGGCTGGCAGCCTATCGTCAGGCGCACCCCGAGCTCGCCGAGGAATTCGAGCGACGCATCGCAGGCCGTCTGCCCGGCCACTGGGAAGACACCCTCGACACGCTGATCGATTCCCTCACCCAGGGCGCACATAACGTAGCCACCCGCAAGGCCTCGCAGATGGTGCTCGATGCCATCGGGCCGGCGCTGCCCGAGCTGCTCGGCGGATCGGCCGATCTCACCGGCAGCAACCTCACCGACTTCCGCGGCGCAGGCGCGCTGCGCGCCGGCGAGGCCGGGGCGCTGCACGCCGGGCGCCACATCAACTACGGGGTGCGTGAATTCGGCATGGCCGCCATGCTCAACGGCCTGGCCCTGCACGGCGGCTTCATCCCCTACGGCGGCACCTTCCTCACCTTCTCCGACTACGCGCGCAATGCCATCCGCATGGCGGCGCTCATGCGCCAGCGGGTGGTGCTGGTGTTCACCCATGATTCCATCGGCCTGGGCGAAGACGGCCCCACCCATCAGCCGGTGGAACACGCCGCCAGCTTGCGGCTGATTCCCGGCCTCGATGTCTGGCGCCCGGCCGACACCGTCGAGACGGCTGCCGCCTGGGCCGACGCCATCGAGCGCCGCGACGGCCCGGCGGCGCTGCTGCTCTCCCGCCAGGCACTGCCCTTCGTCACCCGCAGCGAGGGCCAGCTCGCGGCCATCCGCCACGGCGCCTATGTGCTGCGTGATGCCGCCGAGGCGGTGGCGGTGATCATCGCCACCGGCTCGGAGCTCGGTCTGGCGCTGGCCGCGCGCGATCTGCTTGCCGCCCAGGATGTCGCGGTGCGCGTGGTCTCCATGCCCTGCACCTCGGTCTTCGATCGCCAGGCGATCGCCTACAAGCGCCATGTGCTGCCCGACGGCCTGCCGCGCATCGCGGTCGAGGCCGGGGTCACCGACTTCTGGTGGAAGTACCGCTGCGACGCGGTGGTCGGCATCGACCGTTTCGGCGAGTCCGCGCCCGCTGCCGACCTCTTCGAGCACTTCGGATTCACCCCCCGCAATGTCGCCGACACCGTGCTGGCCGTGCTGGCCGGCGGCCCGGCGCGCTGAGGATCCCCCTTCACCCATCCCCCCAGGAACCTCCCATGACCATCCGTGTCGCGATCAATGGCTATGGCCGCATCGGCCGCAATGTGCTGCGTGCCCTCTACGAGGGCGGCAAGAAGCACCCGATCGAGATCGTCGCCATCAACGACCTCGGCAACGCCCAGACCAATGCCCACCTCACCCAGTACGACACCGCGCACGGCCGCTTCCCCGGCAGCGTGCATGTCGATGGCGACAGCATCGTGGTCAACGGCGATCGCATCCGCGTGCTGGCCAACCGCAACCCGGCCGAGCTGCCCTGGGGCGAGCTCGGCGTCGATGTGGTGCTCGAGTGCACCGGCTTCTTCACCTCCAAGGAGAAGGCCGGCGCGCACCTGAAGGGCGGCGCCCGCAAGGTGGTGATCTCGGCGCCCGGCGGCAAGGATGTCGACGCCACCGTGGTCTACGGCGTGAACCACTCGGTGCTCAAGGCCTCCGACACCGTCATCTCCAACGCCTCGTGCACCACCAACTGCCTGGCGCCGCTGGTCAAGCCCCTGCATGACAGCATCGGTCTGCTCAACGGCCTGATGACCACCGTGCATGCCTACACCAACGACCAGGTCCTCACCGATGTCTACCACGAGGACCTGCGCCGCGCCCGCTCGGCCACCATGTCGATGATCCCCACCAAGACCGGCGCGGCCGCCGCGGTGGGCCTGGTGCTGCCCGAGCTCGACGGCCGCCTCGATGGCTATGCCATCCGCGTGCCCACCATCAATGTTTCCATCGTCGATCTCTCGTTCATCGCGGCGCGCGACACCACCGCCGACGAGATCAACGGCATCATGAAGGCCGCGGCCGCCGGCCCGCTGGCGGGCGTGCTGGCCTACAACACCGCGCCGCTGGTCTCGGTCGACTTCAACCACAACCCGGCCTCGTCGAACTTCGACGCCACGCTCACCAAGGTCTCCGGCCGGCTGGTCAAGGTGAGCAGCTGGTACGACAACGAGTGGGGCTTCTCCAACCGCATGCTCGACACCACCGTCGCGCTCATGGCGGCGAAGTAAGACGGCCCGACTGCCCGCTCGCGCCACCGCCGTCCCGTCCGGGAGAACCGATGAAGTTCAAGCGCCTTTCCGATCTCGACCTGGCTGGCCGGCGGGTGTTCATCCGCGCCGACCTCAATGTGCCGCAGGATGACGCGCATGCCATCACCGACGACACCCGCATCCGGGCCTCGCTGCCGGCCATCCGCCATGCGCTGCAGGCCGGCGCGGCGGTGATGGTCACCTCGCATCTGGGGCGGCCCACCGAGGGCACGGTGCGGCCCGAGGACTCGCTCGCGCCGATCGCCACGCGCCTGTCCGAGCTGCTTGGCCGGCCGGTGCCGCTGATCAGCGGCTGGGTCGAGTCCGGCGTCACGGTGGCGCCCGGCGAGGTGGTGCTGCTCGAGAACTGCCGCTGCAACCGCGGCGAGAAGAAGAACGACGAGCAGCTCTCGCGGCGCATGGCCGCGCTGTGCGATGTCTACGTGAACGACGCGTTCGGCACCGCGCACCGGGCCGAGGCCACCACCCATGGCATCGCGGCCTTCGCGCCGGTGGCCTGCGCCGGGCCGCTGATGGCTGCCGAGCTCGACGCCCTTGGCAAGGCGCTGCTGCAGCCGCGCCGTCCGCTGCTGGCCATCGTCGCCGGCTCCAAGGTGTCCACCAAGCTCAGCATCCTCAAGACCTTGGCCGAGCGGGTCGATCAGCTGATCGTCGGCGGTGGCATCGCCAACACCTTCCTGCTGGCTGCCGGTCATCCCATCGGCAAGTCGCTGGCCGAGCCCGATCTGGTGGATGAGGCTCGCGCGATCATCGCGCTCATGGCCGCGCGCGGCGCCAGCGTGCCGCTGCCCACCGATGTGGTGGTGGCGTCCGAGTTCTCGGCCAGCGCGCCGGCCCGCACCGTGGCCGCCGGCGCGGTCGGCGCCAGCGATCTCATCCTCGACATCGGCCCGCAGACCGCGGCGCAGTTCGCCGGCCTCATCGCCCAGGCCGGCACCGTGGTCTGGAACGGCCCGGTGGGCGTGTTCGAGTTCGAGGCCTTTTCCGGCGGCACCCGTGCGCTGGCTCAGGCGATCGCGGCCTCGTCGGCCTTCTCGATTGCCGGCGGTGGCGATACGCTGGCGGCGATCGCCCGCTTCGGCATCACCGACCGGGTGGGCTACATCTCCACCGGCGGTGGCGCCTTCCTCGAGTTCCTCGAGGGCCGCACCCTGCCGGCGGTGGCCGCCCTCGAGGCACGGGCCTAGCAGCGCCCCGACGCCGGTGGCGCCGGATCGCCGGCGCGGCCGCGGCGCCGGTAGCAGCACAAAGGAAGCATCATGATCCGCGCCACCAAGATCGTTGCCACGCTCGGCCCCGCCTCGGCCAGCCCCGAGGTGCTCGAGCGCATGATCACCGCCGGCGCCAATGTCGTGCGGGTCAACTTCTCCCACGGCAGCGCCGCCGAGCACACCGCCACGGTGCGCCAGGTTCGCGAGATCGCCGCACGGCTCGGCCGCGACATCGGTGTGCTCGCCGACCTGCAGGGTCCCAAGATCCGCATCGGCAAGTTCGCCCAGGGCCGCATCGAGCTGGCGGTGGGCGACCCGTTCACCTTTGACACCACCTGCGAGTCCGGCGACCAGCAGCGGGTGGGCCTCGACTACAAGGAGCTGGTCAACGATGTCCATGCCGGCGACACCCTGCTGCTCAACGACGGCCGGGTGGTGATGCGCGTCGACCGGGTGGGCAGCACCACCATCGCCTGCACGGTCACGCAGGGCGGGACGCTGTCCAACCGCAAGGGCATCAACCGGCAGGGCGGTGGCCTCACCGCTCCGGCGCTCACCGCCAAGGACATGGATGACATGAAGACCGCGGTCGGCTTCGAGGCCGACTTCATCGCGGTGTCGTTTCCCAAGAACGCGGCCGACATGTACATGGCCCGCGAACTGATGCGCGCCGCCGGCGGCCATGCCCTCATGATTGCCAAGATCGAGCGCTACGAGGCGATCGGCAATCTCGAGGAGATCCTCAAGGCCTCCGACGGCATCATGGTCGCCCGCGGCGATCTCGCGGTCGAGGTCGGCGACGCGGCGGTGCCGGCGCTGCAAAAGCGCATGATCCGCATGGCGCGCGAGCTCAACCGTTTCGCGATCACCGCCACCCAGATGATGGAGTCGATGATCGAGGCGCCGGTGCCCACCCGCGCCGAGGTCTCCGATGTGGCCAATGCGGTGCTCGACGGCACCGACGCGGTGATGCTCTCGGCCGAGACCGCCGCCGGCAAGTTCCCGGTGGAGACCATCGAGGCCACGGCCCGCATCTGCACCGAGGCCGACCGCTCGCAGCGTGTGCCGCTCGACGGCGAGTTCCTCAACCGGCGCTTCTCGCGCATCGACCAGTCGATCGCGATGAGCGCGCTGTTCGTGGCCAACCACCTGGCCATCCGGGCGATCGTCGCGCTCACGCAGTCGGGGTCCACCGCGCTCTGGATGTCGCGCCTCGACTCGGGTGTGCCGATCTACGCGCTCACGCCCGAGGAGCGCACCCGCCGGCGCATGACGCTCTATCGCGAGGTGCATCCGGTGCTGCTGCAGTACAAGTCGGTGGAGCGCGAGGCCCTGCTGCTCGAGGCCGAGCAGACCCTGGTGGCCGCCGGTCTGGTCGCCCGCGGCGACCGGATCATCATCACCATCGGCGAGCCGATCGGCAAATCGGGCGGCACCAACACCATGAAGATCGTCACCGTCGGCGACCACGGCTGAGCGCGAGGAACCCAGACATGCCCCGTTCACCGCGTCAGTGCGCAGCCCATCCGCCGCAGCCGGTAGCGCCGCATTCGGTAGCGCCGCAGCCTGCAGCGCCACAGTCGCAACAGCCTGCAGCGCCGCAGTCGCAACAGCCTGCGGCAGTGCGCCGTCGGCTGCTCGCGGCGGCGGCGGCGGCCGTGCCGGCGCTCGGCGCGCTCGCCCGGCCG
>CAIZPE010000155.1 GCA_903934795.1 uncultured bacterium | reverse complement strand
CGGCATGTCGGCGATGTCGTTGTACGAGCGCGCCTCGAGGAAGGTGCAGATGCCGTCGAGCATCTCGGCGCTCAGCCAGGGCGCGATCGGACTGACCTGCGCGCCCGCGGCGGCCAGCGCCGCGGCGGCGTCGGCGCTGGCCTGACGCACCTGCGGATCGAGCGGCAGGCCCACCCCCATGTCGGCCAGCCAGCCGATGCGCAGGCCGCGCACCGGGAGGCCCTCCAGACCGGCGGCGTAATCGGTGGGCTGCGGTGGCAGGCTCATGTGGTCGCGGACATCAGGGCGGGCGAGCACCGACAGCAGCATGGCGGCATCGCGCACGCTGCGGGTCATCGGCCCGGCAACGCGGCCGAGGAAGGGCGGATCGATGGGCACCCGACCGAGACTGGGCTTCAGGCCGAAGATGCCGCCGTGCGCGGCCGGCAGCCGGATGGAGCCACCGATGTCGGTGCCCACATGGAGCGGGCCGTAGCCGGCCGCCGCCGCCGCCCCCGCCCCGGACGAGGAGCCCGAGGTGTTGCAGGCGGTGTTCCAGGGATTGCGGGTGATGCCGTGCACCGAAGAAACCCCGGCCGAGAGCATGCCGAGGTCGGGCATGGTGGTCTTGCCAAGCAGCACGCAGCCCGCCTCGCGCAGCCGCGCCGCCGGCGGCGCGTCGCGCGGCATGGGCACGGCATCGGCCGCGGCGGTGCCGATCGGCGCCGGGTCACCGCGGGTGTGAATGTTCTCCTTCACGGTGACCGGCACGCCGTCGAGCGGCGAAAGCGGACTGCCGGCGCGCCAGCGCGCTTCGGCCGCCCGTGCGTCGGCCAGGGCCGACTCACGGTGCACCAGGTACATGGCATTGAGCACCGGCTCGCAGGCGGCGATGCGATCGAGAACCGCCTGGGTGACCTCCACCGGCGAGAGCGTGGCGCGGGCATAGCCGGCCGAGAGCTCGGCGGCGGACAGGTCGGCGGGATGGGTCATCGGGACTCCGGACGGTGGGGAGATCAGCGGGAATGGAAGTCGGCCGCGCAGGGCAGATCGGGCAGGCCGGGGCCGTGCAGCGGGACAGCCTGCCGCACCGCGTGCAGCACCGCCGCAGCGGTGACCGCCGCCGCCAGCGCGCCGAGCGCCGAGGGGTTGCCGCTCAGGCCGCTGCGGCCGGTGGCCAGCGCGAACAGGGTATCGCCATCAAACAGGGTGTGCACCGGATCGATCGTGCGCGCCAGGCCGTCGTGGGCCATCTGCGCGATCTTCTGGGCCTGCGCCTTGGTGAGCACCGCGTCGGTGGCCACGCACCCGATGGTGGTGGCCATGCCGGCCTGCAACGCGGCCGGGAATTCGCCGCCCAGCAACGCCGGGGTGGTGCCCTCGAGGCGGCGGCCGTCGGCACTGCGCAGCCCGGCCACGAGCCGGCCGGTGGTGGGATCGATCACATCACCCACGGCATTCACGGCAACGATCGCGCCCACGGTGATGCCGCCCACGCGGACCGAGGCGGTACCGATGCCGCCCTTCATGGCGCGATGCAGGCCATGCAGCTTGCCCACCGTGGCGCCGGCGCCCGCGCCCACCGAGCCCTGGGCCGGCGCCTGCGCGCTGGCAGCCTGCGCCGCGGCGTAGCCGGCGGCGGCATCGGGCCGGATGCGGTGATCGCCCACGCCGAGGTCGAACAGGATGGCCGCCGGCACGATCGGCACCCGGGCAGGACCGGCGGGATGGCCGATGCCGCGCTCCTCCAGCCAGCGCATGACCCCGCCCGCGGCGTCCAGGCCGAAGGCGCTGCCGCCGGCGAGCAGCACGGCGTGCACCTGCTCGACGAGGTTGGTGGGCGCCAGCAGATCGGTCTCGCGGGTGCCGGGCGCGGCGCCGCGGACATCGACGCCCGCCACCGCGCCGCCCTCGGCGAGAATCACGGTGCACCCGGTGGGGCGGCGCGGATCGGAGTGATGGCCGACGCAGATACCCGCGACATCGGTGATGGCGCCGCCCTCGGGCAGGCGGACCGACGGCACGCTGATCGGGGCGCTCACCCCGGCCCCCCGCCGGGGCGCGGGTTGGACATGGCTGACTCCGCAGGAGGCCGCGCAGGCTGCGCCGCCGCTGCCCGGCAGTATAGCCACCGCGAGGGCGGGCCCGGGCAGGCGTCGCCCTCGCCAAGCGGAACACCCCGACGGGCCATCAGCCGCGCCGGCGGCCCCCCGCGGCTATCATCGGCGCGACCCTGCCGCCGGGCATCCCGGCCGGTTCCATGCCCCTCCACGAAAGGCACCCATGAGCCAGACCGCCTCGCCCGCCAGCCGCGCGGGCTCCCTTTTCGACCTCAGCGGCAAGGTGGCGGTGATCACCGGCGCCAGCCGCGGCATCGGCCGGGCGATCGCCGAACGCATGGCCGAGCATGGCGCGCGGGTGGTGGTCTCCAGCCGCAAGCTCGATGCCTGCGAGACGGTGGTCGCGGGCATCCGCGAGCGCGGCGGCGAGGCCATGGCCATGGCCTGCCACATCGGCCGCAAGGAAGACCTCGCCGCCATGGTCGAACGCACCACCCAGACCTGGGGCGGCATCGACATCCTGGTGTGCAACGCCGCGGTCAATCCGTACTACGGTCCATCCACCGAGATGAGCGACGAGGCCTACGATCGCGTGATGAACAGCAATGTGCGCAGCAACTTCTGGTTGTGCAACATGGTCGCCCCGCAGATGGCCCGGCGCGGCGACGGCGCGATCATCATCATCTCGTCCATCGGCGGCTATCAGGGCTCCGACCGCCTGGGTGTGTACGCGCTGTCCAAGGCCGCCGACATGCAGCTCGCGCGCAACCTGGCGGTGGAATGGGGCGGCGGCAATGTGCGCGCCAACTGCATCGCGCCCGGGCTGGTCAAGACCGACTTCGCCCGCCAGCTCTGGGAGACGCCCTGGCTGCTCGAGCGCACCGTCAAGCACACCCCGCTCAAGCGCATCGGCGAGCCCGACGAGATCGCCGGCGCGGCCGTGATGCTGGCCGGTCCCGCGGGCCGCTTCATGACCGGCCAGACCATCGTGATCGATGGCGGCCGCCTCGCCGGCTTCTCGCGCGCCGAGGAATGAACCCCGGGGCCGGCAGCCCGCCGGCCCCACACCACCGGAGACACCCGATGAGCCAAGACCAGAAATCCGACACCTGGAAGGCCGGCTACGCTGCCCGCGCGAAGGTGCTGGGCGAAGCCTATGTCGAGAAGGCCTACCGCGAGGCCGACGACTTCAGCCGCGACCTGCAGGACTACCTCACCGAGCATGCCTGGGGCGCCTCGTGGGTGCGGCCGGGCCTCGACTTCCGCACCCGCAGCATGCTCAACCTCGCCATGATCACCGCGCTCAACCGGCCGCACGAGCTCGAGATCCACCTGCGCGGCGCGATCCGCAACGGCGTGACCCGCGACGAGATCAAGGAGGTGCTGCTGCAGACCGCGGTCTACTGCGGCGCGCCGGCCGCGCTCGACAGCTTCCGGATCGCCCGCAAGGTGTTCGCCGAACTCGACGGCAAGTGAGCCGGATCGCGCCATGAGTCATCCCACGCACACCGCCCTGGTCTGCCAGCGGCTGAGCAACGACCTCTCCGGGCTGGCCTTCGAGCAGCGCGCGCGCCAGCCGCTGGGCCCCGGCGAGGTGCGTCTGCAGGTGATGGCTGCCGCCATCGGCTTTCCCGACCTGCTGATGACCCGCGGCGGCTACCAGCACAAGCCGGCCCTGCCCTTCGTGCCCGGCATGGAGTGTTGCGCCCGGGTGCTCGAGGTGGGGCCCGGCGTCGATGCCTGGATCCAGCCCGGCCTGAGGGTGATCGGCTCGGCCAAGGAGGGCGCCCTCTCGCAGGAACGCGTCCTGCCGGCGCGGGCCCTTCGCCCGGTGCCCGAGGGCCTGGACGACGCCCACGCCGCGGCCATGAGCTCGCAGGGCATCACCGCGTATGTGTCGCTGG
>CAIZPE010000154.1 GCA_903934795.1 uncultured bacterium | reverse complement strand
GTGGGTTTCGGTGCGGATTTCGCCATCGGAAGACCTCGGGGCGCACCGCAGGCGTGCGCCTGCGGCGACATCGGTGGACCTGGTGCGGGTCACGCAAGGTCTGTACCACGAGCGGGGGCTTCCGGATCCCGGCAAGGTCAAGCCGCGGTCGATCCGGTCTTCGCCGCATAATGCGCGGTCGCTGTCCGCAAGGCGCCGCCGGGTGGTCGCGCCAACACCCGCAGTGGCGCATCCGCCATCGCCCACCCCCGAGCATGTTCGTCGACATCGTCAGCGTTGCCCTGCGCCGGCCCTACACCTTCGTGGTGATGGCGCTGCTGCTGCTCATCCTCGGTCCGCTGGCAGCGCTGCGCATGCCCACCGACATCTTTCCGGAGATCCGCATCCCGGTGATCGCGGTGGCCTGGCAGTACACCGGCCTGCCGCCCGAGCAGATGGCCGGCCGGATCAGCACCCTCTACCAGCGCGCGCTGACCACCACCGTCAACGACATCGAGCACATCGAGGCCACCTCGTATGCCGGCATCGGCATCGTCAAGATCTTTTTCCAGCCCGGCGTGAATGTGGCGGTGGCCAATGCCCAGGTGACCGCGATCTCGCAAGTGGTGGTGCGACAGATGCCCCCGGGCACGCTGCCGCCGCTGATCATCAACTACAACGCCTCCACGGTGCCCATCCTGCAGCTCGCGCTGTCGGGCCAGGGCCTGTCGGAACAGAACCTGTTCGACCTTGGCATCACGGCTGTGCGCCCGCCGCTGGTCACCGTGCCGGGGGCAGCCATCCCCTGGCCTTATGGCGGCAAGCAGCGTCTCGTTCAGATCGATCTCGACCCGGTCGCGCTGCAGGCCCGGGGGCTGTCGGCCCAGGATGTCTCCAACGCGCTGGCCGCACAGAACCTGATCCTGCCGGTGGGTACCCAGAAGATCGGCAGCCTCGAGCACACCGTGCAGCTCAACAACGCCGCCGTGGCGATCAGCGATCTCGGCGGTCTGCCGATCCGCAGTGCCGGTGGCGCCACGGTCTATCTGCGCGACGTCGCCCAGGTGCTCGACGGCAACTCGCCGCAGACCAACATCGTGCATGTGGATGGCGGCCGTTCGGTGCTGATGTCGGTGCTCAAGAACGGCGCGACCTCCACGCTGAGCATCGTCGACGGCATCCGCGAGAAGCTCGCCGGCCTGCGCGCCTCGCTGCCGCCCAACCTCACCGTCACGCCGATCAATGACCAGTCGATCTTCGTGCGGGCGGCCATCACGGGCGTGGCGCTCGAGGGGCTGATCGCCGCCGCCCTCACCAGCCTGATGATCCTGCTGTTTCTGGGCAGCTGGCGCCCCACACTGATCATTGCGGTCTCGATCCCGCTGTCGATCATGGGCGCAGTGCTCGGGCTGGCGGCCATCGGCGAGACGCTCAACATCATGACTCTCGGCGGCCTGGCCCTGGCGGTGGGCATTCTGGTCGACGATGCCACGGTGACCATCGAGAACATCAGCTGGCACCTCGAGCAGGGCAAGGATGTCGAGACCGCCATCCTGGATGGCGCCCGGCAGATCGTGGTGCCGGCCTTCGTCTCCATGCTGTGCATCTGCATCGTGTTCGTGCCGATGTTCTTTCTCGACGGGGTGTCGCGATTCCTGTTCGTGCCGATGGCCGAGGCCGTGATGCTCGCCATGGTCTTCTCCTTTCTGCTCTCGCGCACCCTGGTGCCGACCATGGCCAAGTACCTGCTGCGGGCCCACCACGCGGTCGGGTCCGGCACGGCGCTGCGCTCCCGCAATCCGCTGGTGCGGTTCCAGCAGGGCTTCGAGGCCGGCTTCGCGCGCGTGCGCCGCGGCTACCGGGCGTGGCTTGCCTCGGCGCTTGCCCATCGCGCGGTCTTCGTGGCGGGCTTCATGGCTTTCGTGCTTGCGTCGTTTGCCCTGGTGCCTTATCTGGGCAGCAACTTCTTTCCGGCGGTGGATGGCGGGCAGATCCTCATGCATGCGCGGGTGCCGGTGGGCACGCGGGTGGAGGAGACCGCCGCGCGCTTCGCGCAGATCGAGCAGGCGATCCGTCGGGTGGTGCCCTCCGAGGAGATCGCGGCCATTGTCGTCAACATCGGCCTGCCGCCGAGCAGCATCAACCTCATCTACAACAACACCGGGGTGATCGGCACCCAGGATGGCGACATCCAGATTGCGCTCAAGCCTGGTCACAAGCCCACCGCCGACTATGTGCGGGTGCTGCGCGAGGTGCTGCCGGCGGAGTTTCCCGATACGGTGTTCTCGTTTCCGCCGGCCGACATCGTCAGCCAGATCCTGAACTTCGGCGCACCGGCGCCGATCGACATCCAGGTACGGGGCGGCAACCTCGAGGGCAACTTCGCCTATGCCAGCCAACTCGTCACGCGGCTGCGCGCCATTGCCGGCGTGGCAGATGTCCGGATCCAGCAATCACCGCGCAGCCCGGTGCTCAAGGTGGACATGGACCGGTCGCGTGCGCTCGAGCTTGGCCTGACGGCGCGCGATGTCACCAACAGCCTGGTCGTCAATCTGGCTGGCAGCAGCCAGGTGGCGCCCACCTACTGGCTGAATCCGGCCAACGGTGTGTCCTACGCGATCGTGGTCCAAACCCCGCAGCGCGACATGGACTCGCTCACCCGTCTGTCGGGTGTGCCGGTCACCGGAGCTGCCGCCGCGAGCCCGCAGGTGCTGGGCGGCCTGGCCACGGTGAGTCGGGGCAGCGCCAACGCAGTGGTGAGCCAGTACGATCTGCAGCCCATGGTGCAGGTGAACGCCACCACCCAGGATCGCGATCTCGGCGCGGTGGCGGCCGACATCCGACGGGTGATTGCCGACACCGCGGGCGAGGTTCCCAAAGGCGCGAAGGTGGTGCTGCTTGGCCAGGTGCGCACCATGGACCGGGCCTTCTCCGGCCTGCTCTACGGACTGCTCGGCGCCATCGCGCTGATCTACTTCCTGATCGTGGTCAACTTCCAGTCCTGGATCGATCCATTCGTGATCATCACCGCGCTGCCGGCTGCGCTGGCCGGCATCGTCTGGATCCTGTTTGCCACCGACACCACGCTGTCGGTACCTGCGCTCACCGGGGCGATCATGTGCATGGGCGTGGCCACCGCCAACAGCGTGCTGGTGATCAGCTTCGCGCGCGAGCGTCTCGACGAACTCGGTGACGCCACGCAGGCGGCGCTCGAGGCCGGCTTCGTTCGCCTGCGCCCGGTGCTGATGACCGCACTGGCCATGATCATCGGCATGCTGCCGATGGCGCTGGGGCTGGGCGAAGGCGGCGAACAGAATGCGCCGCTCGGCCGCGCGGTCATCGGCGGCCTGGTGTTCGCCACCTTTGCCACCCTGATGTTCGTGCCGGTCGTGTTCAGCCTGGTGCATCGCCGCCCGGCGCGTCGCGAGGCGGCATCTTCCCGCGGAGTTCCCCATGCTCTCTGATCCCGACGGCGGGCCGCCGGCGCGAAGTCGGCTCGGCCTGTTCGCCCTCGCGGTGCTGCTGACGGGCGGCGTCGTGGCCGCCCTGGGCATCAGCGCGCGTCAGTCCGATGCCGCCCGTCTCCAGCAGCGGGCGCAAGCCCAGGCCGAGCCGGTGGTCACGCTGATCTCGCCCAGCGCGCCAGCCGGTCCGCCGCCGGTGCTCGACCTGCCAGGTCGCATCGAGGCGCAGTCGCGGGCCCTGGTCCATGCGCGAGTGGCCGGCTATATCAGGCGCTGGCATGCCGATATCGGCACGCCGGTCAAGGCGGGTCAGCTGCTCGCAGAGATCGACACGCCGGAGCTCGACCAGCAACTGCTGCAGGCCCGTGCCGAACTCGCCAGCGCGCGCGCCAACGCGGCGCTCTCCGAGGCCACCGCGCGGCGCTGGCAAACACTGCAGAGCCAGAACTTCGTATCGGCCCAGGCGGTGGAGGAAAAGTCCGGGGATGTCGCCGTGAAGCAGGCCCAGGCCAGTGCCGTGCAGGCCAACCTCGACCGGCTGCTCGCACTCAAGGGCTTCGCGCGGGTGGCGGCACCCTTCGAGGGTGTGGTCACCGCGCGCTCCACCGACATCGGCGCGCTGGTCAATCCCGGAGGGGCAGCCGGCACCGAGCTCTTCGTGGTCTCTGATGTGGCACGGGTGCGGTTGTATGTCACCGTGCCGCAGAACCAGGTGCCAGCGGTCAAGGCCGGCGACGCAGTCAGCTTCTCGGTGCCCGAGCGGCCGGGGCAGCGCTTCGATGCCCGGGTGCTGGCGCTTTCGCAGGCGATCGGAGCCGGCACGGGCGGCATGGTGGTGCAGCTCGCCGCCGACAATCGCCAGGCAGGCCTGCTGCCGGGGGGCTTCGCCTCGGTGCGCTTCAGTCTGCCGCCCCGCGAAGGCGTGCTGGTGATCCCGCCGAGCGCGCTGCTCTTCGGCAAGGCCGGGCCGCGGGTGGCGGTGGTGAACGCCGACCATCAGGTGATGCTCAAGCCGGTGACCATCGCCCGGGACCTGGGGGCGTCGGTGGAAATCGCCACGGGACTGGTCGCCTCCGACCGCCTCATCGAAAGCCCGCCCGATGGCATTGCCGATGGCGCGAAGGTCAAGCCCAGGCCGCCGGCGGCGCGCCCGCCTGCCCCCGGCAAGTCCTGACAGGCCGCTCTCGCCCGGCGGCTTCCGGGCGGGGCCTCAGAAGGGTTCGATCAGCCGCTTGCGACCCTCCCGCGGTGCGGGGGGCGGCAGGGTGCGCAGGGTCTGCACCAGGATGCGCCGGGTGTCGGCAGGGTCGATGACATCGTCGTAGGTGAACTTGGCCGCGGTCTTCAGCGCGGTGTGCTCGTCCTTGAGCTGCGCGGTCAGCTCGCGATGGCGTGCCGCCCGTTCGCCGGGGTCTGCCATCGCTTCGAGCTCGCGTCGGTGCAGGATGCTCACCGCGCCCTCCAGCCCCATGCCGCCGTACTCGGCGGTGGGCCAGGCCAGCAGGATGGCCGGGTCGAGGGGCTGTGAGCCCATGATGTAGTAGCCCAGCCCGTAGGCCTTGCGCAGCACGACCGTCATGATCGGCACGGTGGCATTGGCGATGGCGGTGAGCATGCGTGCGCTGTGCCGCACCAGGCCGGTCTGCTCGGCCTCGGGCCCGACCATGAGGCCCGGGGTGTCGCAGAGCAGCAGGAGGGGGATGTCGAAGGCGTCGCAGATCTGCACGAAGCGCGCCGCCTTCACCGCCGCGGCCGAGTCGATCGCGCCGGCGGCGTGCATGGGCTGGTTCGCCACCACACCGACCGTGCGCCCGTCGATGCGCACGAGGCTGGTGACCACCGAGCGACCCCAGCCCGGCTTGAGCTCGAGGCTGCTGTCGAGGTCGGCGAGATGGGCGATCACCTTGCGCACATCGTAGGCGCGGCGCGGATTGAGCGGCACCAGTTCGCGCAGGGGCAGCGGATCGGGTGCGCGCGGCGGCTCGGTGGCGGGGCCGAAGAAGGCGAGGTAGCGCCGCGCCAGGGTGATGGCATGGGCGTCGTCGTCGGCCAGCAGGTCGATCACGCCGCTGCGCACATGGGCGTCGGCCGGCCCGATCTCCTCGGGGGTGAGGGTCACGCCGAGCGCGGCGTGCACCAGGGGCGGTCCGCCCAGGCCCATGGCGCTGCCGCGAACGGCGATCAGCAGGTCCGACAGGCCGGCGAGATTGGCATGACCGGCAAAGGCCCGGCTGGGCACGATGCCGATGGTGGGCACCAGCCCCGAAAGCCGCGCGAAGACCACGAAGGTGGTCGTGGGACCCCGTGCCGACACCAGCATGTCATGGGTGCGTGCCCCGCCGCCCTCGAGCCAGAGGATCACCGGCAGGCGATGACGCAGCGCGTGTTCGAACATCCGGGTGATCTTCTGGTGATTGACCGCGCTCTGCGTGCCGCCGTGAACCGTGTAGTCGTAGAGCACCAGGTCGACCGCGCGGCCACCCACCTGCGCCGTGCCCATCACCAGCCCGTCGGCGGCGCCGCTCATGCCGTCCACCGCGGGCTGGGCAAGCCCGCCGTACTCGACGAAGCTGTCAGGGTCGATCAGGCCGGCAAGCGCCTCGCGCACGCTCAGGCGGCCGCGGGCGTGCTGACGCGCCAGCGCCTCGGGGCGCGCGGCATCCTGCAGCGCCGCCCGGGCCTCGAGCACGGCCTGCAGCTCGGGGCGGACTGCCGGCCCGGTGGGACCCGGGGAGGAGCTCATGTCGGCGACTCCCATCCCCCGCCCAGGGCAAGGTAGACGCGCACCAGGGCCAGCCGCCGATCGAGCACCGCCTGCACGGCATCGAGTTGCGCGGCGAGCAGTTGCCGCTGCGCATCGAGCACCTCGAGAAAGCTGGTGGTGCCGGCGCGGAATCGCAGCTCGGCCAGGCGCAGGGCCTCGGCGCCGATGGCCACGCGCGCTTCCTGCAGGCGCTGCGCCTCGGCGCTGCTCTCGTAGGCCTGCAGGCCATCGGCGACCTCGCCCAGGGCGGCGAACACGGTCTTGCGGTAGGCGAGCAGCGACTGATCAAGCCGGGCGAGCGCGGCATCCCGATTGGCACTCAATGAGCCGCCGGTGTAGAGCGGTGCCACCAGGCCCGGCCCCAGGGAGGCCACCGTGGCTGCCCCCCCGCCGAGCAGGCTGGACAGCGCGGTGCTGGTCACGCCGAGCACCGCCGTGAGCGAGAGCTGGGGAAAGAATCGGGCCCGAGCCTCGGCCACCCGGGCATCCGCGGCCGCGAGCTGGGCCTCAGCGCGGCGGATGTCGGGGCGGCGGGTGAGCAGGGCCGAGGGCAGACCCGCCGGCAGCGCGGCCGGCAGGACGAGCGTTGTGGCGGCAGGTATGGTGACCGAGCCGGGCGGGCGGCCGAGCAGCAGCGCGATCGCGTTCTGCACCTCGAGCATCTGACGGCGCAGGCCGGGCAGTCGGGCCTGCGAGGCCGCGATGGCGCTCTCCTGCTGACGCTCCTCGGCGGCGCTCACGATGCCGGCCTGCGACATGCGCTGGATGATCCGCAGCCCTTCCTGCTGGCTGTTGACCGACGCCTGCAGCACCGCCTCGGATTCGCGCAGCGCGCCGAGCTGGTAGTAGAGGCTGGCCATATTGCCCACCAGCGAGGCGCTCACGGCATGGCGGTTCTCGGTGGCGGCGAGCAGGTCGGCGCGGGCGGCGTCGGTGGCCCGGGCGTAGCGTCCCCAGAGGTCGAGCTCCCAGGACACCGCGCCCCCGGCGAGGTACGAGGACGAGAGGTTCTGGCCCGGCAGACGGGCAATCGGTGTGGTGTTGAGCGAGGCGGCAAGCGAGGGCAGGGCGGGTGCACGGGCAAGGCCGATCAGGGCGGCGGACTCGCGCACCCGCGCCGCGGCGATCAGACCGTCGGGGCCGCTGCGCAGCGCCTCCTCGATCAGGCCGCGCAGCGCCGTGTCGGTGAACACCGCCTGCCAGCCGACGCTGCCCAGCGCGGGCGCACCCTCGGTGCCGGCGGCTGCGCCGGGATAGGCGCCCGGCAGTGACAGGTCGGGTCGGCGGAAGGCCTCCGGGACCGCGCAAGCGCTGAGACTGCCCGCGACGACCAGCGCGAGCGGAAGACGCAGGGTTCTCATGGCGTGGTCTCCGGGGCGTTCGCCGGGGGCGGATCCGGCGGCACGGATGGCCTGGAAGGGGTGCCGCGACGGTTGAAGAGCCGGTCGACCACCACATAGAGCACCGGCACCAGGAAGATCGCGAGCAGGGTGGCGGCCAGCATGCCGCTGAAGACCGTGACCCCCATGGACACCCGCGACGCCGCGCCCGCGCCGCTGGCCATGATCAGCGGCACCACCCCGAGGATGAAGGCGAAGGAGGTCATCATGATCGGGCGCAGCCGCAGACGGGCGGCACCCAGCGCCGCGCTGACCGCGTCCTGCCCCTGCTCGCGCAGCATCTTGGCGAACTCGACGATCAGGATCGCGTTCTTGGCGGCCAGGCCGATCAGCAGCACCAGGCCGATCTGCGAGTAGATGTTGTTGGTGAGGCCGGTGAGATACAGACCCAGCATCGCGCCGAACACCCCCAGCGGGATCGCGAACAGCACCGCCAGCGGCACCGTCCAGCTCTCGTAGAGCGCAGCCAGGAACAGAAACACAAACAGCAGGGCGAGACCGAACACCACCGGCGCCTGACCGGCCGATTGCTTCTCCTGCAGGCTGATGCCGGACCACTCGTAGCCGTAGCCGTCGGGCAGCTTCCCGGCTGCGAGCCGCTCCATGGCGGCGAGGGCCTGGCCCGAGCTGTAGCCGGGCGCCGGCTCGCCGCTGATCTCGGCGATGCGAAAGAGGTTGTAGCGGTCGATCAGGGTGGGGGCGCCGGTGGGCGCGGCCTGCACCAGGGATGACAGCGGCACCATCTGCCCGCTGGCCGCGCGCACCTGGAAGGCACCGATGGCGGCGATGTCGGCCCGATAGTCGCTGTCGGCCTGCATGGTCACCTTGTAGGTGCGCCCGAAGCGGTTGAAGTCGTTGATGGTGACGCCGCCCAGGAAGGTCTGCAGGATGGCGGTGACGTCGCTGATCGGCACGCCGAGCTTCTTCGCCTTCTCGCGGTCGATGTCCACCCGGAACGCCGGCACCGCCGGGTTGAAGGTGGTGTAGACATTGCGCAGCTCGGGCTGCTGATTGGCGGCGGCCACGAAGTCGGCAGCCACCTTCGAGAGCTGCATGGGGGTGGCGCCGGCGCGGTCCTGCAGCTTGAAGCTGAAGCCGGCCGAGGCGCCCAGCCCTGGCACCGCCGGCGGATTGAGCGCGAGCACCGAGGCTTCGGGCAATGCGCGGGCCTTCTTCAGGAAGCCGCCGATGATCGCCCGAAGCTGGGTCTCGGGGCTGGTGCGCTCTTCCCAGGGGTCGAGCACGGCCAGGAACAGGGCGCTGTTCGATTGCACCGAGCCGTTCATGAGGTTGAAACCGTTGATCACGAGCCGCTTGCGCACGCCGGGCGTGGCCGCAAGGATCTCGTCGATGCGGCTGGTGACCTCGATGGTCCGGTTCATCGAGGCAGCCTGGGGCAACTGCACCGAGCCCAGGAAAAAGCCCTGGTCTTCGGGGGGCACGAAGGTGCCGGGCACCCGGCTCATGAGTTGCCAGGTGGCCGCCATCAGCGCGGCCAGCACCGCCATGGCCAGCACCGCCCGGCGGATCATCACGCCCACCCCCCGGCCATAGCGCTCGGTGAGCCGGTCGAAGCCGCGGTTGAAGGCGCCGAAGAAGCGCGCCAGCGGACCGTTCGCCGCGGTGTTCTTCGGCTTGAGCAGCAGGGCGCACAGCGCCGGCGTGAGCGAGAGCGCCACGAAGGCTGACAGCGCCGTGGACACTGCCACGGTGATGGCGAACTGCTTGTACATCACCCCGGCCATGCCGCCCAGGAAGGCCACCGGCACGAACACCGCTGCCAGGATCATGGCAATGGCCACCACCGGGCCGGAGACCTCCTCCATCGCCTTGATCGTGGCCTCGCGCGGCGCGAGACCGCCGTGGTTCATGTGGTGCTCCACCGCCTCGACGACCACGATCGCATCGTCGACCACGATGCCGATCGCCAGCACCATGCCGAACAGGGTGAGGGTGTTGATGGTGAAACCCAGCAGCGTGAATGCCGCGAACGCGCCCACCAGCGAGACCGGCACCGCGAGCATCGGGATCAGCGTGGCCCGCCAGCTCTGCAGGAACAGGAACACCACCAGCAGCACGAGCAGCAGCGCCTCGAAGAAGGTGTGCACCACCTCCTCGAGCGAGGCGGTGATGAATACCGTGTTGTCGTGGATCACCTCGTAGCCGAGGTCCTCGGGGAACGAGCGCGAGAGCTCGGCCAGTCGTTCGCGAATGAGGCGCGCGGTCTCGATCGCGCTGGCATCGGGGGTGAGATTGATCGAGAACGCCGCCACCGGCTTGCCGTCGAGCCGCGACTGGAAGAGGTAGTCGCGCGCGCCCATCTCCACCCGGGCGATGTCGCGCAGGCGCACGAAGGAGCCGTCGGGCCGCGAGCGGATCACGATCGCGCCGAACGCCTCGGGGTCGGCCAGCCGGCCGCGTACCGACACGCTGTACTGGAACTGCTGGTCGCGCGGCGCGGGCATCTGCCCCACCTGGCCGGCAGGCGCCTGCAGGTTCTGCTCGCTGACTGCCCGCATCACATCGGCGGGCGTGAGCCCGAGGGAAGCCATGCGGTCGGGCTTGAGCCAGATGCGCATGCCGAAGTCCGAGCCGAACATCTGCACATTGCCCACGCCCTTGACCCGCTTGAGCGCCTGGATCACGTTGATGGACGCGTAGTTGCTCAGGAAGAGCTCGTCGTAGGTGGACTTCGGCGAGACCAGCGCCGCGTACATCAGCGAGTCGGGACTCTGCTTGCGGGTGCTCAGTCCCGCTGCGATCACCTCGGCCGGCAGACGCGAACTCGCCTGCGAGGCACGGTTCTGCACCTGCACCGCGGCAATGTCGGGATCAACACCGAGGGCGAAGGTGACATCCAGCGAGTACGAGCCGTCGCTCGCGGCGCTGGAGGTCATGTAGAGCATGCCTTCCACGCCGTTGACCTGCTCCTCGATCGGGGTGGCCACCGACTCCTCGACCACCTGGGCATTCGCGCCGGGGTACACGCCGGCCACCCGGACGGTGGGCAGGGTGATCTGCGGGTACTGGGCGATGGGCAGGTTCAGGCCGGCGATCAGGCCAGCCAGCGTGATGACGATGGCGGTGACGATGGCCATCACCGGCCGGAAGATGAAGAAGCGCGCCATGATCGGGCCGGCTCAGGGCTTGGCCGTCGGCGCAGCGCCGGCCGCGGCGGGTGCCGGCTTGCCTGGCCCGGGTGCGGCCTCGGGGGCCTTCAGCGGCACCAGCGCCCGCGGCGACACCACCGTGCCGGGGCGCGCGGATTGCAGGCCATCGACGACGATGCGCTCGCCGGCCTTGAGCCCACCGGTCACGAGCCAGTTCTCGCCGCTGCGCGCGCCGAGTTCGACGGCGCGCTGCTCGACCTTGTCGCCCTCGCCGACCACCATCAGGAACTGCCGCCCGAGCATCTCGCCGACCGCCTTCTGCGGCACCAGCAGCGCGTTCTCCAGGGTGTCGTGAGGGATGCGCACCCGCGCGCTCATGCCAACCCGCAGCATGTCGGCCGGATTGGGGAAGACCGCCCGCAGGGTGAGCGTGCCGGTGCCTGCGTCAAGCGCGCGGTCGGCGAAATCGATGCGGCCTGCCTGGGGATAGACGCTGCCGTCGGCCAGCACCAGGCGCACCGCGCGGCGCATCACCGAGTCCCGGCTTGCGGGCGCGCCAGCGGCGCCGCGCATCACCGCGAGATAGTCGGTCTCGGGGATGTTGAAGTACGCGACCATCGGATCACGGGTGGAAACCGTCACCAGCACGGTCTGCCCGGCCGAGGCCAGACCGCCGACCTCGACCTTCTGCAGCCCGACCAGCCCCGCCATCGGCGAGCGTACCTCGGTGTAGCTGCGTTCCAGGCGCGCCGACTCCAGCGCTGCCTGCCGGGCATCGACCACCGCCTTCACCTGCCGCTCCTGGGCGACCGTCTGCTCGTAGGTCTGGCGCGGGATGGCGTTGTCCTTGAGTAGCGGCGCGTAGCGCTCGACATCCTGGCGCACCCGCGCGAGATTGGCCTGCGCCTCGGCGAGATTGGCCTGGGCGGAGGCGATTGCCTCATCGTAGGGCCGGGAGTCGAGCACGAAGAGCAGGTCGCCGGCCTTCACCGGCTGACCGGGCGCGAAGCCGATGCGGGTGACGATGCCCGAGGCGCGGGGGCGCAGTTCCACCTCGCGCAAGGCCTTCACCTCGGTGACGATCTCGGTGAACAGGGTGGTGGACTGGGGGGTGACGGTCATCACGGTCACCTCGGGGGGCGGCGGCGCCGGCGGCGCAGCGCTCTTGCCGCCGGTGGCCTGTTCGCGGCCACAGGCCACCAGGATGAGACTCAGCAGCAGCACGCCCGCCCGGCGGCGGATGCGCGCTGCGGCCGCGTGCCGGGCCGCCCGGGGCTGCAAGGGGCGCGGGATCGGGAGAATGTCGGTCATCGGGGCATCCTGGGGAAGGCGGGGCGCCGGGATGGTGATCGGCGCCCGGCGGCGACGCAGGGATCGTGCAAACAGGCTGCGGGAGTATAGCGGCAGCCCCTGCAGGTGCTGGCGGTCGACAAGGCATGAAGCGGACGCGCCATGCCCGCGCCGGACGCGGCATGAGGGCAGGAGCGGCCGGCCTTGGTTACGATGCGTGCTTCACGCCGCTACCATGACCGACACCGACCCGAGGCTTCGCTTCTTCGCGCTTTTCAGCGCGGTGATGCTGCCGATGTTTCTCGCCGCGGTCGATCAGACCCTGCTCGCGCTGGCCACGCCGGCCATCGCGGCCGAGTTCGATGAACGGGATGCGACCTCCTGGCTGGCCACCGGCTATCTGCTGGCCTCGGTGTCGATGGTGCCGCTCTACGGTCGTCTGGCTGACCGCTTCGGCCGGCGTCGCCTGCTGGGCGTGGCACTGGGCGTGTTCAGCCTGGGCGCGCTCGCCTGCCTGGTCGCCCCCACGCTGCCGGCGCTGGTGGCTGCGCGAGCCCTGCAGGGCGCAGGTGGCGCCGGGCTCATGAGCCTGTCGCATGCGCTGATCGGCGAGGTGCTCGCGCCGCGTGAGCGGGCCCGCTATCAGGTCTACTTCGCGATGGTCTTCGCCAGCGCGAGTCTGATGGGCCCGCTGCTCGGCGGCATCGTGGTCGAGCTGGTGAGCTGGCGTTGGCTGTTCGCGGCGACGCTGCCCTTGTGCGCCTTCGCGGGCTGGCGGCTGGCGCAGTTGCGCCACACCCCGCCGCCGCTCGACTCCCGTGGCCGGGTCGATGTGCGCGGCGGCCTGCTGTTCGTGGCGGCCACCGGGCTGAGTTTGTGGCTGATGTCGCGCCCCGGCGCCGCCTCGGTGCTGGGCGGCGCTGCCCTGATCGGCTGCGTGGTGCTGGCTGCGGCGCTCTGGGTGTTGCTGTGGCGCCTCGGTCGCCGGGTCGCCCAGCCCTATCTGCCGCTGGAGCTGCTGCGCATGCCCGTGATGCGCCATGCCGCCTTCGCCACCCTGGCCAATGCCGCGGCCTCGTTCGCCCTGGTGTTCTATCTGCCGGCCTACCTGCAATGGATCCTGGGCACCAGCGCGGCGCAGTCGGGGCTGCTGCTGCTGCCCTTCACCGGCGGCTCGCTGCTTGGCGCATCGCTGGCCGGTCGCATCGTGCTGCACACCGGACGCACCCGCGAGCCGCCGATGCTAGGGCTGCTGATCGGTGCGCTGTGCCTGGCGGGGCTGGGTCTGGCGCCGCCCTCGCGCCTGCTGGTCATGGTGCTGGGCGGCTTCACCGGGGTGGGGCTGGGCATGGTCATGGCGGTCACCCAGATCATCAGCCAGGTGGCGGCCGGTCCGGCCCGTCTGGGGGCGGCGGCCGCGGTGATCTCGCTGTCGCGCAATCTCGGCGCCGCCACCGGTTCGGCGGCCTTCGGCGCCATCGCCTTCAGCCGGCTGGCGCCGGGTACCGGCCTGGGCGGCGGGGTGGCCAGCGCCGCGGAGTCGGTCGGCTTCTCGCTGGCCTTCCTGGCCGCGGCCGCGATATGCCTGGCCGGCGCCTGGTCGGCCTCGCGCCTGCCCCGCGACCGGCTCGGCGCCGAACCGTCCGCCCGCACCACGCCGCGCCCCGATCGATGAGCACACCCCCGGCCGCCCGCGACAGCGATCCGATCTTCATGCGGGCCGCGCTCGAGCAGGCCCGTCACGCCTATGTGCAGGGCGAGGCGCCAGTGGGCGCGGTGGTGGTGCTCGAGGGCAGGGTGATCGCCACCGGCTGCAACCAGCCCATCGGTGAGCATGACCCCACCGCCCATGCCGAGATCCGCGCACTGCGCCAGGCGGCGCAGGTGCTCGGCAACTATCGGCTGCCGGGCTGCGAGCTCTTCGTCACCCTCGAACCCTGCGCGATGTGCGCGGGCGCGATCCAGCATGCCCGCATCGCCCGTCTGGTCTGGGGCGCCTCCGACCCCAAGACCGGCGCCTGCGGCAGCGTGCTCGACCTCATGGCCGAGCCGCGACTGAACCACCATTGCGCGGTCACCGGCGGGGTGCTGGCCGATGAATGCGGCACCCTGCTGCGCAACTTCTTTGCCGAGCGGCGGCAGCGGCGTGCTCCCGCGGCGAGCTTTCCGCCGCTGCTAGGCCGGCGACCGCTGCGCGGCCCGCGCCTGGTCCTCGAGCCCCTGGGGAGCGCCCACGCCGAGGCGCTGTGGCCGATACTGTCTGATCCGGCCTTCGATCCGGATGGCGAGTCGCCACCGGCGTCGCTGGCCTGGCTGGAAGAGTTGCTGCGCCAGCGGGAGACGCGGCGTTCGGCCGATGGCCGGCGCGCGATCCTCGACTGGGCGCTGCGCCATTCCGACAGCGGCGACTACCTGGGTCGGGCTCAGGCCACGATCACCGGCGACCGCCAGGCGGTGGTGCGCTGTGCCGTGATGCCCTCCAGGCGGCGGGAAGGCTGGGCCACCGAGGCGCTGCGCTGCGTGCTGGAGGACCTGACCGGGGAGGCTGGCACGACCCGCATCTGGGCCATGACCCGCCCGGGCGAGGCGGCTGCCGAGCGGCTGCTCGACCGCCTGGGGTTCGTGCCCGCGGGGCGCGAGGCTTACCCGCTGGATGATGCGATGAGCGGCGCGCGGCTGTTCAGCCGACCAGGCCGCATCACCGGCTGATCAGATCACTGGATCTTGGCCTTGGCCCGGAGATCCTTCTGGAGCTCCTGGATGCGGCGACGCTCGAGTTCCTGCTGGATCTGGGGCTTGACCTGCTCCAGCGGCGGCGCCTTGGCTTCCCGCACATCGTCCAGACGGATCACATGCCAGCCGAACTGGGTCTGCACCGGGGCCTCGGTGAACTTGCCCTTCTCGAGCTTGCTCATCGCGTCGGCGAAGGGCTTCACGAAGGTGGACGGCACATTCCAGTCGAGGTCGCCACCGTTGGCGGCCGAACCGGTGTCCTTCGACTGCTTGGCCAGATCCTCGAACTTGGCGCCCTTCTTGAGGTCGGCGATGATCTGCTTGGCCGCGTCTTCCTTCTCGACCAGGATGTGTCGGGCACGGTATTCCTTGTCGGCCTGCCCCTTGATCGCCTTGTCGTACTCGGCCTTGATGTCGGCGTCGGTGATCGGATTGGTCTTGAAATGGTCGCGGATGACCGCCCGGATCAGGATCTCCTGGCGGGAGGTGTCGAGCTGACGCTGCACCTCGGTGTTGCGCATCAGGCCGCGACGCTCGGCCTCCTGGGCGAAGATCTCGCGGGCGATCAGCTCTTCGCGGACCGCGGCCCGCAGCTCGGGGGAATCGGGCCGGCCCTGGGCTGCCAGCGCAGCCACGAATTCATCGACCTTCTGCTTGGGGATGGGCTTGTTGTTGACGATGGCGGCGTTCTGGGCCCACGCAGCGGACAGCGACAAGGCCAGCACGGCGCCAACGGCGGCCCTGGCGCAGGAACGGGTAAAGCTCATGGGTGGGATCCTCAGGTTGGCGAGCCGGCCTCGTCGGGCGAGCGCGCTTCGATGGCGAGCGCATGGATGCGATGCGGCATCCAGTCGCGGACGGAATCATACACAAGGCGGTGTCGGGCCACGGTGCGCAGACCGGCGAACGCGGCGCTCACCACCCGCACCCGGAAATGACCCGCGCCACCGCTGGCCCCGGCGTGCCCGGCATGCAGATGGCTTTCGTCGATGAGCTCGATCGAGGCATCAGGAAGGGCGGCTGCGAGCCGGGCCCGGATCTCGTCGGGCTCAGGACGCATCGCCGTCTTCCTGGATGTGACGGCCCAGCCAGAGCGCCTGCAGGATCACGAAGCCGACGGTCAGACCGAGGGAACCAAAGAGCTTGAAGTTGACCCAGGTGTCGGTGCTGAAGCCGTGGGCGACCCACAGGTTGAGCACCGCCTGCAGCACGAAGAACCCGGTCCATGCGTAGTTGAGGCGGGTCCAGATCGGCTCGGGCAGTCTGATCTGCTTGCCGAGCATGATCTGGATGAGGTTGCGGCCGCGGAGCAGGCGTGCGCCGAGCAGGGCTGCCGCAAAGGCCCCGTAGAGCACCGTGGGCTTCCACTTGATGAAGGTCTCGTCGCGCAGGAAGAGGGTCATGCCGCCGAAGATCACGATGATGCCCAGGCTGGTCCACTGCATGGGCTCGATCGGCTGTCGTCGCAGGCGCAGCCAGCCGATCTGGCCCAGGCTCGCGGCAATGGCCACCGCGGTGGCCACATAGATGTCGGTGGTCTTGTAGGCCGCGAAGAACAGCAGGACCGGCAGGAGGTCGAAAAGAAGTTTCATGCCGCGAGTGTAGCGCGGGCCGGGTGGGGCGGCGCTGCGCCCCTGCTGCCATGGGCTATACTCGTGGGCTTTGCCCGGACCCCACGGAGAACGCCATGGCCGATCGTACCCGCACCCGCCGCAACACCCTCGAGCGGCGCTGCCTGCCCAAGTCGCTCAAGCGCCTGTTCAAGGGCTCGGGCAAGCCCATCTTCCGCATGCTCGAAAAGATCAAGAAGGCCTGACAGCCGCTGTCTGCGGGCCGAAGGCGGCAGGAAGCATCCTGTCGGGTGCGGCCTGAGCCTGGACCGGAACCCGAGCCTGAGCTCGGCTTGCGCCTTGCCGATGCGCGATCCGGTCAGGCCTGCGGTGGGTCACTCCGTGTCTTGCGCGGGCGTGAACGCCAGTGACGCCGAGTTCATGCAGTAGCGCAGCCCGGTGGGCGGCGGCCCGTCCTTGAACACATGCCCGAGGTGGGCGTCGCACTGGCTGCACAGCACCTCGGTGCGGATCATCCCCCAGCTGAAATCGCGCTTGACCGTGACCGCATCGGGCGAGACCGGCTCGAAGTAGCTGGGCCAGCCGGTGCCGGAATCGAACTTGCTGCCCGAAGCGAAGAGCGGCGCGTCGCAGCAGATGCAGGTGTAGGTGCCGCGCTCGTGATGATCCCAGTAGCAGCCGCTGAAGGCCCGCTCGGTGCCGTGCCGGCGGGCAACCTGATACTGCTCGTCGGTGAGCTGGGCGCGCCACTCGGCGTCGGTCTTGCGGATCTTGGTGGTGGTCATGTCGGCTGCCTGTTGCGGTCGGATTCATTCATTCTAAACCGCGCCTGCCTTCGGGCATGCGCGCCTCAGGGGCCTGCTTGACGCCGGCCAGCCGCGGCGGGAGCATCCCGCCTCTTTTCATTGCCCGGAGAGCCGCCATGCAAGGCCTGATGATGGACATGCCGCTGCTGATCTCGTCGATCCTGCAGCACGCCGCCCGCCACCACGGCGACGCCGAGATCGTCTCGCGCCGCATCGAGGGCGACATCCATCGCTACACCTACGCCGACTGCGAACGCCGCGCCCGCCGTCTGGCGAGTGCGCTCGGCCAGCTCGGCGCCGAGCCGGGCGACCGGGTGGCCACTCTCGCCTGGAACGGCTACCGGCACATGGAGATCTATTACGCCGCCGGCGGCATGGGCGGCGTGGTGCACACCATCAACCCCCGCCTGCATCCCGACCAGATCGCCTGGATCGTGAATCACGCCGGCGACCGCTTCTTTGCCTTCGACATCACCTTCCTGCCGATCGTCGAGGCGATCGCGCCCAAGTGCCCGACGGTGAAGGCCTGGATCGCCATGGTCGACGCCGACCGGCAGCCGAGCAGCGTCGCCATCCCCGGCCTGCTCAACCACGAGACCCTGCTCGCCCAGGGCAGCGAGGACTGGCAGTGGCCGCAGTTCGACGAGCGCAGCGCGGTGGCCCTGTGCTACACCTCGGGTACCACCGGCAATCCCAAGGGTGCGCTCTACTCGCATCGCTCCACGGTGCTCCACGCCTACGGCGCGGCGCTGCCCGATGCCATGGGTGCGTCGGCCCGCGATGTCATCCTGCCGGTGGTGCCGATGTTCCATGTCAATGCCTGGGGCCTGCCATATGTGTGCCCGATGGTGGGCGCCAAGCTGGTGCTGCCCGGGCCGGCGCTCGACGGCAAGTCGCTCTACGAGCTCTTCGAGGCGGAAGGGGTCACCTACTCGGCCGGCGTGCCCACGGTCTGGCTGGGCCTGCTGCAGCATGTGGCCGCCCACGGCCTGCGCTTCTCGACCTTCACCCGCACCGTGATCGGCGGCTCGGCCTGTCCGCCGGCGATGATCCGAACCTTCCGCGAGCAGTACGGGGTTGATGTCATCCACGCCTGGGGCATGACCGAGCTCTCGCCACTGGGCACGCTCTCGCGGCTGCAGAACCGGCACCTGAGCCTGCCCGCCGCCGAGCAGCAGAAGATCTTCGAGAAGCAGGGCCATGTGATCTTCGGCATCGACATGAAGATCACCGGCGACGACGGCGCCGAGCTGCCCTGGGACGGCAGGACCTACGGCAACCTGATGGTGCGCGGGCCCTGGGTGGTGAGCGAGTATTTCGGCGGCGAGGGCGGCGATCCGCTGGTCTATGACGAGCAGGGCCGCGGCTGGTTCCCCACCGGTGATGTCGCCACCATCGACGCCCAGGGCTACATGCAGATCACCGATCGCAGCAAGGATGTGATCAAGTCGGGTGGGGAGTGGATCAGCTCCATCGACCTCGAGAATCTCGCCATCGCGCACCCGGCGGTGGCCAATGCGGCGGTGATCGGCGTGGCCCATCCGAAGTGGGACGAGCGGCCTTTGCTGATCGTCGCGCTCAAGCCGGGCGCCCGCGTCACCCGCGAGGAACTGCTCGCCTTCTACGAGGGCAAGATCGCCAAGTGGTGGACGCCCGACGACGTCCAGTTCGTCGATGCGATCCCGCTCGGCGCCACCGGCAAGATCCTCAAGACCCGCCTGCGCGAGCAGTTCCGGGACTACCGCCTGCCCACCGCCTGATCCGGCGCCGGGCCGCCGCGGGCGGCCGCGCTACACTCCTGCCGATGCCGGCGGCTCTCCCGCCGGCGCCGCCGCGGCGCCCCCGTGGCGGCACCACGGGCGCTCCGGGCGCCCGCCCTCCTGCAACCCGCCGGGCCCGCGCCCGGTTTCCCGCTACGGAGATCCTGTGAGTCAGGCCAGCTACAGCGTCCAGGGCGACATCGCCGTCGTCACCATGAACAACCCCCCGGTCAACGGACTGGGCCTTGAACTGCGCCGCGGCATCGTCGACGGCCTGAGCGCCGCGCTGGCCGATCCGGCGGTGCGCGCCATCGTGCTCACCGGGGCCGGCAAGGCGTTTTCGGGCGGGGCCGACATCCGCGAGTTCAACACCCCCAAGACCTTCGCCGAACCCAACCTGATGACCGTGATCAGCCTGATCGAGAACGCGTCCAAGCCGGTGGTGGCGGCGGTGCACTCGGTGGCCATGGGCGGCGGGCTCGAACTGGCGCTGGGTTGCCACTTCCGGGTGGCCTCGCCGGGCGCGCAGATCGCGCTGCCCGAGGTCAAGCTCGGCCTGCTGCCGGGCGCCGGCGGCACCCAGCGGCTGCCCCGGGTGGTGCCCTTCGAGATGGCGATGAACATGATCGTCACCGGCGAGCCGGTGCTCTCCGAGAAGTTCAAGGGCACCCGGCTTTTCGACGCCATCATCGAGGGCGACCTGATCGCCGGCGCGGTGGCCTTCGCCCGCGCCGCGGTCGACGGCAAGCGCGGCCTGCCGCGGGTGCGCGACCTCAAGGTCGAGTACCCCCATGCCGAGGCCTTCACCCAGTTCGCGATCCAGACCGCCACCGCGGTGGCGCCGCGTTACCCGGCGCCGCGCAAGTGCGCCGAGGCGGTGGGCGCGGCGGCCACCATGCCCTTCGACCAGGGCCTGGCCTTCGAGCGGCGCTGCTTCGGCGAACTGGTCGACACGCCCGAGTCCCGGGCACTTCGGCACATCTTCTTCGGCGAGCGCGCCGCCAGCAAGATCCCCGATGTGCCCGAGGACACCCCGTTGCGCCCGATCCGCAGCGCCGCGGTGATCGGCGCCGGCACCATGGGTGGCGGCATCGCCATGAACTTCGCCAATGCCGGCATCCCGGTGCGCCTGCTCGAGGTCAGGCAGGAGCCGCTCGAACGCGGCATGGCCACCATCCGGCGCAACTACGAGAACACCGCCCGCAAGGGCCGCCTGAAGCCCGAGGATGTCGAGAAGCGCATGGGCCTGATCACGCCCACGCTGGCCTACCAGGACATCGCCGACGCCGACATCGTCGTCGAGGCGGTGTTCGAGGACATGCCGGTCAAGGAGGCGGTGTTCCGCCAGCTCGACGCGGTGATGAAGCCGGGCGCCATTCTGGCGAGCAACACCTCCACGCTCGATGTCGACCAGATCGCCGCGTTCACCAAGCGCCCGCAGGATGTGATCGGCACCCACTTCTTCAGCCCCGCCAATGTCATGCGCCTGCTGGAGGTGGTGCGCGGCGCGAAGACCGCCAAGGATGTGCTGGCCACCACGCTGGCCCTGGCCAAGAAGATCCGCAAGCTCGGCGTGGTTTCGGGGGTGTGCGACGGCTTCATCGGCAACCGCATGATCGAGCAGTACAGCCGCCAGGCAGCCTACATGCTGGAGGAGGGCGCCACGCCGCAGCAGGTCGACCGCGCCATCGAGCGCTTCGGCTTCGCGATGGGCCCGTTCCGGATGGCCGACCTCGCCGGCAACGATGTCGGCTGGTACATCCGCAAGCGGCGCTACCTGGAGCGCCCCGACATGCTCTACCCGAAGATCCCCGACAAGGTCTGCGAACTCGGCCGCTTCGGGCAGAAGACCGGCGCCGGCTACTACCGCTACGAGACCGGCAAGCGCGATGCGATCCCCGACCCGGTGATCGAGAAGCTGATTGCCGATCACCGCGCCGAACTCGGCATCACGCCGCGTCGGATCAGCGACGACGAGATCGTGCACCGCCTGATCTTCGCGCTGGTCAACGAGGGCGCCCGCATCCTCGAGGAGGGCATCGCGCTGCGTGCCTCCGACATCGACATGATCTACCTCACCGGCTATGGCTTCCCGGCGCATGTCGGCGGGCCGATGCTCTACGCCGATGTCTGCGGGCTGTACAACGTGGTCAACCGCATGAAGGGTTTTGCGGCGCTCGGCCACGGCGACACCGCCTTCTGGACTCCGGCGCCGCTGCTCGCGCGGCTTGCCGCCGAGGGCAAGGGCTTCAACGGCTGATCTCCCACGGCAGACTCAAGAAAGGATCCCGACATGCGTGAAGCAGTGATCGTCTCCACCGCCCGCACCGGCCTGGCCAAGTCCTGGCGGGGCGCCCTGAACATGACCCACGGCGCCACCATGGGCGGCCATGTGGTGCGCGCCGCCATCGAGCGCGCCGGCATCGAGGCCGGCGAGGTCGAGGATGTGCTGATGGGCTGCGCCACTCCCGAGGGCGCCACCGGCGGCAACATCGCCCGCCAGATCGCGCTGATGGCCGGCTGCCCGGTCACCGTCTCGGGCGTGACCATCAACCGGTTCTGCTCCTCCGGGCTGCAGACCATCGCCATGGCTGCGCAGCGCATCATCGCCGGCGAGGGCGACATTTTCGTGGCCGGCGGCGTGGAGTCCATCTCCTGCGTGCAGAACCAGGCCAACCGCCACATGGGTCAGGACCCCACCCTGACCCAGCGCAAGCCCGAGATCTACTGGCCGATGCTGCAGACCGCCGAGATGGTGGCCAAGCGCTATGGCATCGCCCGCGAGAAGCAGGACGAATACGGCGCGCAGAGCCAGCAGAAGGCTTGCGCCGCGGCCGCCGCGGGAAAATTCAAGGACGAGATCGTGCCGATCACCGTGCCCATGGCCACGGTCGACAAGCTCACCGGCACCATGGTCAGCCGCGAGGTGACCCTCGCTGACGACGAGGGCCGCCGCGAGGGCACCACCCAGGAGGCGGTCTCGCAGATCAGGCCGGCGATTCCCGGCGGCGTGATCGCGGCGGGCAATGCCAGCCAGTTCTCCGACGGTGCCGGTGCGGTGGTGGTCATGGAGGCGAGCCTTGCCGAGAAGCGCGGCCTCAAGCCACTCGGCTACTTCCGCGGCTTCGCGGTGGCCGGCTGCGAACCCGACGAGATGGGCATCGGTCCGGTGTTCGCGGTGCCCAAGCTGCTTGCCCGTGCCGGCAAGCGCGTCGAGGACATCGACCTCTGGGAGCTCAACGAAGCCTTCGCGGTGCAGGTGCTCTACTGCCGCGATAGGCTCGGCATCCCGGCCGACCGCCTCAATGTCAACGGCGGCGCGATCGCGGTGGGTCATCCCTACGGCGTGAGCGGCCAGCGCCTCACCGGCCATGCTCTCATCGAAGGGCGTCGCCGCGGCGGCAAGCTCGCCGTGGTGACCATGTGCGTGGGCGGCGGCATGGGCGCGGCCGGCCTGTTCGAG
>CAIZPE010000153.1 GCA_903934795.1 uncultured bacterium | reverse complement strand
CTCGATCACCGCACGGAGGAAGATGCTCGGCCCGGCGGTCGGCGCGATCTTCCTGCTGGTGCTCTCGGAGTCGCTGCGGGTGCTGATCGGCAACGACGCCCTCGGGGTGGACACCACCATCTACGGTCTGCTGCTGATCCTGTTCATCATCTTCATGCCCAAGGGCATCCTGGGCACGCTGCTGGAGCGGGTGGGGAACCGGTCGGCGGCGCAGGCCGCCGCCGCGCCCGCCTCTCAGCCGGTGAAGTAGCGACGCCCGTCGTAGCGCGGGTCGGGCTCGCTCACCGGCTTGAGGATGCCGCTGCAGCGGGCCACCATCGCGTCGCCCGCGGTAAACAGGCCCTGCGCGAATACCAGGCTGCGGGCCACCCGCAGCACCTGCATGCGTCCTTCCACCCAGTCGCCCTC
Organism: uncultured bacterium; assembly: GCA_903934795.1. Taxonomy (GTDB): domain Bacteria; phylum Pseudomonadota; class Gammaproteobacteria; order Burkholderiales; family Burkholderiaceae_E; genus Quisquiliibacterium. The sequence goes on along the minus strand of CAIZPE010000153.1, from coordinate 1,122 downwards.
ATGGGCCGGGCCGATGAAGTCGCAGGTGACATTCACCGTGGTGAAGTAGCGGTTCACGCCGCCCTCGATGTTGCTGCCCATCAGCAGCAGCATGTCCGAGAGGGTCATGATCATGCCGCCATGGCAGGTGCCGCCCGGGTTGCAGTGACGCTTCTCGATGCGGATGCCGAGCACGAAGCGCTCGCCATCGAGCCGCCCGTAGAGCGGCCCGACCCCGTCGACGAACGGGTTGGTGGGCATGCGCATGACGGTGAAGCCCTCGGGAACGCCGGCAACGGCTGTCGGCGCTGGTGCGCGGCCGGTGTCGTCGCCGGCGGTGGAGTCGGTGGTCGGGGTCATGGCTGATCGGCGACGCATTCGGTGGCCACGCTGCGCAGGTCCATCTCGAACTCGAGTTCGAGGATGGGCGGGCGGCAGGTGTGCCAGGTGAGGCCCGTGGCGGTGAGCCCGGCCGCGGCAAAGCGGCTGGCAAGCAGCGGGTGGAAGTCATGCACGGTGTAGATCTGCGAGGCGGTGATTGCCGACCAGTCGGCGCCGAGCGCGTTGGCGCGCGAGCGCATGGTGGCCAGCACATAGTCGACCTTGCTGGCGAAGCCGGTGGCCGAGAGATCGCCGCGGGCGACGATGCCCTCGGGGAAGGGCTGGTCCTCGGGCCATTCGCCGCTGCCCGCCACCACGAAGTGGCGCGCGGCGAGGGCGTTCGCGGCCGGCACCGTGTAGCTGAAGGCGTGGAAGCCGGGTTCGGCGGGAGGGTCGAAGGCGGGGCAGACATTGCTGCGGGCCACCGGGTTGCGGCCATCGCGAAACAGGCCCCACTGCTCGAGCACCGCCACATAGCCGGCGTTGAAGCCGCGAAAGCCATCCAGCGTGAACGGCTGCGGCGAGCGCAGTTCGGCCGCGCACAGCGCGGTGAGCGGCCGGCCGCGCGCCTTCAGGTGGGCGGCGATGGCGGCGAACCCGTGCTGCACCGGCACCGGGCGGCGCCAGCGCACCCGCTCGATGACATGACCCGGCAGCGCGACCACGCCCTGCGAATACGGGAAGCCGCCGAGCTGGAAGGCATAGCCGCCTGGTTCGAATGCGATCACCGGACTCATGCTCGGGCCTCCGATATGCTTGGGG
>CAIZPE010000152.1 GCA_903934795.1 uncultured bacterium | reverse complement strand
GCCAGGATCACCGCGGGCGCACGCGCAATCGGGCTGGTGCGCTCATCGCTCAGCAGCCAGTGGCCGTTCTCACGGTGCAGGCTGTGCACCCTGGTTCCGGTGATGACGCGGATCGCGGGGTTGCCGGAGATCCAGTGGCGATGCAGGTCCGCTGGGGCGCTCACCCCGCAGCCCGGCAGCCACAGTCCGCCGCGAGCCACCTGGACGCCGGCAAGATCGGAGGCTTCGGAGCGATTCACCGCCATGGCGAGCGTGTCGACCGCCGGGCCGAGAGCCGCCAGCGCGCGCAGCTGGTCGAGGCGCGCCGTCTCGGTGTCGGCCATCTGCAAACGGCCGATCGGCGCGCACGTCCGCCAGGGGCGCGACAGCCAGAGCGCCTGCCGGCTGAGGCGGGCGGTGGGGTTGTCATCAGGCGAGAGATGCAGATGGTCGGCGAGCAGGGGTTGGCCGGATCCGGGCTGCGGCAACGGTGAGGCATCGATGAGCGTGACCTGCCAGCCTCGCGACGCGAAGACCGCGGCGCAGGCGAGCCCGGCCAGACCGGCGCCCACGACGGCGAGCTCCCTGGCGTTGGCTGCGGGCGAGGTGGGGCTGGCGGGCGTCACGCGTCCCAGTGCCCGGCCGGGTTGCCAGGGCTGCCATCGGGCGCAGGGGGTGCCCCGAGCCGCCGGGTGGCGATCGGAGCCCTGTTCGCCGTCGGGCGTCCAGTCGCCTCGGCGCAGCCACGCCTCCCGGCGGGTGTCATCCGCGCGGGTGATCAGCCGGCCGCCCGGGGCGAGCAGCCGGGCGAGGGCGAGCGCTGCGCCCCCGAACGACAGCGGGAGCGCCGATCCGGCGTCGGCGTCATTGTCATGGAAGACGATCAGATCGGCTGCGAGCGCAAGTCGCGGCAGTATCCGCTCCGGACTGCCAACGGCGAGGGTGAGTCGGAGCGGGCCGGCATCACGCTGTCCCGGGGGGGCGAGCCGAACCCTGTGCAGACCGGGCAGGGCGCTGGGCCAGTCCTGCCAGGGTGTTGCCGCTCGCAGCGAGGTACTTGCCCGGAAGACCGGCTCCCAGGCCTCTCGCACGGTGGCGGCTGCGGGTACGCCGGCGTCGATGACGACCACATCGATCCGGACAGGCCGCTCCGCGCCGGGCAAGGCCTGCCCTTCAGCCGGGAGTTCGCACAGCAGCCTGCCCATGCTCCCGAGGTTCGTCAGGCCGAGCAGGAGCAATGCGGCCGGCCGCGCCGGGTCGGGTCGCGCCTGCGTTCGCGCGAGAAAGCGACGCACGAGTTCAGTGACTGCCGCCGGACTCATGGGTGGACGCGCGTGAGGGGCGCGAGGCTTTGCGCAAGGACATGCCGGGAGCTTGCTGGGCGCATGATTTAAGTAATACTACGGATTACACTCAATTTCTTACTCATGGGGCCTACCATGGAAGACAGTCCCGGCCTGCAGCAGGAGATCGCCGCGCTCAAGGAGCGTCTGCGTGATACCCGGGAACTCTATCGCGAGGTCTGCGTGCTGCTGTTCTTCCGGCACGGGATCACCCCCACCGCGAACCGCCTGTACCAGCTCGTCCGGCGCGGGAGCATGAGCACACCGGCCGAGGTGCTGCGCCAGTTCTGGCAGGACCTGCGCGAGCGTTCGAAGGTACGACTCGACCAGCCGGACCTTCCCGGGGAGTTTCGCGAACTGGGAGGCGAGCTGCTCTCGACCCTCTGGACGCGGGCATTCGCTCTGGCCCAGGCGGAACTGTCGCCCTTGCAGGCGCAGGCCCGCGAGGCCAGCGACACGGCGGCGCGCCTGCAGGAAGCCACCCGCACCGAACTGGCCTCGCTGCGCGAGCGGGTCAGCATCCTGGAGACCCAGTTGCAGGCAACCCTCGCCCGCGAAATGGAGGCGGCGCGTGAACTGGCGACCAACCAGGGCCGCTTTGCCTCGATGACCGAGATGCTGCGCGACAGCGGGCAGGAGATGCTGCTCCTGCGTCAGGAACTGGCTGCCTCGCAGCGCGATGTGGCCAGGGCCGTGGGCGAAGCCAACGCGCTTCGGGTCCAGCTCGGCCTGCTTGCCACCCGAGGCCGCCGTCCGGTGCCGGGGCTGCCCGGGGCCGCCGATCCCGGGCAGGAGCCGCTCGAGCTGGAAGTGGCGCCGCCGGTATCATCGCCCGACCAACCCGAGACACCATGAACCCGTCCCAGACTCAGCCCCAACCGCAGACCGCCGAGCCGCAGCGCGCCGAGCCGCAGCGCGCGGCATCCCAGCCGCAGCCCGTCATCGTCCGCCCCCTGGCGCGGGTCATCCCGTCGCAACCCACCTCCGATGGGGCCGGCGTGCGTCTGCGCCGCAGCATCGGCGCCCATCCGGGCGCCCGGGTGGACCCCTTCCTGATGCTCGACGAATTCTCGTCGGAAGACGCCGCCGATTACATCGCCGGCTTTCCCGCGCATCCGCACCGCGGCTTCGAGACCGTGACCTACATGCTCGACGGCCACATGCGCCATGAGGACCACCTCGGCAATCGCGGCCACCTCACCCCTGGATCGGTTCAGTGGATGACCGCCGGCCGCGGCATCATCCACTCGGAGATGCCCGAGCAGGAAAGCGGCCGCATGCGCGGCTTCCAGCTCTGGGTGAATCTGCCGGCCCGGCTCAAGATGCAGCCGCCCTGGTATCGGGACATCGCGCCGGCCGAACTGCCGGTGGTGGCATTGCCGGCTGGCGGCAGCATCAGGGTCATCGCCGGGGAGATCGACATGGCCGGTGTGCGCCACACCGGCCCGATTGCCGGTCCGCGCTTCGCGGACAGCACCGATCCGCAGGTCTGGGATCTCATCCTGCCGGCAGGCGGCAGCTTCAGCCACGGGCTGCCGGCAGGGCATCAGGGATTCATCTACCTCTACGAGGGCGAAGCCCGCGTGGGCGAGGACCCCGGTTCGCGGGTGCTGCCGGCGCATGCGGCCGGTGTGCTCGGCGATGGCAATGCGGTGCGCATCACGGCCGGCCTCCAGGGGCTGCGTGCCCTGCTGATTGCCGGCCGCCCGTTGCGCGAACCGGTGGCGCAGTACGGGCCCTTCGTGATGAACACGCAGGACGAACTGCGCCAGGCGCTTGCCGATCTGCACGCCGGAAGGCTGGCATTGCCGGCGGATTGAGCCTGCTCAGCGCGGCCCGAATCGTTCGGACCGAGCATCCGCACAGGGCCCGATCCGGGCGCTACGGGGCCTTCCGTCCGCCACGCCGTGCCTGTCAGCCTGTCTGCCCGCGACCAGAGTCGCTCCTTGCCGCATCTGCGCGGGTCGGGGCTCCTGCATCCCGCTGCCGCCGATGGGCTCGCGGGCCTTGCCATGATGGTGATCATCCTGGCGCTCGCCCTGCTCGGTCAGTGGGGCGCGATGCGACATCCCCTGGTGCCCGGGGTGCCCCTGCTCGTCCTGAGCGCACCCTGCGCGCTGGCGCTTGCGATGCGGCTGCCCTCGGGCAGGGCGGCGCTGGTCCTCGCGGCATCGGCGCTGGCGCTTGGCGTTGCGGCGCGGGTTGCCGGCGCCTCCGATGCACAGTCGGCAGCGCTGGCCGCCGCCCTGGGTGCCGAGCAGGCGTTCGGCTGGCAACTGCTGCGCCGCGGGCGGGTTGCCCGTCGCCGCCTCGCCGGGCCGGTGGCCTTCGTGCGGTTCATGGCCGTGGCGGCCATGGTGCCGCCGCTGCTCGGCGCGAGCCTGCTCGCCTTCTGGCTGACGCCGTCGCCTGGCGGCGATGCCCGTCTGATCTGGCTGAGCTGGTATGCCGCCTCGGTGGTCGGCACGGTGACCGGCTTTCCGGGATGGCTGTCGGCGCTGGAGGGGGGCCTGCGCGAGCGCTGGCGGGCCTGGGCTGATCCGACGATGCTTCTGCGCGCGGTGATGGTCGCCGGCGCGATCTGGCTGGCGCTGCTGCGCCTGCCGCAACCGCATGTCCATGTGGCCGGCGTGATGGCCTTCGTGGCGGTGCGCGCCGGGCTGGCTGCCGTGGCCGGGCTGGCCTGCGCCGTGGCCGTGCTGTCGGTGGCCCTCGACGCGATCGGCTGGCTGCCGCCGGCCGGTGCCGGATGGGCCCCGGGTACGGCCGGCGGCGAGCCGGCGCTCGCCGAACGGCTGGACAGCATTGTCGGCTTCCAACTGCCGCTCATGGTGGCGGTGGTGCCCCCCATGCTGCTGGCCGTGCTGATCGCCCGCGCCGGGCGGCGTTCGGCCCTGTCGCAGGCCCGCGATCGGGCGCGCTATCGCCGCCTGTGGCTGCGCGCGCCGGTGATGATGGTCTGGCTGGATCTGGCAGGGCGGGTGATGGCGGTCAGCGAACGCTGGTTGCTCGACACGGGCCGGCTGCGCAGCGACGTGCTTGGCAGGCCCTTCGGCGAGTTCCTTGCGCCGCCCGACGCGGCCCGCCTCGCGCAACGCTGGCGCGCACGCCAGGCCGGCAGACGCGTTCCGGCCGCCCCCGATCCGGCCTCAACCGGTCCCGCCGCAATCGATGCCGCCACAATCGATGCCGCCGCAACCGGTCCAGGGTCAACCGGCACCGCCGAGCCCGACGCTGACGAGGAGGAATTCGACCTGCGGCACGCGGACGGCCGGTTCCTGCGGGTGAGCGCCCGGGCGCGGGTCGAGCATGACGAGCTTGGTCGTGTGAGCGGCGTGCTGCTCGCGCTGACCGATGTCACCGAGCAGCGGCGCCTGGAGGCCTTGCTCAGTGCCCAGACCCGCGAGCGGATCGATGCCGCCGAGAAGGCTGCGGCGCGCATGGCGCACCTCGCCCAGCATGACCCGCTGACCGGTCTGCCCAACCGGCTGCTCTTCCTCGATCGCCTGCGTCAGGGCTTGCTCGGTGCGCGCGGGCAGCCCCGCGGTCTCGGTCTGATCTTCATCGACCTCGATCACTTCAAGCGGATCAACGACGAGCACGGACATGCCGTCGGCGATGCGCTGCTCTGCGCGGTGGCCGAGCGCCTGCGCGGCGAGCTTCGCGACAGCGATACCCTGTGCCGCCTCGGTGGTGACGAGTTCGTGGTCCTGCTGCCCGGCGTGACGCAGCGGGCGCGGGTGGCGGAGGTGGCCGACAAGCTGATGGCCGCCGCGGCGGAGCCCTACCGGCTGAGCGGATGTTCGCTCGCGGTCACCTTCAGCAGCGGCATCGCCCTGGCCCCTGAAGACGGCGATGATCCCCAGGCCCTGATGGACTGCGCGGATGCCGCGATGTACCGGGCCAAGCGGGCCGGTCGCAACCGCGTGGGCGGGCGCCACGCCCTCGGCGGGGCAGGGGAGATGGCTGCGTCGACACCGGCGCATCGCGATGCCGGCGAAGCGCTGCCTGTCCTCATCGGCCGGTGAACTGCGGCGGCCGCTTCTCCATGAAGGCCCGCGCGCCTTCGCGATAGTCCTCGCTGCGACCGCAGGCCTGCACGGCTTCGCGCGCGGCGGCGTACTTCTGCGCCACCGCCTCGGGGCTGGCCGGCGCGCCGCGCGCATAGAGCAGGGCGTCCATGGAGCGTTTGGCCGCGGTCTGCGTGAGCGGTGCATTGGCCGCGATGCTCTCGGCGAGTGCCGCGACGGTGGCGTCGAGCTCGGCGGCGGGAGTCACCTGGAGCACGAAGCCCATGGCGAGGGCATCGGCGGCGCCGAAGATGCGCGCGGTGTAGAAGAGTTCGAGGGTGCGCTGCGGGCCGACCAGGGCCAGGAAGCGCGCCGTGCCGGCCGTGCTGTAGCCCAGGCCCAGGCGGGCGGCGGGCATGCGAAAGCGGCTGTCATCGGCGCAGATGCGCAGGTCGCAGGAGGCCGCCAGGCCCAGGCCCCCTCCCATGCAGATGCCGCGGATCTTGGCGATGGTGGGTTTGCGGTTCTCGATGGGCGCGCGGTAGCCGGCGTCGACCGCGCTCTCGTAGAGGGCCCGCGCCGACTGCTCGGTGCGGTTGCTCTCGAACTGCGAGATGTCGGCACCCGAGACGAATGCCCGGTCGCCGTCACCCTCGAGCACGATCACGCGGATGGCAGGATCGTCGTCGAGTTCGGCAATCGCGGTCGGCAGGGCCTGCCACATCGACAGGCTCATGGCGTTGAACTTCGCCGGGTTGGACAGGACGACGGTGCCGACCGCACCCTGGCGGCGGACGATGACTTCGGGCATGGGCACTCCGGGATCGTAGGGGTCGGCTCATTCTGGCACGACGCCGGTGCATCGCCGTTCCAGCGCCGGGCGGGCGCCGCCCACGGGTGCATGCCCTGACGGGTGCTTGGCGAGCGCCGCGCGCTGGTCGACAATGACCGCATCATGAAACGCAGCACGCTCTACAGCGCGCGCGGTGGCCCGCGACGGCCATCGGCCGCGAGTCCATCGACCGCGAGTCCATCGGCCGCGAGTCCATCGGCCGCGGATCGCCCGCCTGCGAGCAAACCCGATGCGGCGGCACCCGGGACTGCCGGCACGCCCGCGCCGCTTTCGCGCATCCGCCGACTGTGGCTGCGCCTGCGCACGCCCGGCATGGCGGCGGCCGTCGCGCTGATGATCGCGCTCGGAGCCCTCGGCCTTGCGATGCACACCCGGTTCGCGCCTGCGCCCGACCCGCTCGCCGGCGAGGCCTTCCAGGAGGCCATGGCCCGGGGCCTCGAAAAGCTGACCCTGCCATCGCAGGCGGCGCGCGCCCACGAGGTGATCCGGCCTTCGGTGGTGCTGGTCGAGGCCACCCGTGAGCCGCGTGCCGCAGGCCCGGCCACGCGCAAGCGCGGTGCGGCCGCGCCGGAGCCCAGAGGCGACGAAGGCCAGGGCCCGGGCACCCAGGTGGGCACCGGCGTGGTCATCGTCGACAAGGGCGTCATCCTCACCAACCTGCATGTGGTCGAAGGCGCCAGCGCCATCCGGGTCACCTTCTTCGACGGCACCCAGGGCGAGGCCCGGGTGATCGGCACCCAGCCCGAGAACGACCTCGCGGTGCTGCAGGCGCTCACCATTCCCGATGACCTGGTTGCCGCCTCGCTGCGCTCCAGCGCCGATCTCGCGGTGGGCGACCTGGTGGTCGCCGTGGGTTTCCCTTTCGGGATCGGGCCATCCACGTCGGCGGGCGTGGTCTCGGGCCTGAAGCGCGAGCATGCCGGCAACGAAGGCGGCCAGCCGATCCGCAACCTGATCCAGTTCGACGCCGCGGCCAACCCCGGCAATTCCGGCGGTCCGCTGGTCAATGCCGAAGGTGAGGTGGTGGGCGTGGTCACCGGCATCCTCAGCCCCGGGCGCCAGCGCAGCTTCATCGGCATCGCCTTCGCGGTGCCGATCGAGACCGCGGCCAGCGCGGCAGGCGTGCCTCCCTTCTGATCCCCAACCCCGCGCGCCCGCGCGCGACTCCTGCGAAGGCATGGCATGGACGATCGATCCGGTTCGGCGGCAGACAGTGCGGCGCTGCTCGAGCGCATCCTCTACGAGGTGAAGAAGGTGGTGGTCGGCCAGGACCACTTCCTCGAACGCATGATGGTGGCGCTGCTCGCCCAGGGGCATCTGCTGGTCGAGGGCGTGCCGGGCCTGGCCAAGACCCTCACCGTGCGCACGCTGGCCAGCGCCATCCAGGGCGGCTTCGGGCGCATCCAGTTCACGCCTGATCTCGTGCCCGCCGATCTGGTCGGCACCCGCATCTACAACCAGCGCACCGGCGAGTTCAGCACGGCGCTGGGCCCGGTGTTCACCAATCTCCTGCTTGCCGACGAGATCAACCGTGCGCCGGCCAAGGTGCAGAGCGCGCTGCTCGAGGTGATGCAGGAGCGGCAGGTGACCATTGCCGGTCAGACGCATCGCGTCGGCGAGCCCTTCCTGGTGATGGCCACCCAGAACCCGATCGAGACCGAAGGCACCTACCCGCTGCCCGAGGCGCAGGTCGACCGGTTCATGATGAAGGTGCTGGTTGGTTACCCCCGCGAGGAGGAGGAGTTCGTCATCGTCGAACGGGTCACCAGCGCGCCGGTGGCCATCCAGCCGGTGGCCACCACCGCCCAGCTCGCAGCCCTGCAGGCGCGCTGCCGGCGCGGCTTCGTCGACCCGGTGATCATGCAGTACGCGGTGCGGCTGGTCGGAGCCACCCGCGATCCCGCGCGCTGCGGGCTCGCGGAGCTGTCGCGCTTCATCACCTTCGGGGCCAGCCCGCGCGCCTCGATCGGCCTGATCGAGGCCGCCCGCGCACTCGCCTTCCTTCGCGGCCGTGACTATGTGTTCCCGCAGGATGTCGTCGATGTCGCGCCCGATGTGCTGCGCCATCGCCTCGCGCTGTCCTACGAGGCACTCGCCGAGGGCGTGAGCGCCGACCACCTCGTCGCGAGGCTGCTCGAGCAGTTGCCGCCGCCGCCGCGCCCGCTCCAGCCCCAGCCCGCCTCCCATGCCGCGCCTGCCGGCTGACCGCCTGCTGCGCCGGCTGGAGTGGACCTCGCTGCGGCGGCTCGACGGCCTGCTGCAGGGGGACTACCGCACGCTCATGCGCGGCAGCGGGCTCGATCTTGCCGACCTGCGCGAGTACCAGTACCGCGATGATGTCCGGCGGATCGACTGGAACGCCACGGCGCGCCTCGACCTCCCCCATGTGCGCGATGACCTCGAGGACCGCGAGCTCGGCGCCTGGTTCGTGCTCGACCTCAGCCCGTCGGTGGACTTCGGATCGGGTCGCGTCACCAAGCGACAGGCCGCCGCGGCACTGTGCGGCCTGTTCGGCCTGCTGCTGCTGCGGCACGGCAACCGATTCGGCGCGATCCGCGCCGACGGCCTGCGCCGCGCCGTGCTGCCGGCCCGCAGCGGCCGGGCCCACCTCATGCGGCTGATCGACTGGATCGAGCAGCGTCCCGAGGTCAGCGACCCGGCGCAGTCCGGCGCCGGATCAAGCGGCCTCACCAGGCTCGGCGACCTGCTCGGGGCGGCGGGTGGGGTGGCGCGCCGGCGCTCGCTGGTGGTCGTGCTCTCCGACTTCATCAGCACGCCGGGCTGGCAGCCGGCGCTGGCCCGGCTGGCCCTGCGGCACGATGTGCTGGCGGTCCGGCTGGTCGACCCGGTGGAGCGCACCCTGCCCGATCTCGGCCTGGTGCCCATGCGCGATGCCGAGACCGGCGACTGGATGATGGTCGACACGCATGATCCCGACTGGCGAGCCCGCCACGACGAACTCGCCCGGGAGCGCGAAGAGGCGCTGCTGGGTGATCTTGCCGCGGCCGGGGTCGACGCCATGGAGCTCGGCACCGACGAGGATCCCGGCGAGTCGCTCGCCGCGCTGCTGCGCCTGCGCCGGCTGCAGGCCCGTCTGCGAGCCGGTGCCGCCTCGGCGGTGGCCGCGGCCGCAAGAGCCTGAGAACCGGCATGCGCTTTCTCTGGCCGCAACTGCTGCCGCTGCTGGTGCTGGTGCCGCTGGCCCTGCTGGCCTACCGGTGGCTGCTGCGGCGGCGGGCGCGCGAGGCCATCCGCGTGGCCAGCCTTAGCCTGATCCGCGAGGCCGGCCGGCACCGGCCGCGCTGGCGTCGCCATCTGCCTTTCGCGCTGTGGCTGATCGGGCTCACGGCGGCCCTGCTCGCCTGCGCCCGGCCGCAGGCCGTGATCTCGGTGCCGGCGCTCGATCGCACGGTGATCCTGGCCTTCGATGTCTCGGGCAGCATGCGGGCGAAAGACATACCTCCTTCACGCATGGCCGCGGCTCAGGCTGCAGCCCGCGACTTCATCGGCGGGCTGCCCGGCACCACCCGGGTGGGCATCGTGAGCTTCGCCGCCTCGGCCTCGGTGGCGCAGGCGCCCACCACCGACCGCGACGACCTGCTCGCGGCGATCGACCGCTTCCAGCTGCAGAAGGGAACGGCCGCCGGCACGGCCATCCTCGTGTCGCTTCAACTCGTCCTGCCGGATTTCGAGTACGACCTGCAGAGCGCCGACCTGCGCAAGCGGCCGCGGCCCGGGGGGCAGGAGCCGGCCTTGGGCACCGCTGCCAGGCCGCCAGTCGAGCCCGTGGAGCCGGGATCGCACAAGGGCGCGGCGATCATCCTGCTCACCGACGGCCAGTCGAACATCGGCGCCGATCCGGTCGCCGCGGCGCGCCTGGCCGCCGAGCGCGGCGTGCGGGTGCACACCGTCGGCGTGGGCACCGCAGCCGGGGAACTGCTGAGCACCGAGGGCTGGTCGATGCGGGTGCGGCTCGACGAGGCGCCGCTGCGTCAGCTGGCCGATCTCACCCGCGGCACCTACTTTCCGGCGGCGGGCGCAGCCGAACTGCGCGAGGCCTACCGCGGGCTGGCCTCGCGACTGGCCTTCGAGCGCCGCGAGACCGAGGTCTCGGCGATCTTCGCGGGCGTGGCCGCGCTGTGTTTTCTGCTCGGCGCGGGGCTGTCGGCCTGGTGGCTGGGGCGCTGGCGCTGAGGGCAGGGCACCGGATTCGTTCGAAGCGTTCCGGCTTTGACCCGCTGCGGGAATTTTGGGAGGATGCCCGCGCCGCATCCCTGTGGCCCGCGAGGGTGTCGAATCCCGCGGCCTGCCCGTTCTCGCCTGCCCTGTCTTTCCAGGAGTCTTCGCATGAAAACCCCTTTGCTGCGCCCCTCGCTCAAGGCTCTCGCCCTGGCCCTGGGTCTCGTCGGCGCGATCGCACCGCTTCCCACCGCCACCGCGCAGAGTGCCGCCAAGGGCGCCGCGCCCCAGGTGAGAATCTCTGATGGCGTGATCAAGATCGGCCTGCTCCACGACATGAACAGCCTCTACGCCGATGTGGCCGGACCCGGTTCGGTCGAGGCGGTCAAGATGGCTGTCGAGGAGTTCGGCGGCAAGGTCCATGGCATGCCGATCGAGATCCTGGTGGCCGACCACCAGAACAAGGCCGACCTCGCCGCTGCCAAGGCGCGGGAGTGGTTCGACTCCCAGAAGCTCGACATCCTGGGCGACGTCGGCGCGTCGGCCACCGCCCTGGCCGCATCGGAGGTGGGTCGCCAGCGCCACAAGCTGGTGCTGTTGTCGGGGCCGGGCGCAAGCCGCATCACCAATGAGGCCTGCAACGCGGTGACCATCCACTATGCCTGGGACACCTATGCCCTGGCCCAGGTGGTTGGCCGCGGCGTGGTCAAAAATGGCGGCGACACTTGGTTCTTTCTCACCGCCGACTATGCCTTCGGCCATGCGCTCGAGAAGGATACCGGCGAGGTCGTGAAGTCCGAGGGTGGAAAGATCCTCGGCAATGTCCGTCACCCTCTGAACACCAACGACTTCTCGTCGTTCATGCTGCAGGCCCAGTCCTCGAAGGCCAAGATCATCGGCCTGGCCAACGCCGGTGGCGATACGATCAACGCCATCAAGGCGGCCAACGAGTTCGGTCTGACCAAGAACCAGAAGCTGGCCGGCCTGCTGATGTTCGACAACGACATCCACTCGCTCGGCCTGCAGGTCACCCAGGGCATGCTGATGGCCTCGGCGTTCTACTGGGACATGAACGACGAGACCCGCAAGTGGTCGCGCCGTTTCTTCGAGCGCATGAAGAAGATGCCCAACATGCTGCAGGCGGGCGTCTACTCGTCGACCATGCACTACCTCAATGCGGTCAAGGCCACCGGCACCGACGACACCGACACCGTCAACAAGTGGATGCGGGCCAACCCGATCAACGACATGTTCGTGAAGAACGGCCGCATCCGCGAGGATGGCCGCATGATGCGCGAGATGTACCTCTTCGAGGTCAAGGCGCCCTCCGAGTCAAAGTACCCCTGGGACTACTTCAAGCTCCGGGCCACCCTGCCTGCCGACAAGTCGTTCCGGCCGGCGAGCGAGAGCGTCTGCCCGCTGCTCAAGAAGTAAGCGCGGGTCCGGCCCCGACTCAGGTCTGGGCCGGCACCTGGGTGGACGGGCGCAGCGTCGGCATCGACTGCGCCCGCTTGCCCAGCCACCAGCCGTAGGGGTCGGGCACCATCGAAAAGCCCGGATCCACCCCCATCTTCTGCGCAGCGTCCATCGCCCAGTTCGGGTTGTAGAGCATCTCGCGGGCGAGCGCGACCAGGTCGGCGTCGCCGGACTGCAGAATGGCCTCCGCCTGGTCATGGTGCACGATCAGGCCCACCGCCATGCTGCTCATGCCGGCCTCGCGCCGGATCGCCCGGGCAAAGGGCACCTGATAGCCGTAGCCGATCGGCGCGCTGCTCACCGGCCGGGCCAGGATGCCGCCGGCGCTGCAGTCCACCATGTCGACACCGCAGCCCTTGAGCTCTCGGGCCAGCGCCACGCTCTCGGCCGGCCCCCAGCCGGCGTCGTCGTCGACCGACAGCCGCATGAAGAGCGGCTTGCCCTCGGGCCAGGCGGCCCGCACCCGTCGGGCCACCGCCAGCGCGAAGCGCATGCGGTTGGCCAGGCTGCCGCCGTAGTCATCGGTGCGCTGGTTGGCCACCGGCGAGAGAAACTGGTGAATGAGGAAGCCGTGCGCGCCGTGGATCTCGACCATGTCGAAGCCGGCCTTGTCTGCGCGCTCCGCCGCCTTCCCGAAAGCCTCGATCACCTCGGCGATGTCGTCACGGCTGAGCGCACGCGGCACCGGGCTGCGATCGTCGGCGGGCAGGGCGCTGGGTGCGACCAGTTCCCAGGCGTCCCAGTCGTCGATGCCGGGATTGGCGATGAGGGCCTTGCCGCCGTCCCAGGGGCGACCCACCCGGGACTTGCGGCCTGAATGCCCGATCTGGATGCCGCAGGCCGAGCCGCACTGGTGCACGAGATCGACGACCCGGGCCAGGGGCGCGATGAAGGCGTCGTCCCACAGTCCGAGATCGCCGACCGTGCCGCAGCCGCGGCGCTCGACCTTGGTCGATTCGATGATCACCAGGCCGGCACCGCCGGCAGCGTAGCGACCGGCGTTCATGAGATGCCAGTCGGTGGGGAAGCCCTTGACCGCGGAATACTGGTGCATGGGCGCCACCACCACCCGGTTCTTCAGGGTGAGCTGTCGCAGGGTGATCGGGGTGAAGAGCAGAGGCTGGCTCATCGGGGAGCTCCTGTGGGTCGTTCGGATCGGGGGCGGACCGGGCCCGATGAGGGAGGGTGCCCGGGGCCGGCTCGAGGGCGGCTTCGCCGGCAGCGCGAAGCCCGACGATCGATTGTAGGCGGCCTCGCCTGCCCGGGCTCGGAGCCGTCCGGCGGGGCAGGCGGGTCATGCCGTCGAACGGAATCAGGCCGCCCATGGCACGACATTCCGGACCGGCTCGCCCGATGCCGCCGCGGCGCAACGAGGACACTGAGGCCTTCCCGGGGCCGAGCCCCTGCATGCGGAGATCGCTCGTGAACGACCTCATCGACCAGGCCGCCGCCATCGCGGCCATCCTGAAAACCCGCGGCCACACGCTGTCGGTGTCCGAATCATCGACGGGTGGGCTGATCTCGGCCAGCCTGCTCGCCGTGCCGGGCGCGTCTGCCTACTATCTGGGCGGCGCGGTGGTCTACACCCGACGCGCCCGCGCGCTGCTCAGCGGCATTCCCGCCGAGGCGATGACCGGCATCCGCTCGGCGAGCGAGCCCTATGCGGCGCTGCTTGCCCGTACCTCCCGGGAGCGCTTCCAGGGCACCTGGGCCCTGGCCGAGACCGGCGCCACCGGGCCGAGTGGCAATGCCTACGGCGATGCGCCAGGGCATAGCTGCATCGCCATCAGCGGTCCGATCGAACGGGTGATCACGCTGGAGACCGGCAGCGCCGACCGGGTGGGCAACATGCGGGCCTTCGCAGCCGCGGCTCTCGGCCTGCTGGCCGAGGCCCTGGCCCACAGCGCGCCCTGACGCGCGCAGGCTCGGCTCAGCGCGACGGGTCGGAGTCGCTCCACCAGGGATAGTTGGAGGGCATGCCGGTGGAGACCTTGCCCGGGAAATTCGGCTTGCGCTTCTCCAGGAAGGCCTTCACCCCTTCGGTGACATCGGCGCTGCGGCCGAGTTCGCGCGACATGGGCACATCCACCTCGCGCACCCGCAAGGGATCGGGCTCCGAGCTGAAACGCCAGAGCAGCTGACGGGTGAGGGCGATCGACACCGGCGCGGTCTCCTCGACGATCTCGCGGGCGATCTCGCGGGCACGCGGCAGGAGTTCTTCCGGTGGCACCACCTCGCTCACCAGTCCGCCGCGCAACACCTCGTCGGCACCGAGCAGCCGCCCCGAATAGCACCAGCGCAGCGCCTGCTGCAAGCCGACCAGGCGCGGCAGGAACCAGGCGCTGCCGGCCTCGGGCACCAGACCGCGTCTTGCGAAGACGAAGCCCACCCGGGCATGGCTCGCGGCGATCCGGATGTCCATGGGCAGCGTGACGGTGATGCCCACGCCCACCGCCGCACCGTTCAGCGCGGCGATCGAGGGCTTGCGGCAGCGGTAGATGCTGTCGATGAAGCTGGGCTCGGGCGCCTTGCGGGTTTCAGGCTGCGTCTGCGCGCCCTGGCCGAACATCACCGAGGCGCCTTCCCCGAAGCTGGTGGCGCCGCCCGAGATGTCGGCGCCGGCGCAGAAGGCCTTGCCCGCACCGGTGACGATCACCACCCGCACCGCATCGTCGCGATCGGCGCGGTCGAAGGCCTCGGCAATCTCCCGACCCATCTGCGCGGTGTACGCGTTGAGCTTGTCCGGGCGATTCAGGGTGATGGTGAGGATGGCGTCAGCGAGGTCGCAGCGGATGTGTTCTTCCATGTCAGCTCCAGGGTGGGCGCGCCAGCTGAAATCCGCGTCAGCGAACGACGATGCCCCACGATGCGCCCACACGCTGCGGCTGTCGACCATCACGGTTCCGCAAGGCGATGTGCGAGCGCCGCCGGAATTCCAATCATTGAAACAGGGGATCCTGTCGCGCCTGTGGGCGACCGCATAGACTGCGGGCGAACGCTGACATGGGCGACAGACCCTCGGCCGCAGGCCGGAACCGGCGTTCATCACAGGAGACAGACATGCGTGGTCGCAGACGGATTCTCGCGGCGTGGGCCGCTGTGTGCGTATCGGGGGCCCTGGCCGGCACCGCACAGGGCCAGCAGGCCCCGCAGAGCTGGAAAGTGGCCTCGGCCGCGCAGCCGGGCTCGGTGCTGGTCGGCTATGTCGACGAGACCGCGGCCCGCATCACCTCGGGCTCCAGCGGAGCCATCAAGGCCGAACGACTGTTCGTCGGCAGCGAGCAGGAGATCATCCAGCAGCTCGTGCGCGGCCGCCTCGAGATGGGCAGCGTCTCGTACACCGGCGCCTCGGTGCTGATCCCCGAGGCGGCCCTGCTCAACATGCCCTATCTCTGGCGAAGCAATGCCGAGCGGGATTTCGTCACCGACCAGCACGCCCTGCCGGTGCTCAAGAAGATCTACGAGGCCAAGGGGCTGGTGATCGTCGGCCTGGGGGAGGTCGGCTGGAATGATGTGGTCTGCAAGAAGGCCTGTCTTGCCCCCGCCGATGTCCGCAACATGAAGGTGCGCATCTCGCCCGCGCCGGCCTCGAAGCTGTTCTGGACCTCCCTGGGCAGCAATGGCGTGCAGATGCCGCTGTCTGAGCTCTTCCCGGCCCTCCAGAGCGGCCTGGTGGAGGCAGCCGACCTGCCATTCCTCTACTACATCACCACGCCGGCCGCGCAGAGCGCGCCGCACTATGTGATGACCCGCCATCTGCACCACGGCTCCACCATGATGGTGAACAAGCGGCTGTGGGATTCCCTCACCCCGGAGCAGAAGAAGCTGATCGAGTCGTCCCGGCCGGATGTCGCCCGGCAGCGCAAGGAGGTCGAGGCCGACGAGCGTCCGAAGATGGAAGACTTCAAGAAGAAGGGCGGCTTCGTGCATGAGCTCGCGCCCGCCCAGCGGGCGGAGTGGGCGAAGCTGGTGGAACCCAATCAGGAAAAGATGGTCAAGGAGATCGGCGGCGCCGCCCCCGAGCTCTGGGAAGCCATCCAGAAGGGCAAGAAGGAGTTCGCCGCCAAGGGCGGCAAGTGAGGCTGGGCCTGCGTTGCCGCCTCGCCGGTGACGCGCGCACAGCAGGTCCGGGTTGATGTCTTCCAGAGAGGTCCCGATGCAGGCCGCCAGACAGTTCCTCAAGTGGTTGTGGCGCATAGAAGCCACGGTATGTGTTCTTACCTTCTCCCTCACGGCGCTTGCCCTGATGGCCGATGTGCTCGCGCGCGAGTTTTTCGGCAACGGCATCTTCGGGGCGCAGCGCTTCGCGGTCTGGACCACGGCCATCGCCGGCCTGCTGGGCTTCGCGCTGGTCACCGCCGAGAACGGCCACCTCCGGCCGCAGTTCGCCGACAAATGGCTGCCGCGGGCGCTCGACCCGCACATGGACCGCATCGGCGATGTGCTCTCCATGCTGATATGCGTGGCGCTCGGCTGGTATGCCGTGGGCTTCGTGCAGAGCTCGGCCGCGCTCGGTGAGCGCGGCATGGCCATCCCGATCAAGGTCTGGCCGATCCAGCTGGTGCTGCCCTGGATGTTCTTCTCGTCGGCGCTGCGCCATGCGGCCTTCGCCATCTGGCCCGCGCTGCGGCCTGCACCCAAAGGGGAGTCGCACTGATGGCCTGGATCATCCTTCTGCTGCTCGTCATGGCGCTGCTGCTGCTGCGCCAGAGCCTGGTGCTGGTGCTGGCCGTGACCACCGCCTATGTGCACCTGTTCATCGCCAAGAGCCAGGTGGAGTTCCTGATCCAGGACTTCTGGTTCACGGTCGATCGCGAGGTGCTGCTGTCGATCCCGCTGTTCATGCTGGCCGGCAACATCATGTCGCGGGGTTCGATCGCGCGGCGCCTGATCGACTTCATGCAGGTGTTCACCTCGCCGCTGCCTGGCGGCATGGGCATTGCCTGCGTGCTGTCGTGTGCGGCCTTCGCGGCGATCAACGGCTCGTCGATCGTGACGATGCTGGCGATCGGCTCGATCATGTACCCGGCGCTGCTCGCTCGCGGCTACGACAAGAACTACGCCCTGGGCTCGGTGGCCTCGGCGGGTACCCTGGGCATCATCATCCCGCCCTCGATCCCGCTGATCCTGTACGGCATCATGACCGAGCGCAACATCGCCGAGCTCTTCGTGGCCGGCGTGGGGCCCGGGCTGCTGCTCACCCTGATGTTCATCACCTATGCGGTGATCATCAACTTCAACAAGGAGCGAGCCCGGTTCAGCCTGCAGGAGGCGATCAAGTCGTTCTTCGGAGGGACCTTCGCGCTGCTGCTGCCGCTGATCATGATCGGCGGCATCTACATCGGCTGGTTCAGCCCCACCGAGTCGGCGGCGGTGGCACTGGTGTACGCGCTCTTCATCGAGTTCTTCGTGCACCGCGAAGAGAACGCGAAGGATGCCCCGGCCGGCGCGGGCTTCGGCGGCAAGATGCTGCACTACTTTGGCACCCGGCAGATGAGGCCGAAGCACCTGATCGAGGTCATCCTCGAGACCACCAAGCTGCTGGCCACGCTGCTGCCGCTGCTGTGCGTGGCCGGAAGCCTGAACACCATCCTGGACCACTCCGGTGCGCCCAAGCAGATGGTCGAGGCGCTGACCGGTCAGATCCAGGACCGCTGGGTGCTGATGTTCCTGATCAACGTGCTGCTGCTGATCGTGGGCTGCCTGATGGATGTCGGATCGGCCATCCTGATCCTGGCGCCGCTGCTCGAGCCGCTCGCGGTGGCCAAGGGCTTCGACCCCATCCACTTCGGCATCATCATGATCGCCAACCTGGAGATCGGCTACCTCACCCCGCCGGTGGGCCTGAACCTGATCGTGGCCATGGCCGCTTTCAAGGAACCCTTCGGGCGCATCTGCCGGGCGTGCATCCCGTTCGTGATCATCATGCTGGTCTGGCTGCTGATCGTGTGCGTGTACCCGCCGCTGTCGCTGTACCTGGTCGGCAAGTAGGCGTGATCGCCGGGCGCTTCCCTCGGGTGCGCCCGGCCGCAGTGACCGCCGGCCGCTCAGCGTGCAGGGCTGCCGCGGGCGGCCGTGATCGCCCGGCGCGCCCTGGCCTCCGCGGCCAGCGCGCTGTCCAGATCCTGACGGCACAGGCCGGCATGCGCGTACTGCAGGTTTTCCCAGAGTTCGGCGGCGGCCGGCAGGCTGCCGAGCACCGCCTCCAGCGCTGCCGGGTCAGGCTCGGCCAGCATGGCCACCGAAAGGCGCCTGGCCACATCCCGGTACTGGTGGGGGTCGATCGGTGTGGGCGAACGCTCCAGGCGTTCCAGCAGATGCGCCAGAACGGCCAGAGCGGTGGGCTGCGCGGTGCGGCGCGCGGTCTTGGAATCCTTCATGACGGCCTCGGGTGGATGTCCACGGTAGAGTTGCCGAGATGAGGGCGACGGGTTGGCGCTTCAAGGCTCGACCTCCCTTCGTTCATTCACGCGGCCCGCGCGGCCCGTCCATTCCTGCAGAGAGAACGCGATGAACTTTCAGCTCACCGACGAACAGATCCTGCTGCGCGACAGCGCCAACCGCTGGGTCAGTGACCAGATCTCGACGGCATCCGGTGCCGGCTGGAAGGAGCGCTGGCAGGCCATGGCCGGCTTCGGCTGGCTGGGCATGACCTTGCCCGTCGAGCAGGACGGTCTCGGCCAGGGTCTGGCCGATGCCTGTGTGCTCTGCGAGGCCCTGGGCGCGGGGCCCATTGCCACGCCCTATCTGCCAGCCGTGCTGATCGCCGCCGACGTGCTCGCGAGCGCCGGCAGCCAGGTGCAGCGCGGCCGCTGGCTGCCCGCGCTCGGTGATGGGTCTGCCCTGCTGGTGCCGGCGCTCTCAGGGCCGCAGGGCGATGCGCCTGCCGTGCATGCGCGGCGTGTGGGGCAGGGCTGGCAGCTTTCGGGCGAGCACCGGGTGGTGCCGGCGGGTGACGCGGCCGATGCCTGGCTGGTCGGCGCGGCCGATCCCGACGGTCAGCTTCAGCTCTTCCTGGTGCCGCGCGGCAGCGCCGGGCTGAAGGTAACGGCCATGGCCAGCGTCGATGGCCTGGGCGCCTGCGCGCTGCGTTTCGAGGGCGCCACCCTCGAGGACGAGTCCCGGCTGCCGGGTGACGTCGCGGTCGCTCTGGCGCGGGCGCGTGACCGGGCCGCGGTGGCGGCCTGCGCCGAGGCGGTTGGCGCCATGCAGGCCATGCTGCAGGCCACCGTGGCCTACACCCGCACCCGGGAGCAGTTCGGCAAGCCGCTGTCGGCCAATCAGGTCCTGCGCCACCGGATGGCCGACATGGCCGTGGCGGTCGAGGAATCACGCTCGCTCACCCTCGGCAGCATCGATCGCCTGGAGCGCGCCGAGCGCGAGGGCGATGCGGCCGGCCGGGCACTGGCCGCGGCCATCGCCCGGGCCAAGGTCGCTGCGGCCGCCCGCAAGGTGGCCGAGGATGCCATCCAGCTGCACGGCGGCATGGGCGTCACCGAGGAGCTGAACATGGGCCGCTACCTGCGTCGCCTGCTGGCGATCGATGCGGTGCATGGAGGGGCCGAGAGCCAGCTGCGTCGGCATGCGGTCCTGCGTGCGCAGGTACGAGCCGATCTCGCCGCTGGCCGGGCGCTGCCCGGCGAGGTGGAGCCGCTGCCCTTCGACGAACCCGGCCTGGACGCTTTCCGCGATGAGGTCCGCACCTTCCTGCTGCAGGAGCTCGACCCCGATCTGGTGCGGGCCGCCCGCCTGAACACCTCGGTGTTCTCCGACAAGGACATCGGCCTGCGCTGGCACCGCAAGCTCCACCAGCGCGGCTGGGTGGCGCCGGCCTGGCCCCAGGAGCATGGCGGCACCGGCTGGTCGCTGGCCCGGCGCTGGGTCTTCGAGACCGAGTGCGCGGTGGCCGGCGCGCCGGGTCTTTCGCCCCTGGGCCTGCGCATGGCCGGGCCGGTGATCATGCACTTCGGCACGCCCGAGCAGAAGGCGCACTATCTGCCGCGGATTCTTGCCGGCGATGACTACTGGTGCCAGGGCTACTCCGAGCCGGGCTCGGGTTCCGATCTGGCCTCGCTCAAGACCCGCGCGGTGCGCGACGGCGACCACTATGTGGTCAACGGCAGCAAGATCTGGACGACCCATGCGCACCTCGCCAACCGCATGTTCGCGCTCGTGCGCACCGGCGAGACCGGCGCTCGCAAGCAGGAGGGCATCAGCTTCCTGCTGATCGACATGGCCAGCCCCGGGATCACGGTGCGTCCGATCCGCAGCGCCAGCGGCGACCATGAAGTCAACCAGGTGTTCTTCGACGATGTGCGGGTGCCGGTTTCCTGCCGCGTCGGCGAGGAAGGGCAGGGCTGGACCATCGCCAAGTACCTGCTCGAGTTCGAACGCGGCGGGGCGATTTCCGCAGGGCGCCTGCGGGCCGCGCTCGAACGCCTCGAGCGGGTGATTCCCGAGGGGGCACTCGACGACCCCGACCTGTCGATCGCACTGTCGGCCATCGAGGTCGACATCCGCGCGCTCGAGATGACCGAGCTGCGGGTGATGTCCAGCCTGCGCCTCGGACAGAACCCGGGCAGCGTGTCCTCGCTGCTCAAGCTGCGCTGGAGCGAAATCCACCAGTCGATCACGCGTCTGGGTGTGCGGCTGCTCGGGCCCGAGGCCCTGGTCTGGGAGGACATCCGGCCGCTGCACCTGGCCGAGGAAGGGCCGCTTGCCGATGACGCCCGGCCGGTGCTCGCCGGCTACCTGAACGCACGGGCGTACACCATCTTTGGCGGCACCTCCGAGATCCAGCGCGAAATCATCGCCCGCGAGACAGTCGGCTGAAAGCCCTCATCCAAACGCTTGTTTGAATTCAAACAAGCGTTTTTTCGGGATAGAGTTCGGTCTGGCACCGTTTCGGGTGCCGGACTCTCATGCCCGATTCCCGCACATCTCTCCGCTCCGCCCCCGGGCGCGCGGCCAGGCCGGCCGACGAGCCCCCGCCTGGCAACGCCCGCCAGCGCCTGCTCGCCGCCGGCCTTGACCTGTTCGCCGACAAGGGCTTCCGGGCCACTTCGGTGCGTGAGCTCGCGCGTGCGGCTGGCGTGAATGTGGCGGCGATCAGCTATCACTTCGGCGACAAGGCGGCGCTCTACCGCGAGATTTTCAGCGCCTCGATGCGCGATCAGCTGCCCGGCAGCGCGATGCCGCTCGATGCGATGGGGTTTCGCGAGGCGATCGTCGCGTTCTATCGCGGCTTCCTGGAGCCGCTCAAGGCAGGCCCGCAGGCAGCGGCCATGGCGCGCCTGCATTACCGTGAGTACTTCGAGCCCACCGGGGTCTGGCAGGAGGTCCTCGAACGCGAGGTGCGCCCGCAATTCGAACTGCTGCTGCGGCTGCTTCAGCGCGAGCTCGGCCTGGCTCGCGCTGATCGTGACCTGCAGCGCCTGGCCCTGGCGATCGTCGCCATGGCGGTCCATCCCTTCAGCTGTCGTGATGAGGTCCAGGCACTGGCGCCAGCGGTCATCGACAGCCCCCGCAACATCGATCTGCTCGCGCAGCGCCTGGCGGGCTATGCCTGCGCGATCGTTGCCGATGAGCGCCTGCGCCGGGGAGAGCGGTCATGACGGGAGCACGGCGCCTGAGCCGGGAGGAGCGTTCATGAGTCTTGCACGGCGGCTGCTCGGGCTGGCTTTGCTGGCGCTCGCGGCAGGCTGCACCACGCCCGCGGGCCTCGAGCCCCGGCCGCGTCAGGCGGTCTCGCCCATGCCACCCGACTGGGTGGCGCAACGCCCGCATGGCGCCAGTGCGCTCGAGCTGTCGCGGTGGTGGTCGGGCTTCAGGGATCCAACCCTGGTCTGGCTGATCGAGGCGGCGCAGGGCGAGAGTGCCAGCATCGCCCAGGCGGGCGCACGCATCGCCGAGGCCCGCGAAGCGCTCGCCCGCGCCGGTGGTGCACGGCTGCCCTCGCTCGATGCCGCCCTGTCGCGCACCCGCGGCCCGGTGAGCTTTGGCGGCGCGCCATTTCTGCGCACCCAGGACCTGCTGCAGTTCCAGTCGTCCTGGGAGATCGACCTGTTTGGCGGGCTGGCCGCGGGTCGTCAGGCCGAACAGGCGCGTCTGGCGGCGCGTACCGCCGGCTGGCACGAGGCGCGGGTGGCGGTGGCCGCCGAGGTGGCGACGGCTTATGTGGCGCTGCGTGGCTGCGAGTCTCAGGCTGTGCTCGAGCGGCAGACGCTGGCCTCGCGGCGCGACACCGAGCAGCTGAGCCGTGTCGCGTTCTCGGCCGGATTGCAGGCGGCCGATGCCGCCTTGCTCGCCCGCACGCAGACCGCCGATCAGACCGCCCGGCTGCAGGCCCGTCTGGCCGAATGCGATCTCTCGATCAAGGCGCTGGTCGCGCTCACCGGGAGCGCCGAGCCGGCCCTTCGCGAGCGGCTCGGTCAGGCGCCACCCGGGCTGCCAATGCCCGCCGCGTTCACGGTGGAGAGTCTGCCGGTGCAACTGCTCGCGCAGCGGCCCGATCTGGCCGCAGCGGAGGCGGAACTCGTCGCCGCGGGTGGCGACATCGGTGCGGCCGAGTCGCGCCGCTGGCCCCGGCTGGCCCTGAGCGGCGCGATCGGCCCGCTGCGCTTCGAGGCAAGCGGCATCAGCCTGAGCACCACCAACTGGTCATTCGGTCCGACCCTCAGCCTGCCGCTCTTTGACAACGGCGCGCGCAACGCGGCCGTCGACAGCGCCCGCGCCCGGCAGGTTGCCGCCGAGGCGCGTTACCGGCAGGCCGTGCGCCAGGCCGTGCGCGAGGTTGAGGAGGCAATGGTCCGGCTGGCCAGCCTCGGCCAGCGCGCCGATGAGGCCGAGCGTGCGCTCGAGGGCTATCGCGTGCTGCGCGATGCCGCCCGCGTGCGTCGAGAGGCGGGCCTTGGGAATGCCTTCGAGCTCGAGGAAGCCAACCGGCTCTGGCTGCAGTCTCAGGCCGGCCTGCTCGCCTTGCGCCAGGAGCGGGTGCTGGCCTGGGTTGCCCTGTATCGCGCCCTCGGCGGAGGCTGGAGCCCATGACCTGCCTGCCAGCGCCGGGCGCGGGTCATGCCCGTTCCAGGCCCCGCGCCACTCCCAGTCACGAGCTCGCCCACGGCGGAGATCGACCCCGATGACATTGCCTGTACAAGCCCCAGCGCGTGCCGGGCGGCTGCTGTTGATCGCAGTCGCCCTGGCGGCGGCAGCCCCCGCCGCGCGCGCCCAGTCACCCGACGCCGCAACCAAGGCCGCAACCGCCTCTGCCACGGCCACCGCCGCCCGACCGGCGCTGGTGGTGAGCGTCGCCGCCCCTGAACGCGGCGAGCTGGCCGAACGGCTCAGCGCCAACGGCAGCATCGCCGCCTGGCAGGAAGCCTCGGTCGGAGCCGAGATCGCCGGCCTGCGTCTCGCTGAGGTGCTGGTCGAGGTCGGCGACAAGGTCCAGCGCGGGCAACTGCTGGCGCGGTTCGCCGCCGAGGCGGTCGAGACCGATCTGGCCGTTGCCGAGGCCGGGCTGGCTCAGGCAAAGGCCGCGCTCGCCGAGGCGCAGGCCAATGCCGCCCGGGCCCGGCAGGTTCAGGACAGCGGGGTGCTCAGCAACCAGCAGATCACCCAGTACCTCACCGGCGAGGCCACCGCGGCCGCCCAGCTCCAGGCCGCGCAGGCCCAGGTGGCCCTGCAGCGGCTGCGTCTGTCGCAGACCCGGGTGCTCGCGCCCGATGACGGGCTGATCTCGGCGCGCAGCGCCACCCTCGGCGCGGTGGCCGCGCCCGGGCAGGAGCTCTTCCGGCTGGTGCGACGCGCGCGTCTGGAATGGCGCGGTGAGGTCACCGCCGCCGAGCTGCCGCGCATCCGCATCGGCCAGACGGTCAGCGTGACCGTCGCCAGCGGCGCCCGGCTTCGGGGCACCGTCCGCGTGATCGCCCCCACGGTCGACCCGCAGACCCGCAACGCGCTGGTGGATGTCGACCTGCCGGCCGGCAGCTCGGCGCGCGCCGGCATGTTCGCCCGCGGCGAGTTCGAGTTCGGCGCCACCGCCGCGCTCACGGTTCCGCAGTCTGCCGTGGTGGTGCGTGACGGCTTCAGCCATGTGTTCGAGCTGGGCGCGGGCGACCGCG
>CAIZPE010000151.1 GCA_903934795.1 uncultured bacterium | reverse complement strand
GCGTCGTGCAGGTCGGTGGGGCTGAACGAGCAGCTCTCCTCGCCGAACATCGCCGAGGACTCCAGCCGCTGCGCGATGCCATCGAGCACCGGCCCGAAGGCCGGCGGCAGCGCCGGCAGCAGTGTCCGAGCGCCCGCGAGGGCGGCGCCAAGCGGCGCGGTCTCGCCTCGCGAGCGCGCCAGGGCCAGTGCCTGCTCCAGCGCCTGCAGCGCGGCCTCCTGCGCCGCAGCCGACACGGTGCTCATGCCGGCGGCTGGCGCAGCAGCGCGAGCAGTTGCGCGAACACCTTGGGCGTGCCGGCGACCACTTCCTCGCCGAAAAGATGATCGCCTTCGCCGGTGAAATCGCCGATCAGCCCGCCGGCCTCGGTGACCAGCAGGCTGCCCGCGGCCACATCCCAGGGCGCGAGGCCGAGTTCGAAGAAACCGTCGTAGCGGCCCGCCGCGACATAGGCGAGATCGAGCGCGGCGGCACCCGGGCGGCGCAGGCCTGCGGCCTTCTGCATCACCGCCTTGAGCATCACCATGTAGCGGTCGATGTCACCGATGCGCCGAAACGGAAAGCCGGTGCCGATCAGCGACTCCTCCAGCCGGGCGCGGCTCGCCACGCGGATGCGCCGGTCATTCAGGAAGGCGCCGCGGCCGCGGGTGGCGGTGAACAGCTCGTCGCGGTTGGGGTCGTAGACCAGGCCCTGGGTGACCACGCCCTTTTCCATGAGCGCGATCGAGATGCAGTACTGCGGCATCCCGTGGATGAAGTTGGTGGTGCCATCGAGCGGGTCGATGATCCAGACGAAGTCGGCATCGCGGGCGTGTTCGGCGGCGCCCTTGCCCGGGGTGTGCCCGGACTCCTCTGCTAAGATCGAATGGCCCGGGTAGGCGGTGATCAGCGTGTCGATGATTGCCTGCTCCGAGGCGTGATCCACCTCGGTGACGAAATCGTTGCGCTGCTTGCGGGCGATCTTCACCTGATCCAGATCCAGGCTTGCCCGGTTGATGATCCGGCCTGCGCGGCGCGCGGCCCGGACCGCGACGTTGAGCATCGGGTGCATGTCGGATCCCGTAAAACCGTCCATTCTAAGGTATCGCGCTGGACTCGCTGCATCGCACAGGGCCGAGGCTGCTCGACAGGGTCAGCGTGGTGCTGGTCTCGCCCAGCCACGGCGGCAATGTCGGCGCGGCGGCGCGCGCCATGCGGGTCATGGGCCTGCGCCGGCTGGCGCTGGTCGCGCCGCGCTTTCCCGGCATCGCTGCGCACCCCGAGGCGCTCGCCTTCGCCAGCGGCGCCACCGATGTGCTCGCGCTTGCCACCGAGCATGGCTCGCTCGACGAGGCCCTGGCCGATGTCCACCTCGCGGTGGCGGTCAGCGCCGACACCCGGGAGTTCAGCGCCGCGCCGGTGCCGCCCTGGGAAGCCTGCACTCAGGTGCTCGCCGAGCTGCGTGCCGATGCCGCCTTGCGGGTGGCGCTGGTGTTCGGCACCGAGCGCACCGGCCTGTCCATCGAGCAGGTGCAGCGCTGCGGTCTTGTCACCGCCATTCCCGGCGAGGCCGACTATCACTCGCTCAATCTCGCCCAGGCGGTGCAGGTGATCTCCTGGGAGCTGCGACGCGCGCTGCTCGCCGCCGAGCCTGCGCCGGTGGCGGCCGAGCCCGATGCCGGGCCACCCGCCACCCTGGCTCAGCTCGAGCGCTTCCACGAGCACTTCGAGCAGGCGCTGGTGGCGGTGGGCTTTCTCGACCCCGCCGCGCCCAAGAAACTGCTGCCGCGCATGCGGCGGCTGTTCGCGCGGGCCCGGCCGCGCGCCGAGGAGGTCGATCTGCTGCGCGGCCTGTGCAAGCAGATGCTGTTGGCGGCGCAGGGCCGTCTGCCTGGACGTCCGCCGCGGGCCTGAGCATGCGTGGTCCGTCCGCGCCCGGCCTGTCGGCCACGCTGATGCGTGGCGGCGCTCGCAAGGCGCTGTTCCTGCTCGGGCGTGAACTGCCCGCGCGTGCCCGCGATCGCGATGCCCTCATCGCCCGGCTGCTCGGCTGTCCCGATCCCTCCGGCGCCCAGCTCGATGGCGTGGGTGGAGGCAGTGCCGAGACCAGTCGCGTGGTGGTGGTGACCCCCTCGCTGCGTGATGAGTGCGACATCGATGCGCAGTTCGGCGCGGTCGATCCGCGCGAGGGTTGCATCGACTGGTCGGTGGGCGAGAGCGACCTCCTGGCTGCCGCAGGTCTCTTCGCGCTGCTCGAGGGCCTGCATCCCTGTGCCGAGGGCGTCACCCGGGTGCGCATCTGGCATGCCGGCGCCCGTGCCCGCGTGGATGCGCTGGTGCCGGTGCGCGCGGGCGAAGTGCTGCAGGGCGGGGCCTTCAGCGACGAGGGCGTGCCGTTTGCCGGCATCGAGATCCGGCTTGAATTCCTCGACCCCACCGATGGCGGGCGAGGCGGCCCGCTGCTGCCCGATGGCGCACCGGTGCAGCAGCTCGTGGTGCCCGGCCTGGGCAGTCTGGACCTCACCCTGCTTGGCGGAGGGTGGCCGGCGGTGCTGGTGCGCGCCGATCGTCTCGGCCTCACCGGGCGCGAGACCCTGGCCCAGCTCGAGCGCGACCGGCGCCTGAAGGCCCGCTGCCAGGCGGTGCTCGCGGCCGCGGCCAGCCGCCTTGCCGAGGCAGGCAGCCTGGGGCCCCAATCGCTGCTTTTCGCGCATGTCGATCCGGCCGCGGCTGGCGGCGGCGAGCCTGCGCTGGTCTGGGTGGCGCCGCCTGCGGCTTACCGTGCCCGTGGCGGACCGGCGGTCGATGCGACCGAGATCGACCTGCTCGCCCGCGCCTGGGTCGATGGCCGGCCGCAACCGGGACTGGCCCTGTCGGCGGCAGTGGCGGTGGCGATCGCCGCGGCGCTGCCGGGCAGCGTGGTCCATGGGGCCGCTCGCACCCTGCCGGGTGTGCCCACCCGCATCGGCGCACCCGGTGGCCCGTTGGCGGTCGGTGCTGATCTGGTCATGAGTGGCGAGCACTGGCGGGTGGAGAAGGTCGCGCTTTCGCATGGCGCGCGGCGGCTGATGAGCGGACGGGTGTTCGGCGCGCCGGCCTGATGGCTCGCCAGCCGCCAGCCGCCAGCCGCCACTGCCCTGCCCGTGCTCAGCGCGCTTTGTGGGGCCGGCTTAGAATCCGGGTCCCGTCGGCGCGGCCCCCGGCCCGGTCGCCGGCAGATCCAGGAGACTGCCTTGCTCTTCGAACGGCTGCGCGAGGACATCGCGACCGTCATGGAAAAAGACCCGGCCGCGCGCTCGCGGCTGGAAGTGCTGCTCTGCTACCCCGGGGTGCACGCGCTCTTCATTCATCGCATCGCGCACGGCTTCTGGCGCGCAGGCCTGGTGCTGCCGGCGCGCTGGCTCAGCCATCTCGCGCGCTTTCTCACCGGCATCGAGGTGCACCCGGGCGCCAGCGTCGGCCGACGGGTCTTCATCGACCACGGCATGGGCGTGGTGGTGGGCGAGACCGCGGTCATCGGCGATGACTGCACCATTTATCAGGGCGTCACGCTCGGCGGCACCGCACTGAATCGCGCCAAGCGTCATCCCACGCTGGGCCGTGGCGTGGTGGTGGGGGCGGGCGCCAAGGTGCTCGGGCCTTTCACGGTGGGCGATGGCGCGCGCATCGGCTCCAATTCGGTGGTCATCAAGGAAGTGCCGGCCGGTGCCACGGCGGTGGGCACCCCGGCGCGGATCATCCTCGAGGAAGACGACAAGCGTCGTGAGGAGAACGCCGCGCGCATGGGCTTTTCGGCCTACGCGATCACCCGCAGCGCCGGCGATGATCCTCTGGGCATGGCCCTGAACCGTCTCATCGATCATGTTGCCGAGCAGGACCGCCGCATCGAGGCGCTGCAGGCTGCGCTCGATGAGCGCATCGAGGCCTCGCAAGGGCGCTGAGGCCTCGCAAGGGCGCCGCGGCGTCCGCCAGCGCTGAGGCTTGCCGCGGACTCGGGCTCAGCGCCCGCCGAAGTCGGCTGGCATCGCCGCAGGCACCGGCGCAGGCCATGGTCCCACCGGGCTGATCATGCTGTCGCGGGCCAGCAGCATGCCACCGCGTCCGCGTTCCGCATCCCAGTCAGGCAACACCCAGCGCTGCGCGGCTTCGCCGTTGAGGCGCAGCCGGTGATGCGCCGGCCGATGGGTGTGGCCGTGGACCAGCAGCCGGCAGCGCCACTGCGCCATCAGCGCCGACACGGCGTCGGGGCTGACATCCATGATGGCGTCCTCGCGGGTCTGCTTGGCGAGTTCGCTCTGCGCGCGCATGACGCGTGCCGTGGCCTGGCGTTCAGCCAGGGGGCGGGCCAGGAAGGCGCGTTGCCAGGCCTCGGTGCGGGCCTGGGCGCGAAAGGCCTGGTACTCGGTGTCGCCGGTGCACAGCGCATCACCATGGGTGAGCAGCACGGGCGTGCCGTCGAGCTCGATCCGGCAGGGATCGGGCAGCAGCTGCGCCCCGCTGGCCTCACACCAGCCCGGTCGGGCTTCGGCCTGCAGCAGGAAGTCGCGGTTGCCGCGCATGACGCCCACCGCGACGCCACGTTGCGCGAGCCCCGCGAGCGCCTGGATGAAGGTGGCCTCGACACCCTCGTGCGGTAGCGCGGCGATCTGGTCATCGCCCACCCAGGCATCGAAGGCATCGCCCAGCACGAAGACATGGCTGACCGCCTGCGCTTCGCGCAGAAAGGCCTCCAGGAAGAACCGGCCGGTGCGCGGCTGCGCATCGGCCAGGTGCATGTCGGAGACGAACAGCGCCGCCTGCCCGCGGCGCACGCTCAGCATCGCCGGCTTACTGGCCGGCCACCACCGCGGCCGACTCGATGGTGATCGCCTCGGCCGGCACATCGCCGAAGGGGCCCTTGCGGGTGGTGGGCACGGCGCGGATGCGGTCGACCACATCCATGCCCTTGACCACCTTGCCGAACACCGCGTAGCCATGGCCGTCGGGTTGCGGATGGTTCAGGCCGGCGTTGTCGACCACATTGATGAAGAACTGCGCCGTGGCCGAGTTGGGGTCGCCGGTACGGGCCATGGCCAGCCAGCCGCGGTCGTTCTTGAGGCCGTTCTGCGACTCGAGCGGAATCGGGCCGCGGGTTTTCTTCTGGCCGAAGCCCGACACATTCTTGTAGAAGTCGGCGGTGAAGCCGCCGCCCTGGATCATGAAGCTGCCGATGACGCGGTGGAACACCGTGCCGGCATAGTGGCCGTCGCGCACATACTGCAGGAAGTTCTCGACGCTGCGCGGCGCCTTGTCGGGGTAGAGCTCCAGCACGATCTCGCCCATGGAGGTCTTGAGCGACACCTGGGGATTGGCCGCGGCAGCGTCCTCGGTCATGGACAGCGCGACCAGCAGGGCGCCGATCAGGGGCAGTTTCTTCAACATGGATCTCTCCGCAAGGGTGGGTGGGTTCAGGGTTGCCGGGTGATGCGCCGGATGAGTTCGCGGGCCAGCCCGAGCTTCTCGCGGCTGGCCGCGCCAGCCGGGTCGAGCTGCCCGGCGCGGGCCCAGGCGCGCTCGGCCATGCGCAGGTAGACATCGCCAAGGTTTTCCTGGGCCAGGGCATAGCCGGGCAGGGCGCGCACCGCGTTCTCGAGCGCGACCCTGGCGCGGTCGAGCTCGCCGCGGGCAGCGAGCATCACTGCCAGGTTGTTGTGCGGCTCGGGCAGTTCGGGGAAGTCCTGGGTCAGCTGCTCGAAGACCGCGATCGCGTCATCGGCCCTGCCAGCTTCGGCGAGCAGCACGCCATAAAGGAAGCGCAACTGCGGGTTGCGGGGATGGTCGCGCAGGGCGGCATCGAGCGCGGCGAGTGCCCCGGCGCGGTTGCCTTCGCGGATCAGGCGTTCGGTCTGCTCGAGCGCCGTGACCGCCGAGCGCGGGTCGCTGAACCCGGCCGATCCGGTGGCGGCTGCGGGTGGACGCATCCCGGGCGTGGGCTGCACCGAGAGCCCCGGCAGCGACACGCCGGGTGCCGCGGGAGCGGTTGGCATGGGCTGCGCGCGGCCGCTGCCGGACAGTGTCCCGAGCAGCACCAGCAAGACCGCCGCCCGCCGGGCCGACCGGCCTGAAAGCAAGGACTGGCGCGGGTCTCGAGGCCAACCCCCCGATGCTATACTCGGTTGCATCCCGTCATTCTAGCAACCGCGCCCGGCGCCCCTGCCTGGAGCGGTCCCGCCTGCATGCTGCGCATCCACAACACGCTCACCCGCCGCAAGGAGGACTTCGTCCCCGCCGAACCCGGCCAGGTGCGGATGTACGTCTGTGGCATGACCGTCTATGACTACTGCCATGTGGGCCACGCCCGCATGCTGGTGGCCTTCGATGTGGTGCAGCGCTGGCTGCGGGCCAGCGGCTACCGCGTCACCTATGTGCGCAACATCACCGACATCGACGACAAGATCATCCGTCGCGCGGTCGAGAACAACGAACCCATCGCGGCGGTCACCAACCGATTCATCGCCGCCATGCATGAAGACACCGATGCCCTCGGTGTGCAGCGGCCCGAGCACGAGCCGCGTGCCACCCAGTATGTGCCGCAGATGCTCGGCATCATCGACCTGCTCGAGCGCAACGGCTATGCCTACCGGGCCGCTGATGGCGATGTCAATTACTCGGTGCGCCGGTTCGCGGGCTACGGCCGGCTCTCGGGCAAGTCGCTCGACGACCTTCGCGCCGGCGAGCGGGTGTCCGTGGATGACGCCAAGCAGGATCCACTCGACTTCGTGCTCTGGAAGTCGGCTCGCCCCGAAGAGCCCGAGGATGTGAAGTGGGCCTCGGCCTACGGGCCGGGCCGGCCGGGCTGGCACATCGAGTGCTCGGCCATGTCCACCGCGCTGCTCGGCAAGACCATCGACATCCATGGCGGGGGTGCCGATCTGCAGTTCCCCCATCACGAGAACGAGATCGCCCAGAGCGAGGGTGCGCATGGCGGCCAGTTCGTGCGCTACTGGATCCACAACGGCTTCGTGCGGGTCGACGACGAGAAGATGTCCAAGTCGCTGGGCAACTTCTTCACCATCCGCGATGTGCTGCAGCGCTTCGATCCCGAGGTGGTGCGGCTGTTCATCGTGCGGGCCCACTACCGCAGTCCGATCAACTACTCCAACGCCCACCTCGAAGACGCGCGGGCGTCGCTGCTTCGACTGTACAACGCGCTGTCCGATGAAGCCGCCGGGCCGGCCGAGGCCGCGCTGATCGACTGGTCGCTGCCCTGGGCCGCCCGCTTTCGCGAGGCCATGGACGACGACTTCAATACCCCTGAGGCCATGGCCGCGCTCTTTGAGCTCGCGGCCGAACTCAACCGCACCCGCAGTCCGGCCCTCGAGGTGCAGCTGCGGGCACTGGCCGGGGTGCTCGGCCTGCTGCAGCGGCCGTTGGCCGAGGTGCGTCGCGGTGGCCTGCAGGGTCGTGCTGCGGCCGCCCAGGCCGGGCTCGATGATGCCGCCATCCAGTCGCGCATCGACCAGCGCATGCAGGCCAAGAAGGCCCGCGACTTTGCCACGGCCGATCGCATCCGTGCCGAACTCCTGCAGCAGGGCGTGGTGCTGGAAGACAGCGCCGCCGGAACCAGCTGGCGCCGTGCCTGAAGCCGGGGCAGCAGGCGCACGCGCCGAGCCGTCAGCGGTCCCCTTCTGGGATCAGGCCCGGCGCTCCCTGCTGCGGCGAGATCCCGTGCTCGCCGGCATCATCCGGGCCTGCGGGTCGGCGCGCCTCCAGCCGCGTGGCGACCCCTTCCTCACGCTTGCCCGGTCGGTGGTCGGCCAGCAGATCTCGGTGGCGGCGGCCCAGACCATCTGGAACCGTTTCGAGGCCGCCTGCGGCGAGGTGCATCCCGAGCGCGTGGGTCGCCTTCGCGTCAGCACGCTCGCGCGCTGCGGCCTGTCGGGGCGCAAGGTGGAATACCTTCGCGATCTCGCCGGACGCTTTCGGCGCGGCGAGATCGACCCGTCTCGGTGGCAGTCGATGGACGATGAATCGGTCATCGCCGAGCTCACCGAGGTGCGCGGGATCGGCCGCTGGACAGCCGAGATGTTTCTGATCTTTAATCTGCAGCGACCCGATGTCCTGCCGCTCGACGACATCGGGCTGCTGAGGGCGGTGGCGCTGCACTACCCGCTGGCAGATGCGGGTCCAGAGGGTGGCGCGGCGGGCGCCCCAGGCATGCAGGCGGCCGAGCAGGCCGGCAGCGCGGCCAGCCGGCACCGGCTCAACCGGGTCCGGGCCCAGGCACTGGCCGAGCGCTGGCGGCCGTGGCGCTCGGTGGCCACCTGGTATCTGTGGCGCAGCCTCGATCCGGTCCCGGTCGAATACTAGGAGTCGTTCATCCATGAAGCCCACTTTCCTCGACTTCGAGCAGCCGATCGCTGATCTCGAGCAGAAGATCGACTCGCTGCGATTCGTGCGCGATGACTCCGCGGTCGACATCGCCGAGGAGATCGACCGGCTGCAGAAGAAGAGCCAGGGTCTGGTCAAGGAGACCTACAGCAAGCTCACGCCCTGGCAGGTGGCCCAGGTGGCGCGCCATCCGCAGCGGCCCTACACGCTCGACTACATCGCCGCGCTGTTCACCGACTGGCATGAGCTGCACGGTGACCGCCACTTCGCCGATGATCCGGCCATCGTGGGTGGCATGGCCCGCTTCAATGGTCAGCCGATCATGGTGATCGGCCATCAGAAGGGTCGCGACACCAAGGAGCGCGGCTATCGCAACTTCGGCATGCCGCGCCCTGAGGGCTATCGCAAGGCGCTGCGCCTGATGAAGCTGGCCGAGAAATTCGGCATGCCGGTGTTCACCTTCGTGGACACGCCCGGCGCCTTCCCCGGCATCGGCGCCGAGGAGCGCGGCCAGTCCGAGGCCATCGGCCGCAACCTCATCGAGATGGCGGCGCTGCGGGTGCCGATCATCACCACCGTCATCGGCGAGGGCGGCTCGGGCGGCGCGCTCGCCATCGCGGTGGGCGACTGCGTGCTCATGCTGCAGTACTCGGTCTACTCGGTGATCTCTCCCGAGGGCGGTGCGGCCATTCTCTGGAAGAGCGCGGCCAAGGCGCCCGAGGCCGCCGAGATCCTGGGCATCACCGCGCACCGTCTCAAGGCCCTTGGCCTGATCGACCGCATCGTCAACGAGCCGGTGGGTGGCGCGCATCGCGATCCCGCCCAGATGGCACAGATGTTGCGCCGCGCCCTGGCCGACGCGCTGCGCCAGTTCCAGGACATCAAGCCCGCCGAGCTGCTGCGCCAGCGTCGCGCGCGGGTGCTTGCCTATGGCAAGTTCAAGGAGATCAGCGACGAGCGCTGATCCCGCGCCGCGCGGCCGGCACCACTGCCCGGTGCTGGCAGCAGTTGCGCAATGCCTGAGCGCCGTCCCCGAGACGGGCGCGGTTCCATCCTCGGGCGCCCCCGGTTCCGCGCGCTGGCTGCTGGCCTTCAGCGGCGGCCTCGATTCCACGGTGCTGCTGCATGCGCTTGTCCGGGTGGCCGGGCCCCGGGCGGTGCTCGCCGTTCATGTGCGTCACGGTCTGCAGGCGGCAGGGGATGCCTGGCCGCAGCATTGCGTGGCGCAGGCCGCACTGCTCGGTGTGCCGTGCGCCGTGGTGTCGCTGCCGCCGGCGCAGGTTCAGGGCCAGGGGCTGGAGGCCTGGGCGCGACGGGAACGCTACCGCGTACTTGCCGCGCAGGCGGCGCAGTCGGGCGCGCAGGCCGTGCTCACCGCCCACCATGCCGATGACCAGGCCGAGACCGTGCTGCTGCGGCTTGCCCGCGGCGCCGGCGTGCGCGGCCTGGCGGGCATGCCGGCGCGGCGGCCGCTGTCCGATGAGGCGGGCGCGCCGCTGCTGTTGCGCCCGCTGCTCGGGCTCACCCGGGCGCAAGTGGCCGACTATGCGCAGCGCCACGTCCTGCAGTGGGTGGAAGACCCGAGCAATGCCAACCTTCACCATGCCCGCAATCGGGTCCGACTCGAGGTCATGCCCGCGTTGTCGCAGGCCGTGCCCGGCGCGCCGGCCAACCTGCTGCGGGCGGCCGGGCATCTTGCCGAGGCGCGGCAGGTGCTCGACGAGATCGCCGACGCTGATCTGGCGGCGGCCCGCGCCGCGCTGGTTTCCGCCGAAGTGCCGGTTGCCCTGCGCCGACTGCTGGCCGCGAGCGTCGGGGGCGGCTTGCACCGCGGGCCCTGGCGCGCGCTCTCGCCGGCCCGGCAACGCCTGGCGCTGCGTGGCTGGCTCGAGGCCATCGGCCAGGCACCGCCTCCGCTGTCGGTGCTGAGCGAGGCGCAGCGTCAACTCATCCAGGCGCATGCCGCCAGCGGCGAGGTGGCGCTCGCCGAGGTCACCTTGCGCCGCTTGCGGGACTGGTTGTGGGCCGAGCCGCGGACGAGCCTGCCGCAGCATTTGCCCTGGCCGATGCAGGCGGTCTGGCAGGGGGAGGCGTTCATCGCGCTGCCCGATGGCTGCCTGCGGGTGAGCCCTTCCCGGAGCGCAGCGGCAATCCCCGCCGAGGCCCTGCATGGGCAGGCTATCCAGGTGCAGGCGGTGGCTGCATCTGCCCGGCTGCGCCTGCGGCCCGGTGGCATGTCACGCAGCCTCAAGCACTGGCATCAGGCGATGGGCGTGCCGGTCTGGCTGCGTGCGGCGCTGCCCGGGGTGTTCCTGAACGGGCGACTGCTGTCGGTGGCCGGTCTCGGTGATCACCATCCCCGCGCCGCTGCGTCGGCCGTGCCAGTCGGCCACGAGACACCCACGCCGGGCGCCGTCAATGAGCTTGCGGCACACCACGGCGGGGTGCTGCTGCGCTGGGAAGCGCCGCCTGGCGACCCGCGCCATGCGCTGTGCGCGGAACCGCCGCCGGAGGGGCATCCGGTATAATCGAGGGCTTTGCCCAGCCAGCAGAATTCAAGCCATGGCCCTCATCGTTCACAAATACGGCGGCACATCGATGGGCTCCACCGAGCGCATCCGGAATGTCGCGCGTCGGGTTGCCAAGTGGCATGCCGCCGGCCACCAGATGGTGGTGGTGCCCTCGGCCATGTCGGGCGAGACCAACCGCCTGATCGCCCTGGCCAAGGAGATTCAGCCCCAGCCTGACGGCCGTGAGCTCGACATGATCGCGGCCACCGGCGAGCAGGTTTCGGTGGGGCTGCTTGCCATGGCGCTCAAGGCCCAGGGCGTGGACGCGGTGAGTTATGCCGGCTGGCAGGTGCCCGTCCGCACCGACGACGCGTACACCAAGGCGCGCATCGAATCCATCGATGACACCCGGGTGCGCGTCGATCTCGCCGCCGGCAAGGTGGTGGTGATCACCGGCTTCCAGGGGGTTGATGCCGAGGGCAACATCACCACGCTGGGCCGCGGCGGCTCGGATACCTCCGCGGTCGCGGTGGCCGCGGCCCTGCGCGCCGAGGAGTGCCTGATCTACACCGATGTCGATGGCGTCTACACCACCGACCCGCGCATCGTGCCCGAGGCACGCCGCCTGCCTGGCATCACCTTCGAGGAGATGCTCGAGATGGCCAGCCTCGGTTCCAAGGTGCTGCAGATCCGCTCGGTGGAGTTCGCCGGCAAGTACAAGGTCAAGACCCGGGTGCTCTCCAGCCTCACCCCGCCCGACATCCCCCTGGCCGAAGAGGCGGTCTCGGGTACGCTGATCACCTTCGAGGAAGACAAGAGCATGGAACAGGCCGTCATCTCCGGTATCGCCTTCAACCGCGACGAGGCGAAGATCACGGTGCTCAATGTGCCCGATCGTCCGGGCATCGCGTATCAGATCCTCGGGCCTGTTGCCGACGCCAACATCGACGTCGACATGATCATCCAGAACACCGGCAACCAGGGCCTGACCGACTTCTCCTTCACGGTGCACCGCAACGAGTACCAGAAGGCCATCGAGGTCCTCGAGGGCAAGGTCAAGAGCGGTATCCAGGCCGGCGCCATCCAGGGCGACCCCAAGATCGCCAAGGTCTCGGTGGTGGGCATCGGCATGCGCTCCCATGTGGGCATCGCCAGCCTGATGTTCCGCACCCTCTCCGAGGAGGGCATCAACATCCAGATGATCAGCACCAGCGAGATCAAGATCTCGGTGGTCATCGAGGACAAGTACATGGAACTCGCGGTCCGCGCCCTGCACAAGGCCTTCGGCCTGGAGCAGGCCTGAGGGCCGTCGGCCGGCTTTGGGGTAGAATTCGCCCCGAGCCGGCATCGAGAGCAGTTCTGCACTTGAAGCCAGGAGACGTGGCCGAGAGGTCGAAGGCACTCCCCTGCTAAGGGAGCATGCGGGCCAAAACCTGCATCGAGGGTTCGAATCCCTCCGTCTCCGCCAGAACAAGACCTTCGAACCTGCTGGG
>CAIZPE010000150.1 GCA_903934795.1 uncultured bacterium | reverse complement strand
GCTGGTCTCGGTGATCGACCTCGGCGCGCTGCTGCAACGCCGCGCCGCGGGTCTGGCCAGCGGGCTCGGTGTCGAGATGCGGCAGGGCGATCGGGTTCTGCTCGGTCTGCCGGGCGTGGCGCCCGGTCGCTGGTTCGCGATCGACCAGGCGCTCGCCTTCGAGCCGGCCCCGGAAGGCGGTGCGCTGGGCCTGAGGCTCTACGGGCTGGAGAACCCCTGGGTCACACCGATGCTGCTGCGGCTGGGGATCATGTCCGTGCTGGCGCTGGCGCTGGGCGCACTCAGCTGGCGCATGGCCGGCGTGCTTGGCCAGCGGCTGGCCGGGCGGCTCAACACGCTGGCACAAGATTGCGAGGCCATCTCGCGCGGGCAGCCGGTGCGGCTCACCGAAGACCGGATCGGCGACGAAATCGGCCTGCTGTCGCGCACCCTGCGCCAGGCGCTCGACGCCTACGAGGAGATCAATACCGAGCTCGACCAGCGCGTGGCGGAACGCACGCGGCAGCTGGCCACCAGCGAGGAGCGCTTTCGGGCTGCGATCGACGCGATCGAGGAAGCCTTCGCCATCTTCGATCCCGAGGACCGTCTGGTGTACTGCAACCGGCAGTATCGCGAGGCCTTCGCCACAGCCGCCGAGCCCCTGGAGCCAGGCTGCCGCTTCGAGGCGATCGCGCTTGCCCGCTGGCGGCAGGATCACCCCACCAGCGACCCCGCACAGGCCGATGCCTGGCTGGCGATGCGGCTGGCGCAATACCGCCGCGGCAGCGACCAGGTGCTCGAACTCGGCCCAGGCCGCTGGGTGCGGGACATCGAGCGCCGCACGCCCACCGGCCATCTGGTGGCGCTCCGATTCGACATCTCGGAGCTGGTGCGCGCCCGACAGCAGGCCGAGGCGGCCGATATCGCCAAGAGCCGCTTTCTGGCCACCATGAGCCACGAGCTGCGCACCCCCATGAACGGCGTGCTCGGCATGGCCCAGCTGCTCTCGCTGCCCGGCCTGCAGGAGGGTCGGCGGCTGGAGTACGCGCAGACCATCCTGCACTCCGGGCAGGCGCTGCTCACCCTGCTCGACGACATCCTCGACTACTCCAAGATCGAGGCCGGCCGGCTCGAGCTCGACCTGGTGCCCTGCCTGCCGCGGCAGCTGGTCAGCGACGCCGAGGCGCTGTTTCGCGAGGCGGCGCGGCGCAAGCAGTTGCGCATCGAGGCCCGCTGGCTGGGCACGCCCGGGCAGCGCTACCTCGCCGATGCCTATCGGCTGCGGCAGATGCTGCTCAACCTGGTCAACAACGCGATCAAGTTCACGGAGCGCGGCGAGATCCGTATCGAGGCCCGCGAGCTGCCCGCCGAGGGCGGGGTGGCCGATGGCCCGGTGTGGCTCGAGTTCTCGGTCGTCGACACCGGCATCGGCATCACGCCCGAGCAGCTGCAGGGCCTGTTCGAGCCCTTCACCCAGGCCGACAGCTCGACCACCCGCCGCTACGGCGGCACCGGGCTGGGCCTGTCGATCGTCAACAGCCTGGCAACACTGCAGGGCGGCCAGCTTGGCGCCGACAGCCGGCCGGGCGAAGGCTCACGCTTCTGGTTCCGGGTGCCGGTGCAGCGATTGGCTGATCAGCGGCCGGTCCCCGGCGCCGCATCTGCGCAGGGCTGGGACGCGGCCGGTGCCGGCAGCGCCGGGGCCATCAGCGGGCGGCTGCTCCACGGGCGGGTGCTGGTGGTCGAAGACCAGGCGGCCAGCCGCGACTTCCTGGGCGACGCGCTCGGCCGGCTCGGCCTGAGCGTGACCCTGGTCGACGGCGGGCAGGCCGCGGTGGCGGCCTGCACCACGGGCGAGCCCTTCGACTGCGTGCTGATGGACATCCGCATGCCCGGCATGGACGGTCTGGAAGCCACCCGGCGCATCCGTCGCTGGGAAATCGACCAGGGCTGCACGCCCTGCCCGATCATCGCGGTGACCGCCAACGCCGCAGACGATGACCAGCGGGCCTTCCGCGACGCCGGGCTCGACGACCTGCTGGCCAAGCCGGTGCTGGTGTCGGAGCTCGCAGCACTGATGCAGCGCTATCTCGGCGGCTGAAGCGCCCCGCGCGCAACGGGCGAGCGCCCATGCGGGCCGAGGAGGTTCACGGGGCGCGGCGCATCCCGGTTCGCAATCCGGCCCGAGCGCGCGCGCGGGCAGGCGGGCCGCGTGTATAACCCCGGGAATCCGATCTGCAGGCCACCAAGGACCGCCCCATGACCCGACTCATCCTGAGCCTGCTGCTTGCCCTGTTCAGCACCGGCGGCGCGCTGGCCGCCTTCCCCGAGAAGCCGCTGCGCATCGTCAGCGGTTACGCCGCCGGCGGCGCAAGTGACCTGATCTCTCGCTACATCGCCGAGGCGGTCGCGCCGATCCTCGGCCAGCGGGTGGTGGTCGAGAACCGGACCGGGGTCAACGGGGTGCTCGGCGCCGAGGCCGTGGCCCGTGGCACGCCCGACGGACACACCGTGTTCCAGTGTCCGATGAGCACGCTGTCGATCACGCCCCAGCTCATCGGCGTGAATGTGCCGCTCGATCCAGGCGTGGAACTGGTGCCGATCGCCAACATGGCGCTGTCGTCCTATGGCCTGGTGGTGGCCAGCGGCAGCCCGTATCGCAACCTCGCCGACATCCTTGCCGCGGCGCGCGCCAAGCCCGGTCAGGTCACCTTCGGCAGCCCCGGCCCGGGCTCGGCCCAGCACCTGTCAGGCGAGATGCTCAAGCGCCTGGGCAAGGTCGACATGCAGCATGTGCCCTACCGCGGCGCCTCGCTCGCCATCATCGACATCATCGGCGGGCGCATCGACTTCATGATCGGCAACCTCGGCGATGTCGCCAAGCAGGTGCAATCCGGCCAGCTGCGACTGCTCGCCCAGGGCGATGGCAACCGCTCGGCGGCCTTCCCTGACCTGCCCCGCATCGCCGACACGGTTCCCGGCTTCGAGGTGATCGGCTGGTTCGGCCTGTGCGGCCCCAAGGGCATGCCGGCCGAGGCGCTCGCCCGCTGGGATGAGGCCGTGCGCAAGGCGCTGCAGGATCCGGCCATGCTCAAGCGTCTGACCGATGGCGGCTTCACCCCGCTCTACGAAGGACCGGCCGCGTTCGCGCGCCGGCTCGAGGCCGATCGCCGCCGCTGGAAGGAAGTGATCCAGGCCGGCAATGTCGGCGGGCAGTAGCGGCTGCCAGCGGCAGCGACCGCCGCAGCGACGGTTCGTCTGCTGGACAAGCCAGCTGGCCGGCCGCGGCGCGCGTCAGGCCAGCTCGGTCGGACCCGCCAGGCGCTCGAGCAGCCGCTGCTGCGACACTCGACGCAGCCCGCGCACCCGGCGCCGCTGATAGCCGCCCTCGCCGTCCATGACCCAGGCCGAGCCGTTGTCGCGCAGGTGCTCGAGCAGACCCTCCTCGATCACGCGCTTGCGCAGGCGGACATCACGCACCGGGAAGGCCACCTCCACACGGCGCAGCAGATTGCGGTCCATCCAGTCGGCCGAGGCCAGCCAGACATCGCGCTCGCCATCGTTCCAGAAGTGGTACACGCGGCTGTGCTCCAGGAAGCGGCCGACGATGGAGCGCACGCGGATGTTCTCCGACAGCCCGGGCACCCCCGGGCGCAGCGCGCAGACCCCGCGCACG
>CAIZPE010000149.1 GCA_903934795.1 uncultured bacterium | reverse complement strand
TCGCCGATCGGGTCACCCCAGGCCACCAGCACATCGGCGCGATAGCCCTCGGGCACCCGGACCGCATCGTCGGAAGACGCCGCGATGCCCTTGAAGCCGAGCAGCGGACCGGCCGGCGCGCCCGCAGACGACGCCGGCAGCGCCGCGCAGCCCTCCAGGGCCAGCACCGAGGCGAGCGAGGCGGCGGTGGCCCCGCCCAGCCAGGTGCGGCGCTGCGGATTGGCGATCAGCTCGCCGATGCTGGGCTGGGTGGACGGGTTGGGCGTGCCTGCAAAGGGCTCGAAGAACCTGCTCATGGGTTCGCTCCGAAGACAAGGAGAAGCCGGCGCGACCGTGCTGGGCCGCGCCGCCTGGACGCGCCGATGCTACTCCAGCCCCCGGGCGGGGCGCCCTGCGTTCAGGCCACCACCGTGCCGAAGAGGGCGCCCACCGCCGCGGTGACCGCCATGGCGAGCGCCCCCCAGAGCGTCACCCTGAGCGAGGCCCGGGCGGGCGGGGCGCCACCGGCGCGCGCGGCCACCGCGCCGAGCAGCGCCAGGAAGACCAGCGCCGACCCGGCCACTGCCGCATCGAGCTGGGCGCGGGGGGCGAACGCCGCCACCGCCAGCGGCAGCAGGGCGCCCACCGAGAAGCTGCCTGCCGAGGCGAGCGCGGCCTGCACCGGGCGCGCGCCCAGGGTGTCGGAGATGCCGAGCTCGTCGCGGGCATGGGCGGCGAGGGCGTCGTGCGCGGTGAGCTGCTCGGCCACCTGCGCGGCCAGCGCCGGCTCGAGACCGCGGGCCGTGTAGATGGCGGTGAGCTCGCGCAGCTCGCCGGCGCTGTCGGTAGCCAGCTCGTCGCGCTCGCGGGCGAGCTCGGCCTGCTCGGTGTCGGCCTGCGAGTGCACCGACACATATTCGCCGGCCGCCATGGACATCGCGCCGGCGGCCAGCGCCGCCACGCCAGCGGCGAGGATGGCCGGTCGGTCGGCCTGCGCGGCGGCCACGCCGAGCAGCAGGCTGGCCGTGGAGACGATGCCGTCGTTGGCGCCAAGCACCGCGGCGCGCAGCCAGCCGATGCGATCGGTGCGGTGGGATTCGCGGTGTCGGGGTCTCATCGAATCAGCATACCGGTCGGCGGGGGCTTTCGGAACGGCCGCGCGCAGCGCGCGGCCTATCATCGGGCAGTCATCTTCAGGCCGACATCAGGACGCCATGCGCACCCTCTTCTCCCCCGAGCACGAACAGTTCCGCGAGCAGGTCCGACGATTCTGCGAACGCGAGATCGCCCCCCACTACCGCGAGTGGGAGAAGGCCGGCCACAGCCCGCGCGAGTTCTGGCGCAAGGCCGGCGAGCACGGCGTGCTGTGCACCACCATCCCCACCGAGTACGGCGGGCCGGGCGGCGACTTCCTCCATGCCTGCATCGTCACCGAGGAGATGGTGCGGGTGGGCGCCAATCTCGGCATCCCGGTGCACTCCGACATGGTCTCGCCCTACCTGCTGCACTACGGCAGCGAGCCCCTCAAGCAGCGCCTGCTGCCGCGGCTGTGCGCCGGCGAGATCATCGGCTCCATCGCCATGACCGAGCCCGGCACCGGCAGCGACCTCAAGAGCATCCGCACCCACGCCGTGCGCGACGGTGACGCGTGGGTGATCAGCGGCCAGAAGGTCTGGATCACCAACGGCTTCAACTGCGGCGTGGTGCTGGTGGCCTGCAAGACCGACCCGGCCGCCGGCGCGAAAGGCGTGTCGCTGATCGCCGTGGAGGAGGGCACACCGGGCTTCACCCGCAGCCAGCCGATGGACAAGATCGGCCTGAAGGCCCAGGACACCGCCGAGCTCTTCTTCGACTCGGTGCGCGTGCCCGCCAGCAACCTGGTGGGCGAGGAGGGCCGCGGATTCGTGTACCTGATGGAGCAGCTGCCGCAGGAGCGACTGGTGATCGCGATGCGCTCGGCCGCCACGCTCGAGACCCAGCTCGAGGCCACCATCCGCTACACCACCGATCGCAAGGTCTTCGGCAACCCCATCATCGGGTTCCAGAACACCAGGTTCAAGCTCGCCGAGGCCAAGGCCTACATCACGATGCTGCGCACCTTCGTCGATGCCTGCGCCGCCGAGCACATGGCCGGCGGCATCAGCAGCGAGAAGGCCGCGATGGCCAAGCTGGTGGCCACCGAGACCATGGGCCGCTTCCTCGACGAATTCCTGCAGCTGCACGGCGGCTACGGCTACAGCGCCGAGTACGGCATCGGCCGCGCCTGGGTCGATGCCCGGGTCTCGCGCATTGCCGGCGGCGCCTCCGAGGTGCTGCGCGACATCATCAGCCGCAATCTGGGCACGGGGGCCGCATGAGCACCACCACGCGTGATTTCTCGGGACTGCACGCCGCCATGCGCGCGGCGGTCGATGGCGAGCTGCTCGCCGGCGTGTCCTCGGCGGTGCTGGTCGGCCGCGAGGTGGTCGACCAGCACTGCACCGGCTGGGCCAACCGCGAGCGCGGCGAGGCCCTGCGGCCCGACCATCTCTTTCGCATGTTCTCGAGCACCAAGCTGATCGCCTCCTGCGCGGCGCTGATGCTGGTTGACGAAGGCCGGGTGGGGCTCGACGCGCCGATCGAGGAGCACCTGCCTCAGCTCGCACGCCGACGGGTGCTGCGGCCCGGCGCCACCTCGCTCGACGACACCGAGCCGGCGCGCCGCTCGATCACGCTGCGCCAGCTGCTGTGCCACGGCTCGGGCCTGGGCTACGGCCTGCTCGACCCCGGCACGCTGCTCTACCAGGCCTTCATCGACCGCAAGGTGCGCGACGAGACCACGCCGCTGTCGGTGATGATGGACCGGCTCGAGCCGCTGCCGCTCTACTTCCATCCCGGCGAGGGCTGGGCCTATTCCATCGCCAGCGATGTGCTCGGGCGGCTGGTGGAGGTGGTCAGCGGCCAGACCTTCGATGGGTTCCTGCACGAGCGCATCTTCGCGCCGCTGGGCATGCACGACACCGGCTTCGTGGTGCCACCCGGTGGTGGCGATCGCCTGGTGGCCCACTACCGCGGCGCCAGCCTGAGCCGGCCGCTCAAGCCCGGGCTCACCCGGGTAGACAACGTGCCCTGGCGCGGCGCGCACCTGCAGCCGGTGGCCCGGCTCTCGGGCGGCGGCGGCCTGGTGTCCACGCTGCCCGACACCATCGCGCTGATCCGCAGCCTGATGCCCGGCGGCCCCAGTCTGCTGCGGCCGGAAACCCTGGCCCTGATGATGCGCAACCACCTGCCGGAGGGGGTGTACGCCGGCTTTCCGGGCCCGATCCCGGGCAAGGGCTACGGCCTGGGCGGCGCGGTCACGCTGGCCGAAGCGCCCGGCGACCCGGCCGATTCGGTCGATGAATTCCAGTGGGGCGGCATGGCCGGCACCCACTGGTGGATCAATCCGCGCCGCAACATCGCCGGGGTGGTGATGGCGCAGCGCGACATCGCCTTCTGGCACCCGTTCTCGTTCGACATGAAGCGCGCGGCCTACGCGGCCCTGGGCTGACGCAGGCGCAAGGCCGCGGGGGCCGAAGCCCCGCGCGGTCCCGGCCAGGGCGCGCCGCGCCCTGGCCTCAGAACACCGCCGAGGCGCCGCCGTCGATGTTGATGCTCGAGCCGGTGACGAAGCTCGCCATGTCGGACACCAGGAAGGTGATCACGCTGGC
This sequence comes from uncultured bacterium, assembly GCA_903934795.1. Taxonomy (GTDB): domain Bacteria; phylum Pseudomonadota; class Gammaproteobacteria; order Burkholderiales; family Burkholderiaceae_E; genus Quisquiliibacterium. The sequence continues at coordinate 9,823 of CAIZPE010000149.1, read as the reverse complement.
GGCCTCCTCGGCGCGGCCCACCCGGCCCAGCGGCACGGTCTTGCCGATCGTGGCGTAGTGGGTCTCGAGATCGACACCGGCCGCGGCGGCCTTGGTCTCGTGCTGGCCGGCGCGGACCAGCCCGATGCACACCGAGTTCACCAGGATGTTGTCGGGCGCGTACTCCTTGGAAAGCGCCTTGGTCATGGCCTGGCCGGCGGCCCGGGTGACGGTGGTGGGCATGGTGCGCGCCCCGGGCTGCTTGGCGCCGATGTTGGTGACATTCACGATCCGTCCGCCGCCGCGCTGACGGATGTGCGGGATGGCCTCGCGCACCAGGCGCACCGCGGCGAACAGCTTCAGGTCGAAGTCGGCCTGCCAGGCCGAGTCGGTCACCGACTCGAAGGCGCCGGTGGCCGAGGTGCCGGCGTTGTTGATCACGATGTCGATGGCGCCGAAGGCCTTCAGCGCCTCGGCCACGATGCGCTGCGCCTCGCCGGGCTGGGCCACATCGGCCGACACGGTGTGCACCGCGCCGCCGGCGGCGCGGACGCCCGCGGCCACGGCATCGAGCCGCGGCTGGCCGCGGGCCACGACGACCACCTTCGCGCCTTCGGCGGCGAGCCGCTCCGCGGTGGCCTTGCCGATGCCCTGGGTGCCGCCGGTGATGATGGCCACCTTGCCGGTGAGTCCGAGATCCATGGATGTCTCCTGTGGGATTGGAAAGGAATCAGGCGCCGCGCTTGAGGCGCTCGTTCTGCGGGAACATGAAGCGACGGGCCTCGTCGTCGTTCTCGGTCTTGAAGGTGTGCGAGGCCTTGAGCTGCTCGGCCCGCGCAGCGGCCGGCCGCGCGTTCACCTCGTCGAGCAGGCGGCGCACATTCGGGTACTGCGCCCAGTGCTGCTCGCCGCCGAGCACATAGGGCAGCAGGCGCGCCCAGCCCCATACCGCCATGTCGACGATGCCGTACTGGCCGCCAACCATGTACGGATGGGCCGCGAGCCGGTCCTCGATGAGCTTCCAGTGGCGATGGGCCTCGTAGTCGTAGCGGTTGAGCGCGTACTCCTTCGGCTCGGGGGCGGCATGGCGGAAGTGAACCGACTGGCCCGAGAAGGGGCCGATGCCGCTCGCCACGAACATCAGCCAGGAGAGCATCTCGCCGCGGCCCACCGCGTCGGACACCGGCGGCACGAAGCGGCCTGCCTTGTCGGCCAGGTAGAGCAGGATGGCATTGCTGTCGAAGATGACGGCCTCGCCATCGACGAGCGCCGGCACCTTCCCGTTGGGGTTCACCTGCAGGTAGGCGGGCACAAACTGCTCGCCCTTGCGGGTGTCCACCGGCACACCCTGGTAGGGCAGGCCGAGCTCCTCGAGGAGCAGGGCCACCTTCATGGGGTTGGGAGCGGCGTTGAAGTAGAAGCGGATCATGGCGGGGCTCGCGAAAGGCGTTGGAGGAAGGAACGCAGCGTGACTGGAGGAACGCCGCGCATTCTGCGCCAGCCCGGCGCCGCGCGCAGCCGCGCTAGTCTCGGCCGGCGAGCCGGTGCAGCGTGGCCGCGGCCATCAGGCCGATCAGGCCGACGCTGCCGAAGGCGAGGCCCCAGGCGAGCAGCGACTGGCGCCCGCCCGCGGCGTCGAGCACCGTGCCGAGCAGCACCGGCCCCACGAAGGAGCCCACCGAGGCGACCATGGTGTAGAAGGCCACGGTTGCGCCGCGGCGCGCCGGATCGGCACGCGACATCAGGCCGGCCGAGAGGGTGCCGCTGTCGGCCAGCACCAGGATGTTGTGCAGCACCAGCGGCCCCAGGAAGAACACCCAGAAGGGCAGCGCAGCGGAAAAGCCCACCACCAGCGCGTTGATCGCCGAGAGCACCATCACCACCACCGACACCCGGGCCAGGCCGTGGCGTGCGCCGATCGCGCCGCCGATGACGCCACTGGGCACGCCCAGCAGGATGAGCAGCGTGGCCACCAGGGACAGGTTCCAGGCCGGCGCCGAGCCCGGGTGCAAAGAGACCGCAAACGCGAGGAAGGCCACCGTCCAGCCGCGCATGGCCAACAGCTCCACGGTGTGCGAGAAGCCGCCGGCCACAAAGCCCATGGCGCTGCGGTTGCCGGTGACCGCGCGCCAGCCGAACAGGCCCGCGCCCGCAGCGGCGGGCCGCCCGGCCCCCGCCGGGGCAGCCGGCTTCAGCACGAACAGCACCAGCGCGGCCGCCATCAGGTTGCTGACCACCGGCACCGCGAAGGCCCAACGCCAGCCGGCCCAGCCGGCCACCAGCCCGGCCAGCGCCACCGACAGGCTGGAGCAGATCGAGAAGCTCGACACATAGGTGGCGGTGGCGCGCGCCTGATCGGCGGGCGCCAGCCGGTCGGCCATCGCCTTGATGCCGGGCATGTACGAGAGCACATAGCCCACGCCGGCCAGGCCGCGGAAGAACATGCCCGAGAGCAGACCGTCGGCGAACAGGCCGAAGCCGGCGTAGCCGACGATGTTGCAGACCGTGCCCGCCAGCAGCACCCACCGGGTGTCGACCCGGTCGGTGAGGGCGATGGCAGGGGAGGCGAGCAGGGAGCACAGCGACATCACGCCGAGCAGCCAGCCCGCCTGGGTTTCGCTCAGCTGCCAGAGATCCATGAACCCTGGCAGCAGCGCTGCGACACCGTGGAACCCCAGCACCGTGAGGCCGAGGTAGGTGCACATCAGCGCCGTGAGCGCGCGCGGACTCACTCGGGTTCGAAGCCCGCGGCCTTCATCGAGGACAGGAACTGCTGGAACTGCCGGGTCTGATAGCTGGCCAGATCGGCGGGGGTGGAGGTCTGCACCTCCAGGCCCAGACCGACCAGACGCTGGCGCATCTCGGGCGCATCGAGCACGGCGCGAAGCTCCTTGTTCCAGAGGTTCACCAGCGCCGGGCTCATCTTGCCCGAACCGTAGAACGCGTAGAACCCTTCGCTGGCGAGCTTGGGGTAGCCGAGCTCGGCGATGGTGGGCAGATCAGGCGCAGCCGAGGCCCGCTTGGGCGCCGAGATGCAGATGATGCGCAGCTTGTCGCCGCGGTGATGGGTGAGGAAGTCGGTGAGGCCGCCGCAACCGGCCGGCGCATGACCCGCCGAGAGATCGGCAATCAGGGGCGCAGCACCCTTGTAGGCCACCGGCTCGAGCGGAATACCGATCGCCTGGCCGATTTCCACCCCGAAGAAGTGGGTGGAGCTGCCCATGGCGGTGGAGCCGAAGCTGTGCTTCCTGGGGTTCTTCTTGAGCCACTCGATGTACTCGGGCAGGGTCTTCACGCCGATGGTGGGCGAGACCACGAACACCGTGGAAACGGTGCCCGCCATGGTGATCGGGGCGAGATCCTTGTCGAGGTCGTAGGGCAGCGACTTCTTGGTGGCCTTCTGGGCGGTGGTGGCCGCGCTGGGCGCATACAGGATCACCGAGCCGTCCGCCGGGCCCTTGGCCACGCTGTCGTTGGCCAGGGTGCCGCTGGCGCCGGCGCGGTTCTCCACCAGCACATTGATGCCCAGACGCTCCTTGAGCTTCTCGGCGATGATGCGGCCCATCACATCGGTGCCGCCACCGGCGGGGTAGCCCACGATCATGCGGATCGGGCCCGAGGGCAGGGCCTGGGCGAGGCTGGGGGCGGGCAGGGCGCTGGCCAGCGCGGCGCCGCCGGCCAGCGTGAGTGCCTTGCGGCGATTGACTTGGAAGCTCATGCGGGACATCTCCGGGTTGAAAGAGGCATTACTCCGGCTCGACGCCGGCGGCCTTCATGACCGAGGTCATGTAGGCGATCAGGTTGGTCTGGCGGGTCGTCATCTCGGCCGGCGTGGAGGTGAGCACCTCCAGCCCCACGCCGAGCAGGCGCTGCTTGGTGTCGGGTGAATCGACCACCGCGCGCAGCTCCTTGTGCCAGAGGGCAGCCACCGCCGGGTTGGTGCGCGCGGGCGCGTAGAAGCCGTAGAAACCCTCATAGGACAGCTTGGGATAGCCGAGCTCGGCGATGGTCGGAAAATCGGGCGCGGCCGCCACCCGTTTGGGCGCGCTGATGGCGATGACCCTCATCTTGTCGGCGCGGTGGTGGGTGAGGAAGTCGGACACCCCGCCGCAGCCCGCAGCGGCATGCCCGGCCGACAGGTCGGCGATCAGGGGGCCGGCGCCCTTGTAGGCGATCGGCTCCAGGGGAATGCCGATCTCGCGGCCCATCAGCACGCCGAAGAAGTGGGTCATGCTGCCCATGGCGGTGGTGCCGAAGTTCTGCCGCTTGGGATTCTTCTTGAGCCAGTCCAGATACTCGGCGAAGGTCTTCACGCCGATGGTCGAGGACACCACATAGGCCACCGACACCGTGCCGGTGAGACCGAGCGTCATCAGGTCCTTGTCGATGTCGTAGTTGAGCTGCTTGCGGGTGACCTTCTGCGCGACGGTGGTGGCGCTGGTGCCGTACATCAGCAGCGACCCGTCGGTGGGCCCGTTCTTGAGCATCTCGCAGGCGAGGTTGCCGCTGTTGCCCGGCCGGTTGTCGACGATGATGTTCAGCCCGGTCTTCTCCTTGAGCTTCTCGACGATGATGCGGGCCATCACATCGGTGCCGCCACCGGCCGGAAACCCCACCAGCACGCGGATGGTGCCGGTGGGCAGCGTCTGCGCGAGGGCGTGACGCGGCGCGGCAGCAACCGCCATGGCGCCGCCAGCAGCGGCCAACGCTTTTCGTCTGTTGAAACTGATGGTCATGGGGGTGTCTCCATAGATTTCGATTTGAACTGCCGGTTCGTCGACCGGTTGGCGCATCCTGCGAAACTCGCGGGCGCCGAGGGATCCTACCTGCGAAGCCTCACGGCGGGGCACGCCGGCATTCCGGGATCGACGCGTTCTGGCCAGGGAGCCGCATGTCTTCATCACCACAACCCACACCCCCGGCTGGCGGGGCTGCGCGCCGGCTGATCGCCGGCCCCACCGAACTTGCCGCGGGCCTGTTCCTGCTGGTGGTCGCCGCGCTCGCGTGGTGGTTCGCCCAGCCCCTGAAGGTGGGCACCGCCTATCGCATGGGCCCCGGCTATGTGCCCATCCTGCTTGCCTGGATCACCGGCGCGTTCGGGGCGGTGCTGGTGCTGAGCAGCCTGGTGGCTCGCGGGGCAGCGCTCGAGAAGTGGCGGCTGCGCCCCATGGTGCTGGTGCTGGGCTCGCTGGTTGTGTTTGCGCTGTGCATCGAACGCACCGGCCTGCTGATCGCCTCGACGCTGGCCGTGGCCCTGGCTGCGCTGGCCGCGCCCTCGCCGCGCCTGCGCGAGATCGTGCTGCTGGCCCTGTGCATGGCGGGCTTCGCGTGCCTGCTCTTTCCCTTCGCCCTGAACCTGCCGCTGCGCATCCTGCCATGACCGATCTGCTCGCCAACCTCGCGCTGGGCTTCGGTGTCGCGCTCACCTGGCAGAACCTGCTCTACTGCCTGATCGGCACCCTGCTGGGCACGCTGATCGGCGTGCTGCCCGGCATCGGCCCGGTGACCACCATCGCCATGCTGCTGCCGATCACCTTCAAGCTCGAGCCGGCCAGCGCGCTGATCATGCTCGCCGGCATCTACTACGGCAGCCAGTACGGCGGCTCCACCACCGCCATCCTGGTCAACCTGCCGGGCGAGGCCTCGTCCATCGTCACCACGCTCGACGGCCACCAGATGGCGCGGCAGGGCAGGGCGGGCGACGCGCTGGCCATCGCCGCGCTCGGCTCCTTCCTGGCCGGGTGCGTGGGCACGCTGCTGATCGCCGCGGCCGGCCCGCCGCTGGCCGGCATCGCGCAGAAGTTCGGCCCGGCCGAGTACTTCTCGCTGATGGTGCTGGGCCTGGTGGCGGCGGTGGTGATGGCCCGCGGTTCGGTGATCAAGTCCTTCGCCATGATCTTCTTCGGCCTGCTGCTGGGGCTGATCGGCACCGATGTCGACACCGGCGCCATGCGCTACACCTTCGGCGTGGGCGAGCTCTCCGACGGCATCAGCTTCGTGGCCCTGGCCATGGGTCTGTTCGGCATCGCCGAGATCCTGCGCAACCTCGACACCAACGAAACCGATCGCTCGGTACTCGACTCCAAGGTCACCGGGCTGTGGCCCAAGGCGAGCGTGCTGCGCGAGGCACTGCCCGCGGTGCTGCGCGGCACCGGCCTGGGCTCGGTGCTCGGGCTGCTGCCGGGCGGCGGCGCGGTGCTGGCCTCGTTCGCGGCCTACACCGTCGAGAAGAAGATCGCGCGCGACCCGTCTCGCTTCGGCAAGGGCGCGGTCGAGGGCGTGGCCGGCCCCGAGTCGGCCAACAACGCCGCAGCCCAGACCTCGTTCATCCCGATGCTCACGCTGGGCATCCCGTCGAATGCGGTGATGGCGCTGATGGTGGGCGCCATGATCATCCAGGGCATCGAGCCCGGCCCCGAGGTGATGACCAAGCGGCCCGACCTCTTCTGGGGAATGATCGCCAGCATGTGGGTGGGCAACCTGATGCTGGTGATCATCAACCTGCCGATGATCGGCATGTGGGTGTCGCTGCTGCGGGTGCCCTACCGGCTGATGTTCCCGGCGATCGTGCTGTTCTGCTGCATCGGGGTCTACACCCTGAACAACTCCACGCTCGAGGTGATGATGGCCGCCGGCTTCGGCCTGATGGGCTATGGCCTGCTGAAGTTCGGCTTCGAGCCCACGCCGCTGCTGCTCGGCTTCGTGCTGGGTCCGCTCATGGAGGAGAACCTGCGGCGCGCCATGCGCTACGCGCAGGGTGATCCGGTGGTGTTCTTCGAGCGGCCGCTGAGCGCCACCCTGCTGGGCATTGCCGCGCTGCTGCTGGTGGTGGTGCTGCTGCCGGCCATCCGTCGCAAGCGCGAGGATGTGTTCACCGAGTGAGCGCGGGCTGGCGCATGGTGGCGGCCAGATCGAGCAGCACCTGGTCCGAGCCGTCGATGCGGATGAGGCCCAGCCGCGGGAACTCCATGTCCAGGATGACGAACACCGCCAGCGCCTGGATGCACGCGAAGGCCAGCACATGGAACCAGCTGCGCTGACGGCTGTCGGCCGTGCTGTAGCCGAAGAGCATCGCGCCCACCGCGATCAGGCCCGCCAGCAGGAGCAGGATGACCGCCGGCGGGTGGTTGCGCGCCGCCATCAGCCGGGTGGTGGTGATGTCGATCATGTCGTTGAGCGCCGGCAGCATCAGCGAGGCCACCGAGGGTGGCAGGCCGGGCCGGGTGGCCGCCGCCACGGCATCGCGCCAGATGGCGGCCTGCAGGGCGTCGCCCTCCGATTGCCGCTGCCGGGTCAGGGCATCGTCATGGGCATCCTGGTAGGCCACCGCGCGCAGCTCGGTGTAACGGCGGAAGGCCTCGCGCAACCCGGGCTGGGCATCGGCCGGCAGCAGATCCAGGCGCAGCCAGGCGGTGCCGATGGCATTGGCTTCCTGGGTGACGAGGTGGTGACGGGCCTCGAAGCGGGCGGCGGCGCCCGAGAACATGAAGGCGATGATCAGACCGAGCAGCGCGAACACCGCGCCCTCGGCCGGGCCCACCCCCTTGGCCAGGCCGTCGGGGCCCGCCGCAAGCGCCGACCGGCCGATGCGCCGGCCGAGCTCGAAACACACGAGAATCCCTGCCACGAACCCGGCCGCCATCAGCAGGTTCAGCGACAGGAAGCTCATGTCAGCCCTTCACATAGCGGTTGATGGCCACGGCGATCACCGCTGGCAGATCCACGAACTGCATGCCGATCTTGAAGGCGCCGTCCTTGCTGGAGAACACGCTGTGCGTGATGCGGCCCTGGGCCTCGATGTTGACCCGGTCCCAGGCCGACACCGGCAGCGCCAGACGGATGGCACAGGCCGTGCGCGGCACCGGGTTCACCGAACCCACCAGGCCCATGCCGCCGGCACTGATGTCCACGGTCTGCACCTGAACCGGCCCCTGACCGGGCAACGCGAGCAGTGCGGTACTGCGCAGTGGGCGGCGCTCGAACTGCCGGCGTTCCATGCCGGAGGCGGCCGGTGCGGCCGGATCCACCGGTTTTTCATCCATGAAAGCGACACCTCAATGAGATAAACCCTCCGAGTGTAAGCCGAGGTGGCGCCAAGCGCGCGCCGCCGATCGACAGACGGTGGACTTGCAATGCCGATGGGGCGGGGCTGCATCGGGTCGGTTAGGCTTCGCGTCGCGCTGCACCGCCCGCCTGCCAGCCATCGCCGCGAGAACGCCGTGAGCCCACCCCCATCCGAACGCCGGGCGCCCACCCCCGCCCATGGCGCCCGCGCCGCCATCGCCTGGTACTACACCAGCGTGGCTGCCTTCATGGCGCCCTCGGGCATCCAGTCGGTGCTGCTCGCCTATCTGCTCGCCATCGAACTGCAGCAGCCGGCCGAGCGCTTCGGATTCACGCAGATGCTCGGCCAGCTGCCGGCGCTGCTGCTGCTGATGGTGGGCGGCTGGCTGGCCGATCGGGTGGACGCGCGCCGGGTGCTGATCGGCATCCAGGCCGTGGGCATGCTGATGCCGCTCGGGCTGGCTGCGGCGCTGGCGCTGGGCCGCATCGGCGAGGGTCTGGTGCTCGCCTATGCGCTTGCGTGGGGGGTGGTCAGCGCCTTCGCGCTGCCGGCCCGCGACGGCATGCTCAACCGGGTGGCCGGGGGCGCGGTGCAGAAGGTGGTCACGGTGGCGATCGGCATGCAGTTCGGCACGCAGATGCTCGGCCAGGCCCTGGCCGGGCAGGCTGGCGCCTGGGGGCCGGTGGGCATCCTGATCGCCCAGGCGCTGCTCCTGGCGCTGGGCGTGTTCGCGGCCAGCCGCCTGCCGGCCCAGAGGCCCACCGCGCCCGAGGGCCCCAGGCCCTCACCGCTGCGCGAGATCGGCGGCGGCTTCGCGGTGCTCTTCGCCGACCCGACCATCCGCGCCACCTTCCTGCTGCTGGTGGGCATGGGCGTGTTCTTCGCCGGCGTGATGGTGGTGCTGATCCCGCTGGCGATCCGTGATCTGCACGGCGGCGGCTCGCGCGACATCGCGCAGGGCCTGATCGCCTTCGGCCTGGGCACGCTCACGATGATCGCCGTGCTGATCCGGCGCGGCGGTGTGGCCACGCCCGGCCGCGCGCTGTGCGTGTCGCAGTTCGGCGGCTGCGCCGCGCTGCTGCCGATGGCGCTGGACATTCCGCAGTGGGGCTTCAATGCCTGCGTGTTCGCCTGGGGGATGGGCGGCGGGCTGGCGATGTCGATGTCACGCACCCTGCTGCAGGAGAACGCGCCGGCCAGTCATCGCTCGCGGGTGATGGCCGCGTTTTCGGTGGCCAGCATCGGCGGCGCACCGGTGGGCTCCCTGATGATGGGCCTGGCGATCGGCGCGCTGGGCGCGCGCCAGGCGGTGCTGATCCCGGTGGCGGGGGTGCTGGCGGTGACCCTGGGCGTGATGGCCACGCACCCGATCTGGCGGGTGCGCTCGGCCGGCCGCTGAGCCGGCCAGACTCAGGCCGCGCGCCGGATCTCGATCACCCGCGCCGGCGCCTGACCCTCGTAGGCGGCCAGCAGCTGCGCCTGCGCCTCGCGGACCTTGGTCACATTGGCGTGCTTCACATGACCGAAGCCGCGGATCTGGTCCACGCTGGCGGCCAGCGCCACCGCATCGGCCAGGCGCGCGGGGGTCAGCCCGGCGAGCACCCCCTCGATCATCGCCTGGTACTCGCCGATCAGGGCGCGCTCCATGCGCCGCTCCTCGGTGCGCCCGTAGTTGTCGAGCGCGCCGCCGCGCAGGAACGTCAGGCGGGCCAGCAGGCGCATGGCGGTGAGCATCCAGGGCCCGTACTCGCGCTTGAGCAGGCGACCGGTGGCCGGATC